>JBBRAW010000085.1:0-16319 GCA_038206385.1 Bacteroidia bacterium | reverse complement strand
GAGGAGGATTAATTTCTGGTGATAAAGTTTATTTAGGTTCATTTGGTGCAGATACAATAATAGGATTTGTACTACTTTCAGATGCATATAATTCCACAAATAATACCGTTGGAAATGGATATTATCAATATTATTCAGATGATGATTTTAATCCTGAATCAAGTGCATCATTAAAAGCACACAATGTAGTTTTATGGGATTCTATTGAGCAAAAATTGGTAATTGGATTTGAAGACTTAAATAGAGGATCATGGTGCGATAATGATTTTAACGATGCTATATTTTATATAAGTTCGAATTCAGGAAATGCAATTGGTTCTAATAACGCAAATACAACATCGTTAGAAAGCGATAATGATAATGATGGTGTAGGAAATTCAAGTGATGACTATCCCGATGATGGAACTCTTGCAACAAATAGTTTTTATCCATCAAATAATATATTTGGTCATTTCGCATTCGAAGATTTATGGCCAACAAGAGGTGATTTCGATTTTAATGATTTAATTGTTGGATATAAATTTAATACAATTAAAAATAGTAATAATATGGTTGCAGAAGTTGATGCAGAAATTTTTGTGAATGCTGTTGGTGGGTCATATCAAAATGGTTTTGGATTTGAACTACCAGTTCCTTATTCCTTTATACAAAGTGTAACAGGTAATAACTTAAGTGGTAATTATATTCACCAAAATGGAAACGGAACCGAAGTAGGTCAACAAAATTGTGTAGTAATAGCATTTGATAATGCATTAAATTTAGCAAAGCGTCCTAGTGGTTTTTATGTAAACACACAAATTGGTTCACCAATAATAGTGTCCGATACGCTACACATAAAAATTAAATTTGTAACACCATTATCGCCGAATGCAATAGGGTTATCACCATTTAATCCATTTATGATAAGCAATCTTAGAAGAGGATATGAAATACATCTTCCAGATAATCCACCAACGGATTTAGCAGACGTGACAATGTTAAATACCTTTAGTGATAGAAGTAATGTAGCATTAGGAAGGTATTATAAATCGGATCAAAATTTACCATGGGCAATAAACATCCCGGCTGCCTTTCCAATTGTTGTTGAAAAAAATCAAATTATATCAGCCTACACAAAATTCCAATATTGGGCTGTATCAGGTGGAACACAATACCAAGATTGGTTTCAAGATAAACCAGGCTACAGAAATACAAACTATATTTTAAATAGATAAATGATGATTCGCGCTTTTCTTTCGCAGTATATTTTGACAACATGTTTGTTAATTCTATTTATGCTGAGTTTTAATAATGTTAAAGCTCAGCATAAATTTGAAATTAGCACTTCCATCAATTTAGTTGATGCAGAATTTAATCCTTATAAAACATTGCAACCTGGTGATACTATTTGGTTGCTACCTGGAATAAGAAGATTATTAATACTACGTAACATTCACGGAAGTTCTAATCTTCCAATCACAATAATAAACCAAGGAAAAGTAGAATTTAATAGCAATCATTATTTTGGAATTTCCATTCGCCATTGCTCTTTTATACATTTAAGTGGTGAAGGTGACACATCCATTAAATATGGAATCAGCATCTTTAATATTCAAGGAACAGCTTTAGGTATTGGCGATTTCTCAACTGACTTTGAAATAAATAATATTGAAATTGGAAATTCATTATACTCTGGTATTACGGCAAAAACAGAGCCCGATTGCGACTTCAACAGAAATAATTTTGTTCAAAAAAATACTGTAATACATGATTGCTACATACATCATAGCGGTACAGAATCTATGTATATTGGTAGCTCGTTTTATAACGGACAAACACTAATATGTAACGGAAGACCAAAAGTTGTTTTACCTGCACTTTTAAGCAATGTAAAAATTTACAATAACTTAATTGAATACTCGGGTTGGGATGGAATACAAGTAAGCTCTGCAATCAACACTCAAATTTATAATAACAAAATATATTACGATAGCCAGAAACAAGTTGATTGGCAAATGACGGGGATTATTTTAGGCGAAGGTTCAACGGGTTCTATCTTTAACAATTTGATTAAAGATGGAGAAGGAACTGGAATTTTGGATAATGGTTTAGGTGATATAAAAATTTATAATAATATTATTTTGAATCCAGGAAAAAATAATGAAAAGCCAAGCTCAAATTATGGAATTTATATTGATGATAAATCAAGCTTTCCACAAATGTTTTTTTCAGTATACAATAATTTAATTTTGAATCCCAGAAAAGAAGGAGTGAGAATGTTAAGTAATTTAAGTAGCAATAAAAATATTATTTCTAATAACATTATCATAAAAAGTGAAGTAATATCTAATCCTGCAATTCAAGAAAAAAATTATATACTAACTATTGGCAATCCAGTTATTCAAAACGCTAATTTTTGTACGGGTAGCCTGGATCAACTCTTTTTTGTTGATGCCTTAAATGATAATTTCAATTTGCAATCCATATCTCCAGTGATTGATGCTGGATCAAAAATTATTGATTCGGAGTTTTCGCAAGATTATTATTTACAACCAAGAGAACAAGGCAATGGCTTAGATATAGGTCCAGTAGAATCAAAATATACAAAAAACAATAATTACCTTGATAGCACCCAATTAATTTCAGACATTGTTTATCCCAATCCAATAGAGGAGGAGGATTATTTTACGATAGAATTCTCCAATGATTTACCTGCACTCATTAAATTTAATTTAGTAGATCAATTGGGAGCCATTAAAAAACAATTAGGAAGTCAATACTTTATTAATGGAAATCATCAAATAAGTTTTGAATCCAAACAACTTGAAATCGGCTTAAACTTAATTCAAATTTCCAAAGCAAGAAAAAGTAAATTGATTCGTGTTGTAAAAAAAGAAAGTAGTAAATAATTTTTTATGAAAGCGCTTTAATAATTTCAATAAAACTTCTTGATTTCAATGAAGCGCCACCGATCAATCCACCATCCACATCAGGCAAAGAAAAAAGTTCTTTCGCATTTTTTTCATTACAACTTCCACCGTATAAAATAGTTGTTTGATCAGCAATTGATGCATCGTATTTATCTGCAACTAATTCACGAATGAATGCATGCATCTCTTGTGCCTGATCAGGAGAAGCAGTAAGACCAGTTCCAATAGCCCAAACAGGTTCGTAGGCGATCACAGCATTTTTAAAATCATCGCTCGATAATTCAAATAAACTATTTGTCAATTGCTGCTTAACGATGTCAAAATAATTCCCTGAATTTCTATTAGCAAATAATTCACCGCAACAGAAAATTGGAATTAATTTTTCTGCTAATGTTAACCTGGTTTTATTTAAAAGTTGTTTATCACTTTCATTAAAATAAGCGCGACGTTCAGAATGTCCGATGATGATATATTTTCCGCCAACTGAATTTATCATTGCGGCAGAAACTTCACCTGTATATGCGCCAGAAATTTTATCAGAACAATTTTGTGCTCCAATACCAATGCGGTTATCAGCGGAAGCCTGTTGCACCAATGCACCAATGTGCACGAATGAGGGAATGATTGCTACTCGAACATCACGCGATTCTTCATCAGCTAACATGGCTATGATTTCAGCCATCAACCACTGTGCATCCTGTCGCAATAAATTCATTTTCCAGTTTCCCGCAACAAGCTTTCGATCCAAATTTCTCATTCGACGAAAATAGTTTTTAATTTGCAATAAGTTGCATCTTGCTTCAACACATTTTTTATCTTTGCGCATGCCTCGATATTTTCTAGAATTAGCCTATAAAGGCACCCATTATCATGGATGGCAAGTGCAGATCAACGCTACTTCCGTACAAGAGAATCTAAACAAAGCACTCTCAATACTTTGTCGTACACCTATTGAAACGGTAGGCTGCGGTCGAACGGATACGGCTGTTCATTCTTCGCAATTTTTTGCACATTTCGTTTGTGATTTATCAACTGAGGAAATAGAGAAACTTCAGCATAAATTAAATGCGATCTTAAATCATGATATAGTAATTTATCAAGTTATTGCTGTAGCAGAAAATGCACATGCGCGATTCGATGCAACTAAAAGAAGTTACAGTTATTATATCAGCAGAGAGAAAAATCCATTTCTTAATGAACAAACTTGGTATTGGTCTCACCCGTTGGATATTAACTTAATGAATGAAGCGGCATCTCTCCTACTCCATTTCGATGACTACGGTTGCTTTAGTAAATCAGGTGGTCAGCAGCACACAACTATTTGCAAAATTTCAGAGGCAAAATGGATAGAGAAAGGCAACTTATTACAATTTACTATTTCTGCAAATCGATTTTTAAGAGGAATGGTACGTGCAATAGTAGGAACGCTTATTCAAGTTGGCGAACACAAAATTACATTACAAGATTTCGAAAATATTATTAAAAGTCAAGATAGAACGAAAGCAGGACAATCAGTACCAGCAGAAGGATTATTCCTCGAAGAAATTTGTTATCCCTATATTCACAGCAAACGACGTAGTCCATTTCATCCATGAGCGTAAGCGGAAAAGCATTCGATAGTCACCTTTTAAGAAGGCTCTATCATTATACAAAACCATATCGTAAAATGTTTTACGGAGCATTGGTATTAACAATATCCTTAGCGTTAATTGCACCTTTACGACCAATCCTAACGCAGTACGCATTAGATAATTTCGTTACAACTGATAATGAAAAAGGCTTGATGTGGTTAACCATTGCAATGATTGTAATTTTGATTGTACAATCCTGTTTACAATATTTTCATTCATGGTACACCAATCTTCTTGGGCAAGAAGTAATTCGTGATTTACGAACTTCCTTGTTTGATCGTATGATGAACTTCAAACTAAATTATTTTGATAAAACACCTGTAGGAACAACAGTAACGAGAAGTGTATCTGATATGGAAACCATTGCTGATATTTTCTCCGAAGGACTCATTATGATCATCGGAGATATACTTCAACTAGTAGTAATTATTGGTGTAATGTTTTATATGGATTGGCGATTGGCATTGATAAGTTTAAGTACAATTCCATTGTTGATGATTGCAACCAATGTCTTTAAAAATAAAATTAAAGAAAGCTTTGGCGATGTAAGAACACAAGTTGCTGCGCTAAATACTTTTGTGCAAGAACATCTTACTGGGATGCGCATTGTACAAATTTTTAATCGCGAAGAAGAAGAACATAAACGCTTTGATGCTATCAACAAAGAACATCGTGATGCTAACATCAGATCAGTATTATATTACTCCGTTTTTTTTCCTGTTGTAGAAATTTTATCTGCCGTTTCTATTGGATTAATTGTTTGGTGGGGAGCCGGTGGCGTTATACGTGAAGAAGTTACATTCGGAAATCTTGTTGCATTTATTATGTACATCAATATGTTGTTTCGACCGATTCGTGAGTTAGCTGATAAATTTAATACTTTACAGATGGGAATGGTGAGTTCAGAGCGAATTTTCAAGGTGATGGATGAAGAAGAAGTAACACATGCAGGAGGAAATTATGCTCCTGAACGTGCAAAAGGTGAAATAGAATTTCGCAATGTTTCGTTTGCTTATGATTTTAACAACGGCGAAAATCATGCGCCAAATTGGGTATTAAAAGATGTAAACTTTAAAGTAAATCCTGGAGAAACTGTTGCTTTTGTTGGTGCTACTGGCGCAGGAAAATCTACGATCATCAGTTTACTAAATCGCTTTTATGAAATTAGTGAAGGAGCGATTTTAGTTGATGGAATTGATATTCGCGAATACAAAATTGAATCACTTCGTAAGCAAATTGCTGTTGTATTGCAAGATGTATTTTTGTTTTCAGATACTATTTCCAACAACATCACTTTACTAAATAACGACATTCCACTTGCTGCAATTAAAGAGGCTTCTGAAAAAGTTGGCGCTTCCGTTTTCATTGATAAACTTCCTGGCACGTATGATTACTATGTGCAAGAGCGAGGCAATGTACTTTCAATGGGTCAGCGACAATTAATTTCGTTTATAAGAGCGTATGTTTACAATCCTGCAATTCTTGTTTTAGATGAAGCAACTTCCTCTGTTGATTCTGAAACGGAAGAGATGATAACGCGAGCAACAAATACCATCACACAACAACGTACATCGATAGTGATTGCTCATCGCCTAGCAACTATTCAAGATGCTGACCGAATTATTGTAATGGATCACGGTCGCGTTGTAGAGCAAGGAAATCATCAAGAATTACTTGCGCATAATGGTTTTTACAAGGAACTTTTTGAGATTCAGTTCAAACATTTACTCGCGAAAGCATCGTAATTCTTTTCACGAAGGCTTTCGTGAAAAGAATTACGAATTCAGAATTAAGAATTAAGAATTCGGAATGCAGATCCGATAGCTATCGGATTCGAAATACAGAATGCAGATCCGATAGCTATCGGATTAAGAATTATTGTCCTTATTGCCATAAGAATTATCCTTCGGAGTAATTAAAAGAAGATTCAACTCAATTCTGCATTCTGCATTCTTAATTCTTAATTAATTTCCCCCTACCTTTGCCGCAGTAAATATCATGAGCAAAAAAGGAAGAGTTTTAGTGGCAATGAGTGGCGGAATTGATAGTTCAGTGGCCGCAATCATGTTGCATGATCAGGGGTATGAAGTGGTGGGAATCACTATGAAAACGTGGGATTATGCCAGTGCTGGAATCGGTAAGAAGGAAACTGGCTGTTGTAGTTTGGATTCAATTAATGATGCCCGGAGTATCGCTGTTCGATATGGCTTTCCGCATTACATACTCGACATCAGAGGTGAATTTGGAGAGCATGTAATCGATAATTTCGTAGGTGAATACATGGCTGGTAGAACTCCCAACCCTTGTGTGATGTGCAATACACATATCAAGTGGGAAGCGCTCCTCAAACGCGCCGATATGCTCAATTGTGAGTTTATCGCTACTGGTCATTATGCTAAAGTACGTGAGGAAAATGGCCGTCATGTGATTTCACGTGGGCTAGATATTACCAAGGATCAGAGTTATGTGCTTTGGGGTGTTTCGCAAGAATGCCTTAGCAGAACGATGTTTCCGATTAGTGGATTTCAAAAGACAGCGATCAAGCAAATGGCGCGTGATATGGATCTGCACGAGCTCGCAAATAAAAGTGAGAGTTACGAAATCTGCTTTGTTCCTGATAACGATTATCGTTCGTTTCTACGTAATAAAATCGAAGGATTAGATGAACGCCTTGATGGCGGATTATTCATTGATGGCAACGGAAAAATTTTAGGAAAACATAAAGGTTATCCATTCTATACCATCGGTCAACGAAAAGGATTAGAGATAGCTGTAGGATCTGCACTTTACGTGACGAAAATTATGCCTGAATCAAACACTGTTGTACTTGGACCTGTTGAAGATTTACAACGTCAAGAAATGGGTGTTCACGGACTGAACTTGATTAAATACGCTAGTTTGAATGAACCGATGGAAGCGTTGACAAAAATTCGTTACAAAGATCCAGGAACGATGAGTACGATAACTCAGGATGGTGATACTATGAAAGTAATATTTCATAGCCCAGTATCTGCAATAGCGCCCGGACAATCAGCAGTTTTTTACGAGGGTGATGATGTAATTGGTGGCGGATTTATTGATGTGATCAATAAAAATTAATTTCAGTTTCGATTTGATTGATATAGTAAGAATTTAGCGTCTAGAAATCACAACTAATATTCCGATTAATCGTAAAAAAGTGGTCTAAATATCTTCAAAATGAAATTCAGTCCTCAAATTTGTCTTCTAGCTTTATTTTCGCTGATAGTGATATCGTGTAAAAAAGAAAATCCCGCTCCTAATACTACCATCACAGGATCTGAATATTTTTCCTCGGTGGTAGGAATGACGCGCCTTTATCAGGTGGATTCAATTTATTGGGACGATTTCAACAATCAACACGACACTGTTTCCTATCTAGTGAAAGAAGTGATTCCATCGACCTACCTTGATAATCAAAATCGTCCAACACAACGCATCGAACGTTTCAGGAAAGATTCTTTATCTGGAAATTGGGTGATTTGGAAGGTGTGGTCTTCTAATGTTACAACCACAACCGGTGAACAAGTAGAAGATAATATTCGCTTCTTAAAACTTACTTTTACGCCTGCTATAAATGCAACTTGGAATGGTAACACCTACAATACACTCGACCCTCAAGATTACGTGATCACAAGCTTGGGCGTTCCTGACACAAAAGGTAGCTTAACATTTAACGAAACGCTGACAGTAAGTCACGGTAATGATGATAACTTAGTGTACCGAAAATTTGCCGAAGAACGTTATGCAAAAGGCGCAGGACTTTATTACCGAGTGAATGAAGATGTTGAAAAACTATTCGGTACTGAAAACATTAAATCTGGTTATATTTACACAGAAACGCTACTCTCCTACTCCATTACTCCTTGATAAAATCGACACTATACATTACACTTTTCGCCACTATTTTATTGGGATTTTCATCGTGCAAAAAAGAAAATACAGCAGCAAATAATATTACTTCAGGTTCAGAATATTTTTCACCATTAGTTGGAATGACGCGCCTTTATCAGGTGGATTCGATTTATTGGGATGACTTTTTTAATACACATGACTCGATTAGTTATCAAGTGAAAGAAGTAATTCCATCCAGTTATTTTGATAACCAAAATCGTATAACACAAAGGATAGAACGTTATCTAAAAAATCCAATTACCAGCGAATGGATTATTTGGAAAGTGTGGCATGCAAACATTACGAATTCAACTGCGGAGTTGGTGGAAGATAATATTCGTTATTTGAAATTTGTAATTAATCCTACGCTAAATGCAACATGGAACGGAAACACGTACAATAATCTTGATGTGATGTATTATAAAATTACAGCATTAAATGTTGCAGATTTTTCTGGAAACAATTCCTACGCTTCAACGCTGAAAATTAGTCAATACGACGATGAAAATTTAAACGCAATACATCGCGACTTTGATGAAGAACGTTATGCAAAAGGTATTGGACTTTATTATCGCACTAACGAACATTATGAAAAAGTATTTAATTTCTCCAGCATTAAATCTGGTTATACTTACACTGAAACACTACTCTCCTACTCCTACCATCCATGATAAAAAATTGTTTACTTACTATAATTCTACTCTCTAGTTTTACTTTTTTAAACGCACAAAATCGTTATGTAATTCGTTTTGCAGATAGAACTAATTCGCCATTTACGATTACACAACCACATCAATATTTGTCGCAACGTGCAATTGATCGACGTAATAGATACAACATTGCAATAGAGCTAAACGACTTACCTGTTAATCCAAATTATGTACAAGGTGTTGCTGCTACTGGTGCAACAATTTTGAATATTAGCAAATGGTTTAATGCCGTAATTATCGAAACGCTAAATCCAAATGTATTAAATGCAATAAGCCTATTACCGTATGTAATAAATACTACAAATGTTGGTCGACATGCTTTGCAAAATGTTATTCCTGTAAAGAATAAATTTGATGATGAGTATCAAGCGATCTTGAATAATGCGGCTCTTCGAACAGCAACTTTTAATTACAACCACTCCTTCAATCAAATTAGCATGATTGGTCTTGATGGATTACATAATTTAGGATTTGCTGGTGATGGAATGATCATCGCAGTTCTTGATGCAGGTTTTAAAGATGCGAATTTGATGAGTTGTTTTGATAGTTTATTTTTACAAAATCGTGTAATCTCTACGTATGATTTCGTGAATCATGAAACAAATGTTTACAATGATAATTACCATGGAGCAAGTGTTCTATCGTGTATGGCTGCGAATGTTCCAGGGGAGTTTATTGGTACTGCTCCTCATGCAAGTTATATTTTGCTAGTATCAGAAGATGCAGCAACAGAAAATATTATTGAAGAATACAATTGGTCGGTAGCTGCGGAATATGCGGATAGTTCAGGAGCTGATGTTATAAATACTTCGTTAGGATATACAACGTTCGACATTGCTGCTAATGATCATACCCGTGCAGATATGAATGGCAATACTTGTCCTGCATCTATAGCTGCCGATATTGCTGCGAAAAAAGGAATTTTAGTAGTTGCTAGTGCAGGTAACGAAGGAGGAAGTCAATGGCAGTATATTGGAAGCCCTGCTGATGCAGATTCTATTTTGGCTGTTGGTGCTGTTGATAGTTTAGGTCAGTATGCTTATTTCTCGAGCACTGGACCAAGTGTAGATGGTAGAGTAAAACCCGATATTGCAGATCAAGGATATCAAACATGGTTATATGTTCCAGGAAATCCAAATCCTCAAACAGGAAATGGGACTTCTTTTTCAGGACCGGTTTTAGCAGGAGCTGCGGCTTGCTTGTGGCAAGCCTGGCCAGCATTTAATAACATGCGAATCATTGATGCTATCAAGAGAAGTGCAAGCCAATATGCTAACCCAGATTCTCTATTAGGTTATGGAATTCCAAATTTTTCTTTTGCAAATAATCTTTTAAATCTAGCCGGTTACACCATTCCCGATAATGAAGTAATGCACCTCTTTCCAAATCCTTGGAATGGAACCGATCCACTCAATATATTTTTCAAATCTGATTCTAGTCAGAAGGCTGAATTAACGATTACAGAAATGAGTGGCAAAATTGTTTTACGTAAATATCCTCAGTTAATTGGAGGAGGTTATACTCATTTAATCTTGAAAGAAAATATTGCTTCAGGAATGTATTTGGTAAGTATTAAAAGTACTGATGGTACATTTGTAAAACGATTTGTACGTCGATAAAAGAATCAACAATTAAACAAAAAACCAATCGTCAGAAAGAATTAAAATCTTTTAAAAATCACTTTTTCAATTCTCTACAATTGGTTACAATCAAACTAAGTCGAATCGATCGAGGTTCATCACTTTGTTCCATGCACTCACAAAATCCTTAACGAATTTTTCTTTTGAATCCTCGCATGCATAAACTTCTGCTAAAGCTCTCAACTCAGAATTGGATCCAAAGATGAGATCTACTCGAGTACCCGTCCACTTCAATTCACCAGTAGTACGATCACGACCTTCAAAGTTGCTTTGTGCATCAGAAGTTGACTTCCATGTGGTATTCAAATCAAGAAGGTTTACAAAATAATCATTCGTAAGTTTTTCCGTTTGATGTGTGAACACTCCGTTCTTAGAATCACTGAAGTTGGTGTTAAGAACACGCATACCGCCAATCAGAACTGTCATTTCAGGTGCAGAAAGTGTCATAAGTTGCGCTTTGTCAACCAACATTTCTTCAGCAGATGTTGTATGTCGGGATTTTAAATAGTTACGAAATCCATCCGCTGAAGGCTCAATTACGGCGAATGAA
The DNA here is from genome assembly GCA_038206385.1 of Bacteroidia bacterium. Lineage (GTDB taxonomy): Bacteria > Bacteroidota > Bacteroidia > AKYH767-A > OLB10 > JANXSD01. Next base: position 4,967 of record JBBRAW010000085.1, on the reverse strand, counting down.
TCTACATCCGTTTGCTCTTGTGTTGCATCGGCGCGGCCAGGAGTAAAAGGAACAGTAATATCATGACCTGCATTTTTTGCTGCTCTTTCAACGCCTACACATCCACCAAGAACAATCAAATCGGCAATTGAAACTATTTTACCATTAGATTGAGCGCCGTTAAATTCATTTTGAATTTGCACCAACGACTCTAATACTTTCGCCAACTGTGCTGGATTATTAACTTCCCAATTCTTTTGTGGTGCTAAGCGAATTCGTGAACCGTTTGCGCCTCCACGTTTATCAGAACCTCTGAATGTCGATGCTGACGACCATGCTGTTGATACCAATTGAGAAATAGAAAGTCCTGAAGCAATTAATTTACTCTTCAGCACAGCAACGTCATTATCATCAATAAGTTTATGTGTAACGGTTGGGATTGGGTCTTGCCAAATCAACTCTTCTTTGGGAACTTCAGGGCCTAGGTAACGCACGATTGGTCCCATATCACGATGCGTCAACTTGAACCATGCACGTGCAAAAGCGTCTGCGAATTCAGTTGGATTCTCGAAGAATCTTCTTGAAATTTTCTCGTAAGCTGGATCAACTTTTAATGATAAATCTGTAGTAAGCATAAATGGTGCGTGTCGTTTTGTAGCATCGTGCGCATCTGGAACTGTACCTGCACCACCATCACCTTTAGGTTTCCACTGATGTGCCCCCGCTGGGCTTTTTGTTAGTTCCCATTCGAATCCAAAAAGATTCTCAAAAAAATTATTACTCCACTTTGTTGGAGTTGTTGTCCAAGCACCTTCAAGTCCACTTGTAATCGTATCGCCTGCATTTCCTTTACCGAAAGTATTTTTCCAACCTTGGCTTTGATCTTCTATTCGTGCTCCTGCAGGTTCGAACCCTACATATTTTCCGGGATCAGCAGCTCCATGTGTTTTACCGAAGGAGTGCCCACCAGCAATTAGTGCTACTGTTTCTTCATCATTCATTGCCATGCGCCCAAAAGTCTCTCGGATATCATGTGCTGAAGCGAGCGGATCAGGATTACCGTTTGGTCCTTCCGGATTAACATAAATCAGTCCCATCTGAACTGCTGCAAGTGGATTTTCTAGCTCACGACCTTCAGTATGTCGCTTGTCGCCCAGCCACTCGCCTTCCGAACCCCAATAAATATCTTCTGCTGGCTCCCAAACATCTGCACGTCCACCACCAAAACCAAAGGTTTTAAATCCCATCGACTCAAGTGCGCAGTTGCCAGTAAGGACCATTAAGTCTGCCCACGAAATTTTCTTACCGTATTTTTGTTTTATCGGCCAAAGTAACAATCGCGCTTTATCGAGATTTGCATTATCAGGCCAACTGTTGAGTGGGGCAAAACGTTGTGTTCCGTAACCAGCACCACCACGACCATCGGAGATACGGTACGTACCCGCACTGTGCCATGCCATTCGAATAAAAAATGGACCATAATGACCGTAGTCGGCTGGCCACCAATTTTGAGAAGTGGTCATCAGTTTAACGATGTCATTTTTCAAATCAACTAAATTTAGTTTCTTAAACTCTTCAGCATAGTTGAAATACTCTCCCATAGGATTGGACAGAGAAGAATGTTGTCGAAGAATATTCAACTTCAATTGATTTGGCCACCAATCACGGTTTCTAGTGCCTGTACCAGCACTTTGCTTTAAAGCTCCTCCAGAAAATGGGCACTTCATCTCACTTGTGTTTACATCGGATAATATTGAATCCGAAGGTGTATTTTTTTCCATTTTTATATCTTAATAAATTGTTTTTAATAATAAATTTTGACTTTCTAGAGTTGTTTACTCAGAAAACCTAATAGAACGCCAAATTTAAAGAAATTTAGCCACTTAAAAATGCATAACATCATTTGAGAACTAAAGTCCGAAATAGAACTAATCAAGTAAAAACAATTGGGCTTATTAAATTGTTTGTTCAACTATCATTTTTTTTGTAATACAACTTATAAGAGTAAGTAACTTTAAAAGTAGACAATTTAAAAATAGAATTAGATAAATATTTGTTGAAACTGATCAACTTGGTCAATGCTAGATTCAAGAATTGAAAACAAATTGTGGTATCATGAAAATTTCCTTATCGCAAAACTGCAATTTAGAGTAAAGCACATACAAGAAATGAATGTTCAGCTGTGTAATGATTTCGATAGCTGAAAGAATTTGGCTAATGATTTCCAAAATTATTTATAGAATTATCTGCGATTATTTTCCAATATAAATATTTTTTTGGTAATTATTTTTATCCGTACTGATAGTTAAAATATATACTCCTTGTGATAAATTATTAGATTCAAACACAACAGATTTTCCTTTCTCAGATGCTTGTAATAAACGACCTGAAACATCATAGAGCTGAACTTTCTTGATGTATGTTCCATCAAGAAAACTGATTGTTAATTTACCATCTGCATTAGCGATATTTACATTTACATTTTCTGCCAACTCCATAATGCCAACTGCGCTCGTTACAGTGAATGAATTTGAGGTAGATGAACACCCATTTGCATCAGATGAAACAACAGAATAACTTCCAACTTGCGTTGCAGTATACACTTGTTGAGTTGCATTTAATATTGGCACACCGCCTAACAGCCACTGATAAAAAGGAGCCGATGGTTGACACGTTAAAATTGCACCAGTTGGAATAACATAATGTGCAATTACAGTGTTGGCAAAAGGAACGGAAGTAGACCATGAAGCTCCATTTAAAGTTCCATTATTTCCACTCGAACTTAAATCAGTTGTCATTGTTCCTGATCCTTCGTTGAGGCGCCAGTAACCAACTAAATTATTTGCACCAGTAGTATCAATGTGATTTCCTTTATGCGCTAGAATTTCGGCAGCACCTAATGCACGATGCCATACTCTAATTTCATCTAAACGACCATTCCAATAACGAGTTTGTGCAACACTTGGATCTGAAATTTTTCCAATAGCAGCTGGAAATGCAGTAGAAGGCACAATGGTACCATGCATTACTTTAGCGGCAATTTGAATTCCATTTACAAATAAGCGCATCGAATCACCATCAAAAGTTCCCGCAACATGATACCACGTATTTAACGTAAGCGTATTTATAGGACTAACTAAATCTTGCCAACTCAATAAGGTGCCCACTGAATCTACACCTGCTAAATTAAAAGTCAATTGACCAGTACCACCAGCTCGTAATACATAACCTTGTTCGCCAGTGCTCCATCCATGCTTACAAAAAATGGTTCCTTGATAAGGATTAATAGCCCACGAAGTTGCAAAAATCCATGCTTCAACGGTAATGGAATCTGTAATTTGTAGGTTAGCATCGGTTGTAAACGACACATAATTACTTGATCCGTTAAAGGATAATGAATTGGTATTAGGAATACAATTTTGGCTGAATCCCTTTAATGAGAATAGCAATATAATTAAGAGTAAGTTTCTTTTCATGATGTATTGGATCTATGCTGTAAAGATGGGATTTATACCAATACTTTAGTATGAATTTTTAAAAATCCATTTCTTACGCGTAACATTTCGCGAATTACAATTAAATACAAAAGCAGTATAAAAATAGAACTAGTATTGCCGAACCTTAAACCAAAAAATACAATCCTAATATTGCAACAATAAAATAAGGAACCAAAGTAGCGGCTCCCGAATAATCCTTCGTAAAACGTTGTCCGAATAGTAGCATTAAGAGCGTAGAGCATGTAGCCACAGCCCCATAAATTGCCAATGTGCTATCGTTGAAAAACAACAATTGAATTACGCCAATAGCAGCAATTATTCCGCTTATAATTTCTGCCAAGGTGAGCACAATAAAAATTGGACTTATAAAATCATGCAAAATGTTTCGAGCAAACTTCTGACGAATCCACGCCAATTCTTTTTTAAAGTTGAAAAGTTTATCGAATCCTGATTGCAAAAAAACAATCGCTAAAAAAAATACCGCAAACAATCCTGGCCAATGATGAACTTGCATATTTTTAATTTTATGCAAGTATACGAATATTGTGTCTTACTGTTTCAGTTAGTCAATTTTAAAAATAAGCACAAAAAAATGATACCGCACATAACCTAAATGCGGTATCATTTTAAATACAATTTTTATTCAACAATTATTTCAAAACAAAATTCAAGTTTTTCTTATTTCGTCACCATCACTTTTTTAATAAATCGTTTTCCTTTTGTTGTTTCGCATTTGAATAAATAAACGCCTGATTGTAAATTATTAATTTGAATTGCGTTGTTTGTTGGTGTATTTATTTCCAAAACTTTTTCGCCAAGAACGTTAGATAAAACAATATTTTTTATTTTATCGTTTCCTGTAAGTGTGAAATTTATAACATCATTTGCTGGGTTGGGCCAAATGGAGAGTGTACTATTTGCTTGATAAATTTCGTTTACACTTGTAATATTTGCAACAGTAGTATCAGCAAAACATACAAACCACAAATCATCAAATCCGCGTGATGCTTCTGTTTTATCGCCTCCAATACCACCTCTTGTACTTCCACCGATAACATAAATTCCAGTATCCATTTCGGCAAGTGACTCAACATTATTTATTAACAAACTACCAAAACGTTTATCCCATTGCTTTATACCGTTTTGATCAATTTTTATTACCCAATAATCTAATGATCCTCTCGCTGCTTCAGTTACATCACCGCAAGCTGCTCCTTTAATACTAGTAGCTAATAAAAAACCGCCATCACTTGTATTAATGACTAAATGATTCTTAGTATTTTTACCATATCCAATATTATTATTAAGGATACCCGTTTTGTTACAAGAGCCAAATCGCTTATCCCATAATTTAGTTCCCATGCTATCAATTTTTACAACCCATAATGAAGTATCATTATATCCTGTAAGGCTAATATCAAATCCTTGTGGAGAGAATGTTACACCATACATTAAGTAACCCCCATCGTTAGTTGAAATAATGTCTATAAT
>JBBRAW010000084.1:0-16329 GCA_038206385.1 Bacteroidia bacterium | reverse complement strand
TAAATAAAATTACACCCTGTTGCATTAATTTTTTATGACTACAGGGTGTAATTTATTGGATCAATAAAGCAAGAACTTTTAATAAGTGGTACAACGATACCATCAAGCTGAATAAGGTCAACTTTTACTCTTTGTCCCTTTTTATAATTGTCCATTATAATTCTGGAGCCATCTGGAGAAAGATATCCTTTTATTGGCTCACCTGATTTTTCATATTGAAGATGTTCAATTGCTTTAACTGGTTTCTCAAGTTGAAATTGATACTGGCGTAATCCAGCAGGAATAAAAAGTGTATCCTTTTTCAAACTTTGTGCAGAAAGTGAATTGTTAAATATAAATAATAGAATAATAATTTTGAAATATTTCATAGCTCATTAAATTAGACATCATCAAGGTCGGAATAAAAAATGTAATTCAGGCTTATTTTATGCGAAAAATTATTAACGAACTAAGTCGATACGTTGATGTAAAATATTTCCATTCGCTTCGATGGTATAAAAATATACTCCTGGACTAAGTGAAGAACCATCTATTTCAAAGCGATAGGATTCTCCCTTTTCTACATCGTCTTCAAATATTTCACTAAGCAATTGACCTTTGTTATTGTACAATTTAATTTTTATAAACTCATTTATTGTAGGAGAATAAAAAATAGTAGTTGACTCATTAAATGGGTTTGGATAAGCAGACGTAGTTTGTGGTGTAAATTGATTGAAATAATGTGTCAAATGCGGGATGACATCAGCTTTTGTGTTACCTACTGTTACTATTAAAAGTACAGCAATAAATCCCCACAGCTTCTTCATTGTAAACATATAAGTTACAATTTAGTTGGAGTGATGTCTTTTCAATAAAATTTTATGTGAATGGAATGAAAAGATTGATTAATCCCAGTTTTATAGAGGCAAGAATTACTTGGAATCTTTAAATGGATTTCTGGCAGTCCAGTTGTCCATAGCTTCTGAAGGAAGGAAATTCTTTACAAGGCAATTGAGCATATAATTATTTAATTTTATATAAGCATTATATGAAACTGGACGAGCTCCAACAGTTGTTTTCATTTCCATTGCCGTTCTACCGAAAGAAATATTTTTAGATTTCGCTTCAATGGCCAATCCAATGAACTCATATAAAATATTTAGATATAAAGAATGCGATCGGTTATATTGGTAATCAATTCCAATATGATGTGCTTCATATTGATCATTTGTTTTTATTCCGCATAGGAAAGCAATCATTTTTCCGTCCAAATAATATCCACGAAATTTAAAATTGTCACCTAAATTTTGTGACATTTCCAAAAGATAATTGCAATCGAATTTTACCAATTGTATTGGTGATTTATGTTGGACAGCTTTATATAATGGATCAATACTGTTTTGTTGAGATAAAATTTCTTCGAATGATAAATCTTTAATCGTTAAAGATTCAATTTTTTTTCTAGCATTATTGTACCGTAAGCGATACTTTGCTGATAATGCTTCTAAATAATCGGGGAATATTTTCCAGTCGTCCTGTAATTCCATTTTCATAATTGGATCCATCACCAACAAGGAATAGGATTTTGTTAAAAGCGGTTCTTTAACCTGATCAGTTTCATTACTAAAATCTTTAATAATTGTTGATACCACTTTCCCATTTTTTTCTAATGCTAGTGTAACATCTTTTACTGCATTATTTAAATGTTCGAAAACTATTTTGTCTTTCTCTATATTTAAAATGCCAAATTCACCACTCATAATCATATTACCTGCAATCAATAGATAGTGAGGCTTTTCTTTTTTGGCACCAAATAATATTGCATTAATTACACCAGTAAAATGATTAAGTGTTTTACTGTATGGATCAAGATGAATAATTTTTCCTAATTCTTTTGATGCAAGGTTTATAATTTGAAAATAATAAAATCCTTTTAGATGATTGTCTTGATGAAGGAAAAGATACCGAAATGACATGCCTGGAATTGAAGATGCTTCCAATGCTTTAAAATAGTTTTCACTCATCATCAACGAACCCAAATTCAATTCTGATTTTAGATTATCAGGAATTGAATTTAGGTCGTTATAAATTAAAAAATTTGAATGAACAGATTTAATACTGTTTGCTTTAGTAGAAGTCATAAACACCCTATAACAGTCGGGGAGCTTGAAAAGTTATTGCAATTATTTGTTATTTTTTAAATCTTCAAGCATAAGTTCACGAATATATTTAACAGGAGCACTTCCATAGCTAAGGAATTTTTCATGAAATTTCTTTAAATCAAACTTATCACCCAATTGTTTTTTTACTTCTTCACGCAAATCATAAATCTCAGTAAATCCAGTATAATAGCTTGCTAATTGCACTTGAGTTAATTTAACACGACGCCACTTACCATCTGCTTCTGCCGTTTGTTGAAACGCACCGTTGATAAGAAGCTTTTTAGCATCTTCCTCAGAGAGCGCATTACAATGAACTTCGTGATCAAGGATCGTATTGCAAACAGAACGCAAATGCCATTTGTAATACATCAACCACATTTCAGGTTCATTATTACCATATCCATTTTCGAGCATCATTCGTTCTGAATAAACTGCCCATCCTTCCACCATAGCACCATTACCTAAAACACTTTTCACTAATGACGGCGATTGATTACTGTAAACCAATTGCGTGTAATGACCAGGAATTGCCTCATGAATATTTAATATTTGTAAGATGTAATGATTGTATTCGCGCAAATAACTTTCAGCTTGTTCAGCAGTATATCCAGATAAAGGCGAAACATTATAATACGTATTGGCACCCTTATCATATGGCCCAGGTGCCGAGATTGATGCACCGGCACCACCACCTTCCATATATGCAGGAGTTTTACGAACAACTAATGGTTTTGAGGGGTCAATATAAATTAAGTTTTTATCATTGATAAATTTTATCAATTGAGGGATTTGTTGCTCTATAGATTGAAGAAAAGAATCTCTATTTACATGATTTATAGAGAGTGTATCTATTACTTTACGGATTAATAAAAGACTATCAGTAGGCATAGGAGATTTGCCAAAATACTTCGGCCATAATTGACGTGATATTTTCGCCATTTCGCTATGCAATTCTGCTTTACGTTTTATAGCTTTCTGATAAATTTCTTCAGCGGTATATCCAGATTGAATATCATATTGAAATTTTTTATCATAAAGTTTTTGACCAATTCTAAAATTAGTGGAATTGTTTTCAGTCAAAGATTTACGTTGAACTTTAAGCCATCCAGAAAAGTCGACCATATATTTTTTTGCAGTATCTGACCAAGAAATTATTTTCAATTTTTCATCAGCAGATAAACTAGACGCGTTAACAGAATCTTTAAGATTTTTACCAAAAACTTCTTCTATCGATCCATCTATTTGCAAAATTGCCAAATCAGTATGTTCTATTGAAGGCATTTTTAATTGCAACTTCGCGATTTTGTAATACACAGGGACTTGCTCTAGCCTGCGGGAAAACATTTTAAGTCGGTTATCTAATTTATCATAAGATCCATTTAAAATCTCGGCGAATTCACCAGCAACATTATAGTTTGCGGGATTCCATTCATGGCTTTTAAATTCGTTGATATACCATATACTCCCATCAACTTTATCCCTCATCATCCAGAGGTCGATTCGATTTAATTCGTTCAGTTTTTTCTCATCGAACATTTTGATGCTATCGCCTAATGCTTTGTATTCTTTAATTGCGAATTCACGATTTTCAGCTGAAGGAGCAATCAAAATACTATCGAACTTGTGATAACCAGCATAAATGGCATCTGAGGGACTAATTTTCCAAAGAGACTCCACGAAATAATCGCGGAATCTTTCGAAGTGTGCATCTTCTTCATTTGTTTTTGACGCAGTTTTATTTCCACAAGAAGCAAATAAAGTGATCAATATTATCCCTAATAAGGGTATTCGGTTATTTTTCATCCGATTTTATAAGTTTAAGGCAAGATTTCTGAGAATGATCACGAAAATAGTGTTTCTTTTGCAGCAGCCAATTCAAAATTATGAGACGTCTAAAAATTCTTTGTTTTTTGTTTTCAATATTAACAATTCAAGAAAGCAATTCCCAACCAATTAAGTATCCCATCACCAGGAAATCAGATCAAGTAGATGATTATTTTTCTGTTAAAGTAGCTGATCCATACAGGTGGTTGGAAGACGATCATTCATCAGAAACTGCTGATTGGGTAAAAAATCAAAATGATTTAACGGAGAATTATCTCAAGCAGATTCCTTTTCGGGATAGTTTAAAGGCAAAAATGATTAGAAATTGGAGCTTCGTCAATTACGCTGCTCCATTTAGAGCGGGTAATAGTTATTTCTATTATAGAAGAGATGTAAAAAACAATCAACCTGTTTTGTATTACATGCGAACGATGGAATATGTTCCGATCCAATATTTTGATCCTAATAAATTGTCGGAAGATGGAACTACTGCAATAAGTCAAACAGTGCCTTCTAATGATGGGTTGCATGTGGCATTTGTTTTAAGTGAATCTGGAAGTGATTGGAATGTGATTCGAATAAAGGAAACTAAATCAATGAAGACTTTACCAGAGACATTAACGAAAGTTAAATTTTCTGGAATTGCATGGTGGAATGATGGTTTTTTCTATAGTAGATATGATGCGAATTCGTTATCGAAAGCGTATACAGAAAAAAATGAGTTTCATAAAGTATACTACCATAAACTTGGGAATAGTCAAGAATTGGATTCTTTAGTTTTTGAAGATAAGAATCATCCAATGAGAAACTTTTCGGCAAGTATAACAGAGGATGAAAAATTTCTTGTAATAACAGGTACTGAATCAACAAGTGGAAATAATTTATATATTCAAAATTTAAGTAAACCAACCTCTAAACTAATTCAAGTTGTAAAAACATTTGAGCACGATTTCGATTTAATTGGTAATATAGGTGATGATTTATTTTTTATAACTAATTATAATGCTGACAAAAAAAAGATTATTAAAATCAATGCTAATTCACCACAAGTTAATATGTGGAAAGATTTTATACCAGAGCAAAAAGAAATATTACAAGGAGCAACATTTTGTTGGAAATCAATTCTTCTTCATTATATGAAAGATGCGACTAGTAAAGTTTACATTTATAATTATGAAGGTGCGAAAGTGTATGAAATTCCTTTTTCTGGTTTAGGAACAGTTGAATCAATTAATGGATCTCCATCAGACACAAATGTTTTTATTTCTTATGCAAGCTTTATTTCCCCTTCCACGGTTTATAGATACAATATGAAAAAGAATTTTCTTGCTATAATGTTTAAGCCAGCCGTTCCTTATGATTTAGATCAATTTGAGACGAAACAAATTTTTTATACTAGTAAAGACGGGACAAAGATTCCAATGTTTATTGTTGCAAAAAAAGGGTACACATTAAACGGAAAAAATCCTACTTTACTTTATGGTTATGGAGGATTTAATATTAGTAAGACCCCAGAATTTAAACCAGAAAGATTAGTATTTCTGGAACAGGGTGGCATCTTTGCAATGCCTTGTTTGAGAGGTGGTGGAGAATATGGAACTGAATGGCATCAAGCCGGAACAAAGTTGAAAAAGCAAAATGTATTTGATGATTTTATAGCAGCAGCAGAGTATCTCATAAAAGAAGGCTATACAAATCATGAAAAGCTAGCTATTAGTGGGCGATCAAATGGGGGATTATTAGTTGGTGCTTTAATGACACAACGACCAGATTTATTTAAAGTGGCATTGCCTGCAGTTGGAGTTATGGATATGTTACGATTCCATAAGTTCACAATTGGATGGGCATGGAAAAGTGATTATGGTTCTTGTGAAGACTCCATTCAATTTAAAGCAATTTATGCTTATTCGCCATTGCATAATATTAAATCTGGAGTAAATTATCCTGCTACGATGGTAACAACAGCTGATCATGATGATAGAGTTGTTCCTTCTCATTCGTTCAAATTTATTGCTACATTGCAAGAGCATCAACAGGGGCAAAATCCAGTTCTAATTAGAATTGATACTAATGCAGGACATGGATCAGGTAAACCAACAGGAAAATTGATAGATGAACAAGCTGATATCTTCTCGTTTTTATTCTATAATTTAGGAATGACATTATGAAAAAAATAGTCAAATTAATAATAGTTGCAACTTTTTTCGCATTAATATCTTCTTGTAAAAAAGAGGGAAACGATCAAAATGCAATGGACTTTAAATTTATTGGAGTGAAGGATACAACAGTAGGATTAGGAGAAACTTTTTCTAGGGAATTAAAAATTTATTATTTGGGTGGTGATATAGAAGATGTAACATTTTCAACCATTGGAGTTCCAAACGGAGTGGAAATATCCTATTCACCGAACCCATCTAAACCTGACTTAACACTTTCACAAATTATAAAAGTAAATTCAGTTGCAGATACTGGATATTTTAATTTAAATGTTGTTGCAAAAGGAAACGGTGGTAAAATATTTCAGCGATCTTTTCAATTACATATTCCAGCACCTTTAAAGTTTCGTCCTAAAATTTCATTATTTGGAAATCAAACAGTAATTATAACGCTAAATTCTCCCTATTTTGAAGTTGGTTATTCTGCATTTGATGTTGAAGATGGAAATCTTACAACACAAGTTATCGTTACGAATCCCTTAAACATTAATTTGCAAGGACAATATAATATCTCTTATGTAGTAACTGATTCGGATGGAAACAAAGATTCAGTTGTTCGAAGTGTTATCATGAAAAATAATTTATCAGAACTTAGCAATACTTATAATTGTTCCTCCACAGATTTACAATCGGGTGTCGTCCATAATTGGATTGGTGCATTAAGTTCATCAGATACACTAAATAATTTTTGTAAAATATTTAAAATTTCAGATTGTTTTATGGCCAATCCAGTTTTCTTTTATGATGCTGTAAAGGATAGTATTTTTCTTGCACCTCAAACCTTTCTTTGTATCACTGCTACTGATACTTTAAATCATACATTCGAAGGCAAAGGGAAATTTACTATCAATGGATCCAATGTGCATGTCGTGTTATTCTACACAGATAAATTTGTAGATCCCAATTCAGGAAACCTAATTACATTAAACAAGAAGGATGAATATTCAATCTGAGTTTTCTAAAAAATAATAATTTAGATTTAATTCTTAAGCCAAGATTAGTACTTAAATTGATTTAGATGATGTGTTGAATGCTTGTGCAATAAATGTGTCCATTCTTGAAAATCTAATGGTCCGAAAAACGGATTCATTAATTTGTTCGATGGATTTGGTGCAAAATATTTTATAAAATCATCCATTTCTAAATTCAATTCGTCGAAAGCTAATTTAAGTGATGTGTTTCTAATTGCAAGAGGCTCCTCTCCCATTAATGCATTTTTGGTATTTGGTTTAAATTCTTTATCCGACAATACGAAAGCACGAAATAAAGGAAGTTTTTCTTGTTCAGTATGCAGATCAAATTTAGTTTTTCCATTTGCTACTCTTACCGAATCACTCATGTGTTCAACCATTTGTTGAAAATTCATTTTTCCAAATAAAGGTGGTGTATTGGGATCAATCTTTAATAGTTCATTGGGAAATTCTACTGTAACAAATTTTAATTTTTCTTCGTGTGTCATACTAATTTCGTTTTTAAAATCCTGGAAAACCTGGAAGGAAATCTTTACCTGCTGCTTTCATCTCCGTTTCTGAAACATTTTCTGCATTTTCAAGAGCTCTATTTAAAGCGATTTCTAATAAATCTTGAAGTTCTTCTTTTGATTCTACTTTTAATAGTTCATCATTAATGGAAATTGATTTCACTTTCCTGTTGGCAGTAAGAATTACTTTAACTGCTCCATTGCCAGAATCTCCTTCTACAGTGATTAAATCAAGACGTTGTTTTATTTCATCCATCTTTTTTTTTACATCACCAAGTTTATTTAACATGTCAAACATAGCATACTTTATTTTTGTGCTACGAAGATAATCTAGTAATTAATCTGGAACTACTTTTATGCATAATTTATTGAATTCTGAAATAAGGAATTTCACTAAATTATCTAGCATTCTCTTACTCATGTTTCCATCGAAAACTATCTCATTAAGTGATGTTATTAGTGGAGAATGTTGGTCTTAGAATAGATTTTATTGACCAAATGATATTTTGGATCGACAAATGTCTTACAATTTGGTTGGTTTAATCTTTTCATTACATTAGTGGCCTATAAAAAATCAATTTAACAACAGTTTATGAATACACCTTCAACTAATACAGGACATCCACGCGGATTATACCTACTCTTCTTCACAGAGATGTGGGAAAGGTTTAGTTACTATGGAATGCGAGCCATTTTCATCTTATACATGACTAAAGCATTGTATTTTGACAAAGCCCTTGCTTCAAATGTTTACGGCAGTTTTACAGGTTTAGTGTATTTAACTCCGCTCTTAGGAGGATATCTTTGTGATAAATTCTGGGGAAATAGAAGAAGTATTCTTATTGGAGGTGTCTTAATGGCGATAGGTCAATTCTTACTTTATATGAGTGGGAATGCAGTGATAGAAGGTGCTCAAAGTGGTTCTGCTATTACTTTTATGTGGATGGGGCTTACGTTACTTATCATTGGTAATGGTTTTTTCAAACCAAATATTTCTACAATGGTTGGTCAGTTGTATCCAAAAAATGATTCACGAATTGATGGTGCATTTACCATATTTTATATGGGAATAAACATGGGTGCCTTTTTCTCACCTCTAGTTTGTGGTGGTTTCTCGCAATACAAATATGGATTTCTAGCTGCAGCAATTGGAATGGTAGTAAGTTTAATCTCCTTTGAATTACTTAAGAATAAACATCTTGTTGGTCCTGATGGAAAAGCGATCGGAATGCCTGTTGCTAAAATCGACATGAAAACATATTCTGTAATTATTGGTTCGATCGCATTAATATTCGGACTCTTAAATTTTCAAAATATTGTTGCTGGAATTTTTGGTGCTGCTAACGTTGCGAATCCTGATTCTATCGCACATACAATTGCAAGTATTGATCTCGTAGCATATCTTATTTATGCTTCATTAATTTTAATGCCGATCATTATTCTTACTGATAAATCATTAACCAAAGACGAAAGAGAACGTATCATAGTAATATTTATACTTGCATTCTTTGTCATCTTCTTTTGGGCATGTTTCGAACAAGCTGGAGCATCGTTAACGCTTTTTGCAGATCAACAAGTTGATAGAGCAATTGATATTCACGTAAGTAAATTTATTATTGCGGGCGCTTATTCGCTACTAATATTCTTTTTAGGAAAAGCATTTGGATGGTTCTTTGAATGGTCGAAAAAAACGATTACTGGAATACAAGTAATTGGAATATTATTAATTGTTGCATTAACCTTTATGGATAAAATTGCTGACATCCATTTAACAGAATTCCCATCACCTTGGTTCCAATCGATAAATCCATTAGCAATTATCATTTTAGCACCTTTCTTTACAATGCTTTGGGGTAAGTTAGCAAAAGTGAATATGGAACCTTCTTCACCACTTAAAATGGCAATTGGATTAGGTTTAGTAGCACTTGGATATGTGATAATTGCTTACGCAGTTCATGGTGTTGATCCATCAACTAAAATTGCTATGTTTTGGCTATTTGCTTTATACATTGTACATACAATGGGAGAGCTTTGTTTATCGCCAATTGGTTTGAGTATGGTAAGTAAATTAGCTCCTATTCGTTTAGCTTCATTAATGATGGGAACGTGGTTTTTAGCGAATGCAGTGGCGAATAAATTTGCTGGAACATTGAGTGCATTAATCCCTCCTGGCGCTGGTGAGGCTCCTGCAACTGCTGGTGCACATATACCAAGCTTCTTAGGAATAGAAATATCAAACTTGTTTATTTTCTTCTGCGTATTTATTGTTTTAAGTGGATCAGCATCGCTCATCTTACTTGCAATTTATCGCAAATTATTGAAAATGATGCATGGTGTAAATTAATTATAAGTCAACAAAGGAAAGCTCTGAAGTAAGTGTGCTTCAGAGCTTTTTTTTTGGAAAGGATTTATAAAAGTAATTACTTTGAAGTTAATTGATAAATACACTACAACATTATGACCTTAGACGAGATTCAAGATTTTAAAGGTAAGTATCCAAAACAATTGTGGTATTTATTCTTTTCGGAAATGTGGGAACGCTTTTGTTTCTATGGAATGAGAGGTATGCTTACCGTTTTTATGGTAAGTAAATTAATGATGAAAGAAGACGTTGCCAACCTTCAATATGGTGCGACGCAAGCTTTTGTTTATGCATTTACTTTTATAGGTGGTTTATTTGCAGATAAAATTTTAGGATTTCGTAAATCACTTTTTTGGGGTGGTTTGTTGATGATTACCGGAAGTTGTATTCTTGCATTCGATCCACTACAATTCTTCTTTTTAGGAATTAGTTTTACTATCATCGGAACAGGATTTTTCAAGCCTAATATCTCAACGATGGTTGGCGCATTGTATCATAAAAATGATAGTAGAAGAGATGCTGGTTTTTCTCTTTTCTATGCAGGAATAAATATTGGAGCTTTACTTGGAGGATATGCATGTATCGCTATTGCAAAAAGTTATTCATGGAATCTTGCTTTTGGATTAGCCGCTATTGTGATGACGATTAGTTTAGTCACATTTATTTTCACTCAACGAACCATGGGGCCAATAGGATTATCTCCTTTGAAACCCGCAGAAGGAAAGGAAAAAAAATGGTATGAATACGCAGTATATATTGGTTCGCTATTAATAATTCCTGTCATAATGATCATGGTTGCAAAATCGGAATATACTGATTGGTTTATGTACATTATTGGCCCGTGTACATTGATTTACTTGTTTTATGAGATGTCGAAATGCACCTTTGAGGAACGTAAAAAATTAGTTGCAGCCTTAGTATTTATTTTATTCTCCATATTATTTTGGGCCTTTTACGAGCAAAGCGGTGGCTCATTAAGTTTATTTGCTGCAAATAATTTAGACAATCATGTACTTGGAATAAAGTTAGATCCTAACGGAGTTAATAACTCTTCTAATGCTCTTTTCGTAATCATCTTTGCGCCATTACTTGGTTTGCTTTGGGTATGGATGAGCAAGAGAAAAATAGAGCCTAACACACTTATAAAATTTGGTTTAGGATTTTTATTTTTATCAGCTGCATTCTACATTTTTTATGCAACACGATTCTTTGCGAATCTGCAAGGAATTACTTCATTAAATGTATTCACATTTGCCTATTTCATCATTACCTTTGGGGAGTTATGCCTCTCTCCTATCGGATTATCCATCATGACCAAACTCTCCCCACAAAAATTACAGGGAGTAATGATGGGAATGTGGTTTCTTGCAAGTGCTTATGGTCAATATGCCGCAGGCATACTTGGAGCTGGAATGGTATCAGCAAAAGTCAATGCTTCACTATCTGAGAAATTAATTTCTTATACGGATGGTTATCATCAATTAGCAATATATGCCTTGATAAGTGGATTGGTTTTAATTGCAATTTCACCATTCGTGAGAAAATTGATGGGAGAAATAAAATAGTGATTTCTAAAATTTAAAATTTACGTTCAATAGCTCATGAAACTATCAAAAATAATCTTTATTCTTAGCAGCACCGTTTTGTTAAATGCATCCTGCAACGGACAATCAGAAAATAAATTACAACAGACCAACGACATTCAATGGATGAGTTTTGAGCAAGCTGTTGCTAAAAGTAATGTAACGCCTAAAAAAATATTTATTGATATTTCTACATCATGGTGTGGATGGTGTAAAAAAATGGATGCATCTACTTTTAAGGATACATCAATAATTCGATATATGAATGATCATTATTATGCAGTTCGACTTGATGCAGAGACGCATGATACAATACATTTTCAGGATAAATTATTCGTATTCAAACCTGAATATAAGGCAAATGAATTAGCACTTTCACTTTTAAGCGGACAGATGAGTTATCCAAGTTTTATTTTTATGGATGAGAAATTCGTATTGCTATCACCTCTTGCAGGATATCAAACTGTTCCGCAATTGGAAGCAGTTATGAAATATTTTGGTGCGAATATATTCAAAGATCAAAAGTGGGAAGATTATCAAAAAAGTTTAGGAAATTAAAAAGCTAGCATAAAAAAAACCTTCAAGAATATTGAAGGTTTTTTTTGATAAGATTTTTAAAAATAAATTAAGGTATTAAATTATTTACTCCCTTAATTAAAAAAACAATAGACGAAATTAAAAGTAAAAACTCAAATTAATTGCACCACCAGCATTATCAATATCGAATCCAAAAGAACTTGATTTACCCGTTTTTTCAATACTTGTGCTAACACTATTTCCAGTCCAAGAATCTTTTTGCACCTCACCTGATCCGATACTATTAATTGATGGTCCCCACCCGTATTCTGCGCTTACTGACATTTTCGGTGCAAAGAAATATTCAACTCCTAAAAAGGCGCGAATTTGCAAACCGAATCCTGTACCTTCTTTTTCTGATTTCAATCGGTTTGCAATTTGATTTTGACTACTTAAAGGATTACCATAAGTATATTTAGTTTTATGTCCGCTAATTGAAATTAATCCTTCAGCGCCATAAATTCCTTTTAAACGTCCATGGCCTTTCCATTTTTGAATGCCTAAGCCAAGAGTAATTTTAGTATCATTCACTTTGGTTTCATCGGCAACTTTTTCTGCTGATGTTGGGTTTACTAAATTTTGAACAAGAGTATCTGTTTTCGTACTATTTAATCCTAATCGAATTTTTGCACGATAAGCAGTATTTTCATCTTTAACATAAAGACCAGAAAAAGTGTATGGATTATTTTTTTTATAAGAGGCTTCAGGAGCATCATTTTTATTGTTTCCATTAAAGAGATTTCCTGCATATTGCAAAAAGGGAACGGCATCGAATCCTACACTCCATTCACCTTTTTCGGGAAAAATAGGATAACCTTTTTTCGACAAAATTTGTTGAGCAGATGCAGAATATACCATTGTGCAAGCAAATAGTAATAAAATATTATTTTTCATAGGTTAGTTTTTCGAACATTTAAACGACGAAATTAATGCAAAAGTATGCATCAATGAAATCTATTTCATTTTGTTTATATCGATAAAGTATCTATCATTCGGTATAAATCCATATCAAGAGGATCATGTTGCTTAGTAGCTTTAGCAAGGGGAGTATAGGTCATTTTATTATTACGTATGCCTACCATAACTCTGTTTTCGCCTGCTAATAATGCTTCAATTGATTTTACACCGCACTTTGCAGCAAGTATTCGATCGAATGCAGTTGGGCTTCCTCCTCGTTGTACATGCCCTAAAACAGTTACTTTAGTTTCGTATTCTGGTAAACGAGCTTTTACTTGTTGAGCTATATTTTGTGCTCCGCCATTTTTTTCACCTTCCGCAACGATAACGATACTGCTAGATTTATTTCGCTTCGCACCTAATTCAAGTTTTTCAATTAGTGCATCAAGGTTAGTATCGTGTTCTGGTAATAAAATTGCTTCAGCTCCTCCAGCGACACCTGCCCATAGCGCAATACAACCTGAGTCACGTCCCATTACTTCAATAAAGAAACAGCGATCATGAGCAGCAGCGGTATCTCTAATTTTATCGATCGCTTCAATAGTTGTATTGACAGCGGTATCAAACCCCAACGTAAAATCAGTACCAGCTAAATCATTGTCGATCGTACCTGGGATTCCAATTATTCGAACATCAGGATATTCATTACAAAAAATTTCAGCACCGGTAAAAGTACCATCGCCACCAATAGCAATCAATGCATCTATCTGATGATTCTGAAGATGTTGATAGGCAAGTTTGCGGCCTTCAGCGGTCATGAAATCTTTACTTCGCGCTGTCTTAAGAATCGTACCTCCTCGTTGAATGATATTGCTAACGGATCGTGATGTTAAAGGAATAAATTCATCCTCAATCATGCCTTGATAACCTCGTAATATTCCGTAAACTTGCTTTTCATTTGCTATTGCTGTACGGACAACTGCACGTATGCATGCATTCATACCTGGAGCATCACCACCAGAAGTAAAAACACCAATTCTATTTATTGCTGACATATTATTTTAATGGTTAAAAAGATAAATCAAAGATGTTGAATTCAATTCTTTTAATTTGCAGTTCTAAAAAATAAATTATGAGCGAGCAAAAAAATCCATGGAAAACGATTTCATCAGAAACTAAATACGACAATACTTGGATTCGTGTTATTGAAAGCAAAGTAATAAATCCTGCGGGTAATGATGGGATTTATGGCGTTGTTCATTTTAAGAATAAAGCAATTGCAATCATTCCACTTGATGAAGATTATAATACATGGATTGTTGGACAATTTCGTTATACGATGAACAACTATGAATGGGAAGTTGCCGAAGGAGGAAGTCCGGAGGGGGAAGACCCTGTTGAAGGTGCGAAGCGTGAATTACTTGAAGAAGTGGGATTGGAAGCATCGTCTTTTGAGATGATTTTATCGATGCAACTTTCAAATTCTGTTTCTGATGAGATCTCCTTTACGTACGTTGCTAAAGGCTTAAAATATGTTGGTAATTCACCGGAAGAAACAGAGGAATTACATGTTCTCAAATTACCTTTTGAAGAAGTGTTTCAAATGGCGATGCGAGGTGAAATTCGTGATGGACTTTCTGTGGCTTCCATTTTAAAGTTAAAAATATTAATTGACGAAGGAAAAATTTAGAACACTAAATTTACTTCGAAACAATTACTTTTTTAGTTTCAACAGAAGTAGAATTTTCAATTTGAACGAAATATATTCCGTCATTATCAAATTGATAATTCACTTCGTTATCATTAGGTTTTAGGTGCACTAAAAGTTGACCTGCAAGATTTGTTATTTTAAGATCTTTTATAGCAGAAATACTTTTTATATTTATTGATCCATTTGTTGGATTTGGGTATAAAAACGTGTTTTCAGAATGGCTGATATTTTCTTCAATACCTGTTACATTATTTAACTTGGCTATAAAAATATCATTTGATCCAGAATTAGTAATGCTTTGTGAATTAAACGTAATATAAAAACTATAAAAATCACCGATAATATAAACACTTCCATCAATACTTTTTGCAATACCGCGGCCGCCTTCTTCTCCAATTGCGCCAACATCTACTGCCCATATTTCATTACAATTTGAATCAAATTTAGCAACATAAATATCATAAGCACCTCTATTTATTAATGTTATTAAACCAAATTTAAGTTGAGAACTTGCGAATGTTCCAGTAACATAAGCATTATCATTTTCATCAACAGCAATTGCGTTACCATAATCTGATTCAGCAGCACCTCCTTCGCTTTTTGCAAATAATATATTTCCTGATGAGTTGAGTTTTGCTATAAAGATATCCTTTGTTAATCCTAACGAATCAGAATTATTTAGAGCAAGAGTATCGAATGATATTGATGCGCTATAAAAAGACCCGGTGATCCAAATATCTCCATTGTTATTAAAGCAAATACCTTTTCCTTTATCTTCTCCTAAACCTCCTGCAAATTTTGATACAGATTTTGCCCATAATGTATTTCCATTATTATCATATTTGACAATAAATATTTCACCATAACCTGGAATACTATTGTATAATGTTGTTGAACCAAAAACAATACTCGAACTACTAAAATAACCTGTAACACCTATTTCTCCTAGAGAATTAACAGCGATACTTTGGCTAGCATCATTATCAATACCACCTGCACTTTTCGCCCAAATCTCATTACCTAAACTATCGTATTTAGCGATAAAAATATCTGAAGTGGAATTAGGATTTAGTAAAGTGGAAGAACCAAAAAATATGGTAGGGCTATTAAAAGAACCAGTAATGAAAACATTTTCTGCTGAATCAGTTGCAATGCCATAACCAATTTCATCATTAGATCCACCAAATTTTTTTGCCCAGATTGTATTTCCTGATGGATCAAATTTTACTGTGAAATTATCATAACCACCATTATTTGTTAACGTGATTAATCCAAAAGCTATTGAAGGACTCGTAAAAAATCCTGTTAAATATACATTCCCTTTGAAATCAGTTGTTATGCCGAAAGAACCATCAAAGCCAACATTTCCAAATCTTTTGGTCCAAACAACATTTCCTAAAGCATCATGTTTGACAATAAAAATATTTCCTACTCCAAAATTATTCAAAAGTGTTGATCCAAAATAAATTGAATCACTACTAAAAAATCCTGTTGAATAAACGTTTCCTAATATATCGGTGGCTATGCTAGTTCCATAAT
>JBBRAW010000083.1:0-16402 GCA_038206385.1 Bacteroidia bacterium | reverse complement strand
GAAGGAGCATATTTTACTGTAGATGCGAATGTCAATATCACACCTGCAGCAGCAGGAATGAGTGTTTCAATCATGGAGATGAAACTTGTTACTGGATCTATACAAACAGTAGTAAACGCTCCCGCAGGTAATCGTTGTGTAGTAAATGTTATTAACGACTCAATAATAAATGGAGGAGTATTTTTTGATGCAAATAATTATAATGTTACTGTTGCCAATTCGTATACGGGTAATTCTGTTTATGTAAACTTCGGTCGAGTACTAGGTAATGTAATTAATACAACAATTTCAGCTGCTGTTTATGGTATTCATGTTAGTACAGATGCAATTGCATCAACAGATTCTATCTTAATAATTGGAAATAAAATTACAGTTATCAATACCAGTCCTTCAATGACTGGAATATATTGGGGATCTACTTCTCAATATTTCCAAATCTTAAATAATTTTATTTATTTCCCATATCCTTATTATTATGGTTATGGAATTAATGTAATTACAAGTAAAAATTCAAATGCAGGAACCAACCTTATTGTAAATAATACTATTCAAAAATTAAGTACTTCATATTATATGTATTATGGAATTGCTTGTGCGACTGCGGCATCAGCATACACAGAAATTCAAAACAATTTAGTTTCTTCTCCTATTGTAAATTATCAATATGTTTACTGTAATGGTGGAACTTTTTCCGTGCACTATAATTTGATTACTTCTCTTGCAATTTCAGGGTTTACTAATGATGGAACAAACATCGTTCTAACGAATACAACATTAGATGCAAATGGAAAAATTACTACTACTGTACCGGCATCAAATGCAATTAACGCTGGCAATCCTGATTCAGCATTTGTAGATATTAATTTAACTAGAAATGATGTAGGTGCTTATGGTGGATCATTCACGTTAGATAATTATTTTCCAAATGGAGCTAACGATTGGGCGCGCGTTTTTTATATGGTAGCACCAAGAAGAGTACTTGTAAATGGAACGATCAATGTACGTGCTGACGGTTATGATAAATAATGGTTTTCTCCTCCTTATTTCTAAATCGAAACAGCATGAAAAGTCTGACGAAAATACTCGTATTCATGTTGCTTATTTCTTCCAGTCTATTTGCTCAAGTAGGTAGAGGAAAAATAACAGCAGCAGAATATTACTGGGATATTGAGCCTGGGCAGGGCCTTGGTACATCTATAAGCTTACAAGGAAACCCTAATGATGCAATACAAACTGCAGTAAGATCATCATCAATAAATTTGTCAGCAGGGTTGCATACATTTAATATTCGTATGCAAGATTCACTCGGCCATTGGGGAACGGTTTTTACTTCAGCAATAAGTGTCGAAAATACTATCTCAGCAAGGAATATTTCAGCTTCGATAGCACGTGTTTATTGGGATTATAATTTAGCAAGTGCAACGGCATTGATTATTTTTAATGGCAATGCATCTAATGCAATTAATTCCTTTATACAAGCATCACCGATAAATTCTTTTGCAACTGCAGGTTTGCATACATTGTCTGTTCAAGTATTGGATAATAATTCACAATACAGTCCACCGTTTACTACTGTGGTAAGCGTTGAAAATTTAATTACAGCACGTACTCTTTCAGCATCATTCGCTAGAGTTTACTGGGATGGAAATTCATCGTCAGCAACAGGATTAATTTTCTTGAATGGAAATGCTACTAACGCAATTAATACATTCATTCAGTCATCAGCAATTGCAACTTTTCATATCTCAGGTTTGCATACCTTAAGTGTTGAAGTGATGGATAATACTGGCCATTATAGTCCTGCATTTACAACAGCTATAAGTGTTGAGGCGCAAGCTTCTGTTGATAGAAGTATAAAAGTTATTGATGGTCGAGTGTGGTTTGATGCAAATGTTCCATCGTTGCCAAATATGATTGCATTTGATGGTGCTTTTAACGATGCTTTTGAAACAGCATTTAAGTCACTTGCAGTACCTACAACAGGAATGCATACAATCAATATTCAAATTCGTGATTCAGCTAATGGTTGGGGACCAACATTTACCACTGTTCTTAGTGTTGAAGGACCAATTGTATATCGAAATATTAATGTATCAACAGGCCAACTTTATTGGGATAATGATACAACACAAAATACTACGACATTACTTGCATTTGATGGAGCATTTGATAACGCTATTGAAAGTGTTTACAAATCTTCAATAGCATTGATGCCAGTAGGATTACATAATTTATGCGTACGTGTAAAAGATGTTGCAGGTAATTGGGGTAAAGCTTTTACAACAGCAATATCAATTGAGAATCCTATTAATGCTCGTGATCTTAAAGTTGTAGAAGGGGAAGTGAGCATTGATAATTTTCCACCGTTAATTGTAATTGGGATGAATGGAAATTTCAATAACGCAATTGAACAAGCACAAGCTACTTTGTTAAGCGTTGGAATTCCAATCGGACTACATAAACTTAATGTTAGAATGAAAGGACGTGATACAAATTGGGGTTCATATTTTACAACTGCTCTTTTAGTTTCTCCATGTGCAAGCACTCCAACTCCTTTAGTTACTAATCAACGTCCTTTAAGTTTTTGTAATGGTGATAGTACTATTTTGGTAGCAACTCCTGGATTTAATTCGTATCAATGGGTCAGTAATAATTCTGTGGTTGCTACAACTTCAAGCATTACAGTAAAAAATTCAGGATCTTATATTGTTATTGCTACTGATGCTACAAATTGTCCTGGTGCATCTTCAGCTATAATTGTTGATAAACATAATCCGATTGTAAATATTATATCTAATGCTAATTTCTGTCAGGGAGAAACAGATAGCTTGATTGCTACATCTGGGTTTAATTCTTATCAATGGACTGGTGGTGCTACTACCTCTAAAATCGCAGTTAGTTTAGGAGGAATTTATACCGTTACTGTTAGTGATTTACTTGGATGTACTGGTACTTCTTCCGTAAATATTAATATGCTTGCACAACCATCTACTCCTGTTATTACTAGTAGTGGATCATTAGCTTTTTGTCCTGGAACAAATTTAACATTATCATGTTCTTCTGCTGGTAATTTATTATGGAGTAGTGGTCAAACAACTTCATCAATAACTACTGATACAAGTGGTAGTTACAATATCGTTGTAACAAATGCTAATGGATGTTCTACTTCCTCACAATATATATCAATTCATAAGTTCCCAACTGCTAACGCAACAATTACACCTACAGGATCAACTGTTTTTTGTGCTGATTCAAATGTTAATTTAATTGCTAATACATCTTCAAGTTATAGTTGGTCGAATGGTGCTACTACACAAAGTATATTAGTTAATTCAACTGGTAATTATAATGTTGCTATTGTAGATAGTGATGGATGTACTGCTAGCTCATTAGTAACATCAGTTATTGTAAATCCATTGCCGCCAATTCCAATTGTTACATCAAGTGGTGCGTTAAGTTTTTGTAACGGAGGAGCATTAACCCTTACTTCAAGTGCATCACTAAATAATATATGGAATAATGGAGCAATAACTTCTTCTCAATACATTACCCATTCAGGAATTTTTGTTGATACTGTTTTCAATCAATATGGTTGTAAAGCATGGTCGACACCAATTGTAGTTGATGTACATCCTGTTGCTACCATTACTGCTAATAGTCCACTAACATTTTGTGCTGATGCTTCCGTTCAATTAACGGCACATCCTAATTCAGGTGTAAGTTATTTATGGTTTAATGGATCTACTTCTCAATCAATAAATGTTAACACAACTAATGATAGCGCATGGGTGATTGTCACTGAACTAGCTGGTGGTTGTAATGATACAACTGCTGTTGCTATTCATGTTAATCCATTGCCAGTTGGTGTCATTATTCCGAACGGATCAACTACATTTTGTACTGGAAGTTCTGTAACATTTAATACTTCTGGTGATCCTCATACAAAATATCAATGGTATGAAAACGGGCAACCATTATTGTATGCTGTTTGGAATATTTATAGTAGTCAATATGTATATTACAATGTAGAAGGATATTCCTATACAGCAACAAGTAGTGGATCATTTTCAGCGATGGATATCGATACGTTAACAGGATGTACTTTAATGACAAATGCAATTGTTGTGGTTGTTAATTCAGCATCACAACCTGTTATTACTGCAAATGGCGGTACTACATTATGCGTTGGTGCAAATACAATTTTAAATAGTACCTCTGCTGTAACTTATCAATGGTCGCAAGGTTCATCAACACAACAAATTACTGCTGCGGTTTCAGGATATTACACTATAACAATTACGGATGACAATGGTTGTACTAATACATCAATACCAACATTAGTATCGTTTCATCCTACAGCAAGTATAAGTAGTAATAGACCAACTACTTTTTGCCAAGGTGGAAATGTTAATCTGACAGCACAGCCACTTGGCACTTATTTGTGGTCGAATGGATCTACTACTGCATCAATTAATGGAATTACAACATCGGGGATTTTTACTGTTTCTGTAACAGATGTGAATGGTTGTAGCTCTATATCATCCCCAACCTCAGTAATTGTAAATCCATTGCCTTCGGGTATTATTTCTGCTGGTGCATCCACAACAGTTTGTCAAGGTAATTATGTTTCTATTAACACATCAGGCGATCCTAATTCAATTTATCATTGGTACTTGAATGGATTTGTCATTTTGTATGCTTCTTATAATTATCAAACGGGTCAAACATTTTACTTACCTATAAGTGGATATACTTATAACGTTTATTCTAGTGGCACTTATTCTGCTGAAATCATTGATACTTTAACTGGATGTAGTAGGATGACAAATAGTATAGCTGTAAATGTTGTTCCACTTCCATTGATTCATGTTTCTCAAACGAGTTCTGTTTTATGCCATGGGGGAAATGACGCTGCGTTAATTGCTACAGGAATGGGAACTGTTGCGCCGTACAATTATTCTTGGAATACAGGCTCAACATCTGCAAGTATTTCTTCGCTCATAGCTTCAGTTTATTCTGTTGAAGTAACTGATAATATCGGTTGTAAAAGTGACACAACATTTATTATCACTCAACCAACTTTAGTAAGTCCGATATTATCGAGTCCAAAAAATACTCGGGGATTTAATACAAGTTGTTATGGAGTTTCGGATGGTAGTGTCACAACTTCTGCGGGAGGAACTGCGCCCTACTATTATTTATGGAATACAAGTGCAACGACATCCTCAATTTCTAATGTTGGTCAAGGTTCATATTCTGTAACATTAACAGATGCGAATGGTTGTATTGGTAGTGGAAACATTTCATTAATCGAACCACCAGTAATAACATTATCATTTTCTTCTGCAACTTATATTGGTGGAAATGAAATTCGATGTCATGGAGATAGAGGAGCAATTACTGCTCACCCTTTTGGAGGAACTGGTCCGTTTACATATCATTGGTCGGATAACCAAATAACTCAAACTGCGGATACACTTTTTGAAGGAAATTATGCTGTAATTGTTGCAGATTCGGAGGGATGTTCAATAGCTAGTTCATTCACGTTGCATGCACCCGCAGCAATGGTGAGTTCATTAATTGCACTCGATCATAATGGTTATCCTATTTCTTGTTTTGGCTTTTCTGATGGCGCAATCAATGCAACTATAAGCGGTGGAAATTTAGCTTATCACTATTGGTGGAATGATTCTATAACAACACAAAATAGAACTGGATTAATTGCAGGAACCTATCGTTTATTAGTTACTGATACGAATGGTTGTCAATTGCTAGATTCAATTCGTCTTGGAGAACCAACAAAGATTTCAACACAAACAATTGGATCAACATTAAATTGTTTCGGCGATACGAATGGTACTGCATCAATTGTTGCAATTGGTGGCGATCCAAGTTATACTTATAAATGGTCAACGAATTCTACAAATTTTGCAATCAATAATTTGTCGGCGGCAACATATATTATTACAGTTACTGATAGTCGTGGTTGTACAGCGATTGATAATGCAATAGTAAATCAACCTCCACAATTGATAGCATATGCATTTGGAACATACATTGGTTGTGGTTCGCAAATCGGTTTACTTTCAGGTTCAGCAGCTGGTGGTGTTTCGCCTTACGGATACCAATGGAGTAATGGTTCTACAAATGATTATCAAATTAATTTACCAGTAGGAAATTATTCATTAACTGTTACTGATAGTCATGGATGTATTGATACAGCGGCTACAATTATATTAAATCCTCCAGTATTAGTTTCCTCATTTAATGTAGCAACGGATTCCGTTAAATCTATATTATCTGTTAATGTTTCTGGAGGTGTTTCCCCTTATATGTATTTGTGGAGTGATGGAAAATTAACCCCTTCGGATACTATTCCAAATACACATCCGTCAGGTATTTATTCTGTCATTGTTACCGATGCGAATGGATGTACATCGATTGGTTCTTCATTCGTTGTAGGCACTGGTTGTACAATTCATCAAACAATTAGTCATACAGATGTTTTGTGTAATGGAGGGAATAATGGAAATGCTTCTTCTTTTGTAACTGGTGCAATTGGTCCTGTAAGTTATTTGTGGAATACTAGTGGATTTACTTCTTCTTCAATAACTGGCTTGTCTGCTGGAAAATATTATTTACAAGTAACTGATTCGATTGGTTGTGTAAATACAGATTCCGTAATAATTGCTGAGCCATCTTCATTGTTGATTAGTGCATTAGCATCAAATTTAATAATTTGTCATGGTGGAAATTCAAATGTTGGTATAAGTGCATCAGGAGGAACAACACCTTATCAAAGTGGTATTGGTTCATTCTTACAAGTTGCTGGCACTACACATTACATTGTTATTGATCACAATGGTTGTATTGCAGCTACTGATGTAAATTTAAACGATCCTGCTTTGTTGAAAGCATCAATATCTTCCAATAAAGACACAGTTTGTAGTGGTGATACAATTGCATTAACTTTTAATGGACCAGCGAATGGATCTATTAAATATCAAGTGAACAGTAATCCAATTTCTGTCATCACTTTGAATGCATTTGGGACAGCAACATTACTATTAAATGCTATCACTTTGAATACAATAATTAGTTTATTGCAAGTTGATAGTGCTAGTTGTAGTAATGGTGTTTCACAAATTAAAACAATAAATGTTACACCATTGGCTAATTGGTATTTTGATGCTGATCATGATGGATATTCAAATGGAACAATTACCATGGCATGTACTTCTCCAGGAATAAATTATTCATCGTCTCTTATAAATAGTGCTATCGATTGTAACGATAGTAATTCAGTTATTCATCCTTTTGCAATAGAAGTTTGTGGTAATTTTATTGATGATAATTGTAATGGAACTATTGATGAAGGATGTATAGGTAGCTGTACAAATGCACCAACAGCATTTGCTGGATATGATACTTTAATATGTGTAGGAACAAACATTTTATTGCAAGGTTCAATTGGAGGAAGTGCTACAAATGCTACATGGACAACAAGTGGTACAGGTTTGTTTTCTCCATCATCTGCTTCGTTAAATGCAATTTATAATCCATCTCTATTAGATTATTCTAACGGATCAATAATTTT
Source organism: Bacteroidia bacterium (assembly GCA_038206385.1). Classification (GTDB taxonomy): domain Bacteria; phylum Bacteroidota; class Bacteroidia; order AKYH767-A; family OLB10; genus JANXSD01. Next base: position 8,805 of record JBBRAW010000083.1, on the reverse strand, counting down.
AACATTAACTACAAATGCAGCATTACCTTGTTCGCCAGGTATTGATCAAATGAATGTAGTATTCCAAGCATTGCCAAACGATGCTGGTATAATAAGTGGAACTGCTGAATTTTGTAATCCTTCTTCTACATTTACTACCTCATATAGTGTAGCGGCAGTTTTGGGAGCATCAGTTTATACATGGACAGTTCCGCCAGGAGTTACAATTTTAACAGGGCAAGGAACTGCTGTTATTAATCTTAGCTTTATTAATTCATATATTCATAATGGAGTAGGAGGGTTCGTTGGAGTTAAAACTAAAAATAGTTTTGGTTGTGTAAGCAGTTTAGCTAGCACAAAATCAATATCAGCTCAGCTTACAATTCCAGTTCAACCTGGTTCTATATCAGGCCCTGATAAAATTTGTCCGGGTGATATTGCAACGTATTCTATTGCAATAGTGGCACGCTCGATTAGATATAATTGGTCATTGCCAACTGGTGCAACAATATTATCTGGAACAAATTCTAATATTATTTCTGTCAAATATTCAGCTGGATTTGCAGGTGGTACGGTAGGTGTTTCAAGTGCAAATGGTTGTGGCATTAGCCCTGCTAGAACTCGTATTGTTACATTAAATCTTCTTTCCGCGCCAGTATCTATTGTGGGTCCTACATCTGGCATGTGCGGTATGGTTAGTGTTACTTATTCAATACTATCAAATGTAATTGGAGCATCAAGTTATATCTGGAATGTTCCAAGTGGTGTAAATATTATTGGCTCCAATACGGGTACATCCATACTTGTTGATTTTACTAATACTTATGTTGGAGGAAACATCACCGTAGCCGCAGTAAATAATTGTGGAAATGGAGCTTCACGTTCAATAACTGTAATTGCCGCTCCAGCATTTCCAAGTTTAATAGGAGGTTCTTTAGCGATATGTACTAATGTCGGCTCAGGTTATAGTGTATCTACAATAACAGGAACTTCAAATTATATTTGGACTGCCACAAGAGGGTTATCGATTTTGAGTGGGCAAGGAACTAAAAGTATAACGGTAGTTGGATCATCTGTAGTTAATAGTCAAACGATAACTGTAAAGGCATCAAATTTATGCGGAACTTCTAATACGCGTGTATTAGATAATATATCTGCTTCAAACTGTCCGCGAATTGGTGATGATAAATCAGTATTTAATTTGACTGCATATCCAAATCCAGTAAATGACAAATTAACAATTGAGTTTTATTCAGGAAAGGAAGATGTTTATTCAGTGCAATTATTTGATGCTATAGGCAGATTAATTTTAACAAAAACGAAACCTGCAATTCCAGGTACTAATCAAACGCAAATTTATGTAGGTGGAATATCTAGTGGGATTTACATGCTTCAATTCAAACTTGCTGATAAAACTGAGCAAATTCGAATTCTTATTGAGTAATTTATTGTTTTAAATCTTTTATAATCCCCGACATTCAAATCGGGGATTTTTTATTTAATGAAGTAACGATTTCAAGAACTCTAATCATGAATATTGTTATTTTAAGCGTTCATTTGATTGAGAATCACTAGTTTTCTTCAAAATTTGGATTCAAGAGACATTTTTTCATCGAGAACTATTATATTTGAGATCCTTAAATAAACAACAATGAAAATGAAAATTACTCATAAACGTATCTTAAATTTCCTAGTATTCATCTTACTTAGTGCCCCTGCATTCTCACAAAATCAAAATAGTTTACAATTTGATGGAGTTGATGACGAAGTCATTGTTCCTGGTGGAGCTTCATTAGTTGCTGGTGCAACAAATATATCGATCACCTGTTGGGTTTACCCTTCAAATGCGGCACCAGCTTATCCAAATTTCGATGGCTTTGCCGGGTTTAGAAATGATCTTGATGCTGACTTTTATTTATTACAAGTTGGTGCAACAACAGTTGAAGCTCGTTTGAAAAACAGTTCAAGTACAGTTTTTACAATTACTAAGTCTTGTTTAGCTTTAAATACTTGGCAACATCTTGCTCTAACTTATGATGGAAATCAAATGCGATTATATAAAAATGGTTCTTTAGTAGACTCGTTAATCGCAAATGGAACAATTTCACCTACTGCAACAAATGATTTTTTAATTGGAAATAATAGGTTCCAAACTCAAGCTAGTTTTTTCTTAAATGGAAAAGTTGATGAAACAAGCTTGTGGAATAAAACTTTAACCCAACCAGAAATAAATTGTATTTATCATGGTTCTATTGATTCTTCTGACACAAATTTGAAATTGTATTTTCGATTTAATCAAGGTATCGCAAATGGGAATAATGTAGCCATTACAACACTTACAGATGCATCTGGTCATATTAATGGTGTACCTACAAACATGGCTTTAACAGGTACAACTTCAAATTTTGTTGCTGGAGCTATAAATTACACCACACCTATAATTTATATTTGTAATGGCTCTTTTTATAATTTCAATGGCACTCAGCTTGGTGCTGCAGGTGTTTATTTAGACACCTTAGTGAGTTCAAGTGGTTGTGATTCTGTTGTTCAATTAACGCTTAATGTTATTACTTTAGATACTACAGTTGCACAATTAGGTTCAACATTATTATCGAATTTTGTTGGAGGGACTTACCAATGGATTAATTGCAATACAAATACGCCTATTGTTGGAGCAACAAGCCAAACATATACTGCTACAGCTGTTGGAAGCTACGCTGTAATTGTAAAGCAAGGATGTATTGATACTTCACTATGTCACACGATAACTAGTGTTGGTATTAATGAGTCGTCACTAAGTTATATTTCAGTAAATCCGAATTTAGTTAAGTACACTTGTAATATTGATTTTGGAAGATATCTTAATAAAGTGAGGATGGATTTATTTGATGTTAATGGCAGGAAGCTTAAAGAATTTGGTGTATTTACTGGGACAAATCAGCAATTGGATTTAACTGCGTTTGCTCCGGCAGTTTATTTCTTAAAGGTGAATTACAATGGCGAAGAAAAATCATTCCGAATCGTCAAAGAATAAATTTTATTTGTGTAGACTAAAGATCAATTAAAATTAAAGCATTCTTTTAAAACATAAACAATTTAAATAGATTACAATCATGGAAATGAATTACCCTATCTTGTTACTTGCTGCATTAGTGCCGCTCGTTGTTGGTTTTGTTTGGTATAATCCTAAAGTGTTTGGTACTATTTGGATGAATGAAAATAAATTTAGCGAAGCCGATATGAAAGGAGCCAATATGGCTAAGATATTTGTTCTTACTTATCTCTGTAGTTTCTTTATTTCTTTTATTGTCCAGTTTTTAGTGATTCATCAATTGCATGTTTTTTCTTCTGTCATGAATGAGCCAGGAGTTAAGGATCCTAATTCACCAATAGGAATTTGGTTGGCCGATTTCATGTCAAAGTACGGACATAATTTTCGTACATTTAAACATGGTGCATTACATGGTTTTTTAAGTGGATTATTTTTAGTGCTTCCAATAATTGCTATTAATGGATTGTTTGAAAGGAAAAGTGGTAAGTATATCATGATCCATGGATTCTATTGGGTAGTGTGTTTGATGTTAATGGGTGGTATTATTTGTCAGTTGGCATAGTAAACGATTGTCACGGATTTTTTCTTTATAGAAATTTAATTGTGAATGGAAAGTGATATTTGTGCGGTAATTCTTGTTGGAGGAAAAAGCTCTCGAATGGGAATGGAAAAGTATGCATTAAATTATCATGGAATGAATCAGTTAAATTTTTTATCTCAAACAATTAGTACCATATTCTCAAAGGTATTTGTTAGTTGCAATAAAGATCAGGCCCCAACATTGATCCATTATAATAATCTAATTGTTGACTCTGAAAAATATGGGAATAACGGTCCTTTTACTGCAGTTTTATCATCATTTGATAAGTTGAACTCTACTTTATTTGTAATTGGTTGTGATTACCCATTTATTGACGAATCAGATATAAAAAAACTTATTTCTAGTAGAGATAAAAATTGTAATGCAACGTGTTTTGAAAATTATACTCAACAATTTCCAGAACCTTTGATTGCTATATATGAGTATGCATGTCATGATTTATTGCAAAATCAATTCCTTAAAGGAGACTTTTCTCTTAGAAGATTTTTGCTTAATAATAGCGTTAAAATGATATTTCCGACTAAGGCATTATCTATAAAAAGCATTGATACAACACAAGAATATGAAAGTATTAAAAATGAATTTCCCCAGAAATATTTTCATGAATGATAGCAGTCAATCAATTTAATGTCATTAAAGTTAGTGATAATTTATCGGAAAACATTTTAGATTATCTAGCTGTTGAAGAACCATTAGAAATACGAATTGTATACTTTGAAAATAACTATTTATGCAATAAAGTAATTTCCATTACGATGTGTACTCCTGGGCATGAGGAAAATTTAGCATTAGGATTTTTATATACTGAAGGAATTATTCAATCGTATCATCAGGTTGCTAAAGTGGATGTTGGTACAAATGATAATCATCATTTTGTAATTGTAACTTTTGCTAAGGATGTGCAACTAGACTTATCAAAATTGGAACGTAATTTTTACACTACATCGAGTTGTGGTGTTTGTGGTAAGTCATCTATCGATGCAATAAAAACTGTTCGTCCAGAATTTAGCAATGATAAATTCGAAATCAAACTGACACCTTCCATAATATATTCTCTTCCACAAAAATTAATACAAAAGCAAAAGGTGTTTCAATCGACTGGAGGACTTCACGCATCGGCATTATTTAATTTTGATGGTGAATTAATCTCACTTCGAGAAGATGTTGGGCGTCATAATGCCCTAGATAAATTAATTGGAGAAGCATTAAAAAATGACACGATCCCATTAAATGGTTCGATTTTATTATTGAGCGGAAGAGCAAGTTTTGAATTGATACAAAAGGCTTATATGGCAGATATAAAAGTAATAGTTGCAATTGGGGCTCCTTCCACTTTGGCAGTTGAGTTAGCAACGGAATCAAATATTACATTGATTGGATTTTTACGACAAGAAAAATTTAATATTTACTCAAGTAACTATCGTATAGAATATTAAAATAAAAAAATGAAAGTTCGAATTAAAGGAAATTTTATACGTTATCGATTGTCAAAGTCGGAAGTAGAGGCTTTATCTTTAACAGGTATTGTGAAAGAAACAACTTGTATTGGGATTAATAATTTATTTTCCTATTCATTAGTTTCGAAAGATGGAATTGATAATTTAGAAGCTAATTTTACGAATGGCAATTTAATTATTTTTCTTCCAAAGGAAAATGCGCACAATTGGTTTGCTAATTCAAAAGTTGGATATCGTTCAACAGTTAAGATTGATGAGAAAAACATATTAGTTTTATTGGTTGAGAAAGATTTCCAATGTTTAGACGAAACGGAAGAAGATCAATCAAATAATTATCCTAATCCAATTGCAAAAGAATAAATGACAAGTTTACGTTCAAATAATATTCCATTAGCAGAAAATCCGGAGCGTTTTACTGGATTACGTTTACAGCGGCCTGAAAAAGTAGCAGGAGGTGTAAAGGCAGTTATCAATAGCGCAAAGTACGTTTTTGGAGCTATGAATATTATGAGAGGTATAAAAGCTTTAGGAAAGTTAAATCAATTTGATGGACCTGACTGTCCTGGTTGTGCTTGGCCTGATCCCGATACGGAGAGATCTTCTATAGCCGAATATTGTGAAAATGGTGCAAAGGCTATTGCAGAAGAATCAACAACTAGAATTGTGGATGCCCATTTTTTTAGAGGTAATTCTGTTTATGATCTTTCTAAACTTAGTGATTATGACATAGGTCAGAAGGGACGGTTGACTCAACCTATGTATCTCAAAGAAGGAGCAACAAATTATGAACCTATTGATTGGGAAAGTGCGTTTGATCTCATTGGGAAAAAATTGAATAGTTTAAGTACACCAGATGAAGCGGTATTTTATACTTCGGGTAGAGCGAGTAATGAAGCTGCTTTTTTATATCAACTTTTTGTTAGAGAATATGGAACAAATAATTTGCCCGATTGCAGTAATATGTGTCATGAGTCAAGTGGTGTAGCATTAACAGAATCATTAGGTATTGGAAAGGGCTCTGTTAAACTCGAAGATTTTTATATAGCGGAAGTGATAATTATAATGGGTCAAAACCCGGGAACAAACCATCCACGAATGCTTACGGCTTTACAAAAAGCTAAAGAAAATAAAGTGAAAATAATTTCAGTTAATCCTTTAAAGGAAACAGGACTTCTTGCTTTTAGTTATCCTCAAAATGTAAAAGGTGTATTAGGCATTTCTACTCCGTTAACTGATGTTTATTTACAAATTAGAATCAACGGTGATTTAGCGTTGTTAAAAGGATTTGCAATACTGATGTTAGAAGCTGAATTAAAAAATCCAAATTCTGTTTTTGATAATGAATTTATCGAACGAAATACTGAAGGGTTATCAGAATATATTCAACATTTAAAAAAGCAGGATTTAATTAGTTTGATAGAATCCTCAGGTGTGGATGAAGAATCTTTTTATGCTGCGGCAGAATTGCTCATCAATAAAAAGAAAATAATTATTTGCTGGGCAATGGGATTAACACAACATAAGAATGCTGTTGATACAATTAAAGAAATTGTAAATATTTTGTTGCTAAAGGGAAGTATTGGAAAGCCGGGTGCTGGAACTTGTCCGGTACGTGGACATAGCAATGTTCAAGGAGATAGAACAATGGGGATTTATGAAAAGCCATCAATACAATTTTTAAATGCAATTGAAAAAAAATATAATTTTTCACCACCTGTAAAACACGGATATGATACAGTAGAATCTATTCATGCCATGAATGAGAATAAAGTAAAAGTTTTTTTCGCTTTGGGTGGGAATTTTTTGTCGGCTACACCTGATACGAAATTCACTTCAGAGGCGATGCGTAAATGTGATTTAACAGTTCATGTATCCACTAAGTTAAATAGAAGCCATTTGATACATGGTAAAGAAGCTATAATATTACCATGTTTTGGAAGAACTGATAAAGATGTTGTTAATGGCAAAGAGCAATTCGTTACAGTAGAAAATTCAATGGGTATAGTTCATAGTTCTAGAGGTAATTTGAATCCAGTATCAAAAAATTTATTAAGCGAGCCAGTTATTGTTTGCAAATTAGCATTAGCAACATTTGGGGTAAAGAGTAAGGTACCTTGGCGAGATTACATGTTAGATTACGATACAATTCGAAACGATATTGCAGATACGATTGATGGGTTTGAAAATTACAATATTCGTGTACGCAAAACTGGTGGATTTTATTTACCGAATTGTAATAGAGAAGGAAAATTTAACACGATAAATGGCATTGCTAAATTCAACATTTCAGATGTTTTAGAAAACAAACTCGAGAGCGATGATTATATTATGATGACTATTCGGAGTCATGATCAGTTTAATACGACTATTTATGGATTAAATGATCGATATCGTGGTATATTCAATGAGCGACGCATTATTTTGATGAATGAAAAGGATATAAAAAATGCAGGAATAAAAGGAGGAGACGTTATTGATCTTTATAATTATCATGAAAATATTGAACGTGTTGCACACGGATTTATCGTTGTTCCATTTGATATTCCACCTAAGTGTACAGCAACTTATTTTCCAGAGACAAATGTGTTAGTTCCAATAAATAGTACAGCCGATAAAAGTAATACTCCAACATCGAAAATGGTGATCATTAAAATTAAGAAAGTAAAAAAGTTGAATTAGATTTACGTATTGAATATTATGTTAAATTGTCTATAAGGTATTGATCTTCATTATGATAATTAATTTTCAGATAAGAGTTTATTGATAACAAATTTATACTACATCAAAAATTAATGTTTGATGCGTATACTTGCAGTAACGAAGAGTATGAAGTCCTTACTTTAATGGTTATTCAAAGTATTTTATTTGTTAATAATCATGTGTGGGATAAAAGATTGATTCATTCTAATTTCATTTCTTTGTTGGAACTTTGGCAAGGTCGTTGATATGCCCCGCCATATAAAAATTAATAAATCTTATGAAAAAGATATACGCATCATTGTTATTTATAAGTTTTTCTGCTTTTGTTGCAAATGCACAAACTGAAAAAGTTGCAACGCCTAAAAGCACCGCCGACATTGCCTTTGAAACTGAAGTTCATGATTTTGGTACTATTGATTATGCTGGTGATGGAACATATGCTTTTAAATTTACAAATACAGGAAAGGATCCATTAATTATTGCAGATGCTAAAGGTTCATGCGGATGTACTGTCCCGAAATGGCCAAAGGAACCAGTTTTAAAAGGTCAGAGTAATTATATTAATGTTAGTTATGATACAAAACGTCCTGGTCCTTTTACAAAAACAGTAACGATCAATTGCAATGCAATATCAGCAACTAAAGTTTTAACCATTAAAGGAGTAGTGAAGTCGCAAGAACAAACTGAAGATGCGACACCTTTAAAAAAATCTGGTGGTTTATCTCCTCTTGAGAACACGAAATAAAAATTTATAAACCAATAACAATACTTAACAAACAAAATGAAAAAAACCTTCCTTTTGGCTGCTTGCACCTTGATGTTTGCTGTAGCTGCCAACGCACAAACAGACAAAACAGTTGCTAAGCCAGCAACAGTTCCTGCAGCAGTAGCTCCTGCACCAGCTTCAACATCAGAAATGACTTTCGAAGTTGAAGAATACAATTTTGGTACTATTAAACAAGGAGAATCAGTAACACGTGATTTTTCGTTTACTAACACCGGAAAAGAAGATATGA
>JBBRAW010000082.1:0-16484 GCA_038206385.1 Bacteroidia bacterium | reverse complement strand
GATTATTAGGAGAGTTGGTTTCCATTGGAACGTTGCTCGCTTTCGTAATTGTTTGTGGTGGCATTCTTGTATTACGATATAAACGACCAGAATTAAAACGTCCATTTAAAACTCCTTTATTCCCTATCGTTCCAATACTTGGTGTAGTAAGTTCACTTTATTTGATGTGTTTCTTACCAGGTGATACTTGGATCCGATTAATTGTTTGGATGATCATCGGAATAATTATTTACTTCACTTATAGCGTAAAGAATAGCAAGATCAACAATCCATCCTAATATGCAGGAAACAGGAACTGTGCATCAGCTTCAACGAAGATTAGGATTATGGGATGCTACAATGCTAGTCGCAGGTTCTATGATCGGCTCTGGTATTTTTATCGTGAGTGCCGATATGAGTCGGAATGTTGGAAGCACTGGATGGCTACTTTTTCTGTGGGTACTTAGTGGATTAATTACTGTGATGGCTGCGCTAAGTTTCGGCGAACTCGCTGGCATGATGCCAAAGGCAGGAGGGCAATTTGTTTACATACAAAGAGCATGGGGCGACTTAGTTTCCTTTCTTTATGGATGGACTGTTTTCACCGTAATTCAAACTGGAGTAATAGCTGCTGTTGCGGTTGCTTTTGCTAAATATACTGGTGTCTTTTTCCCATTTATTAGTGTGGATGTTGTAGCAATTCATCTTGGAAATTTTAAAATTTCTACAGCCCAAGTTTTTGCAATCATAAGTATCATTTTACTTACGTGGATCAATAGCAAAGGAATCAATAATGGAAAACGAATACAAACAGTTTTTACAACAGCGAAATTATTATCACTTTTATTATTAATTACAGCCGGGATTTATGTTGGCTTAAATCAAAATTGGTTTTCACTAAATTTCGCTCATCCATGGGATGCCATTCAAATTAGTAAAACTACTACTGGTGAATGGACGTCACAACCTGTTTATGGTGTTGCATTAATCCTAGCCTTAGGAACTGCTGTTATCGGTTCACTATTTTCAAGTGATGCGTGGAATAACGTAACATTTATTGCAGGAGAAATTCGTGATCCAAAGAAAAATATTCCATTAAGTTTATTAATTGGAACATCAATAGTAACCGTGTTGTATTGTTTAGTAAATGTTGCATATCTCGGTTTGTTACCGCTACATGGTGTTGCAACTGCACATGATGTTATCGGACAAGGAATTCAGTTCGCAAATAATGATCGTGTTGCTACAGCTGCTGCATCAGGAATTCTTGGTAATAGTTCTGTGTACTTTATGGCAATACTGATTATGATTTCTACATTTGGATGTAACAATGGAATTATTCTATCAGGAGCACGTGTATATTATGCGATGGCGAAAGAGGGTTTGTTTTTTAAACGTGCTTCAACGCTCAATAAAAATGATGTTCCAGGATTTGCTTTAGTGATGCAAGCTATTTGGGCTAGTGTATTATGCTTATCAGGAACCTATGGTGATTTATTAGATTATGTAACATTTGCATCTCTCCTATTTTATATTGTAACAATAGCTGGTTTATTTATCTTACGCAAAAGAGAACCAAATGCAGATCGTCCTTATAAGGTAATTGCTTATCCTATTCTTCCGTTTTTATACATCGCAATTGCACTTACAATTTGTATTATTTTATTAATCACAAAACCACAAAACACTTGGAGTGGATTATTGATAGTATCGTTAGGAATTCCCTTTTATTACCTCACAAAGAAAAAAAATAGTGTTACAACTAGCGAAAAATAAATAAATAAAATCGCTTATAAAAGTTCCAATTGTTTACACGCAATTTCAGCTGCAATTTGTTCTGCCTTCTTTTTAATGAAATCGGTTCCTGTTGCAACTTCTTGTTCATCAATTAATAATCGTACTTTAATCAATCGTGATTTTGAATCTTCTTCTAACACTTCAAAAACTACAGAATGCTTTTCCTTTTGTCCCCAATTTAAAATTCTGCTTTTGAAATTATTTTCTGTTTGTTCTATCTCATGTAAATCTACATGATGCTTTACTATGCGATCAACAATAAATGAATGAGTGGTTTTATAACCTTTGTCAAGATAGATGGCGCCAATCAATGCTTCGAAAGCATCTCCATACATTGAGCGATAACTTCCAGGAACGGCATCACGTTGCAACAATTGATCTATACCAATCTTTACTGCTACTTGCTTAAGATTTTCTCTACTCACAATTCGTGAACGCATTTCAGTTAAAAACCCTTCGTCGCGCGTTGGAAATCTTTTAAAAAGTAAATCAGCAACTACTGCCCCTAAAACTGCATCCCCAAGGTATTCTAAACGTTCATTACTTAAACGAATCCCGTGAACAGTTTCGAGTGCAAGTGACCGATGACTGAAAGCAAGTTTATAAACGGAGAGGTTACTCGGATAAAAGCCAAGTAAATTTCGAAGTGCGCGGATAAGGGATTTTTCCTGCGCATCATTAGATAGAAATCGTCTGAACAGGGTACCTAAAAACAAGTGTTAAGCGATATATTTTTTGATGACAACAGAGGCATTATGACCGCCAAATCCAAAGGTATTGCTTATAGCTGCACGAACAACGCGTTTTTGCGCTTTATTAAAAGTAAAGTTTAGCCTACTGTCAAAACTAGGATCATCTGTAAAGTGATTAATCGTTGGGGGAACGATATCGTTTTTTACTGATAAAATTGTTGCTATTGCTTCGATTGCACCTGCAGCACCTAAAAGGTGACCTGTCATTGATTTTGTGGAACTGATATTTAAGTTAAAGGCATTCTCACCAAAAACATGCATAATTGCTTTTGTTTCGCTGATATCACCTAGTGGAGTTGAAGTTCCATGAACATTGATATAATCGATATCAGTAATGTCGAGTCCAGCATCAGAAAGTGCATTTTTCATCACATTGATGGCTCCCAATCCTTCTGGATGAGGGGCAGTAAGATGATGAGCATCTGCACTCATTCCTCCGCCTGCCAACTCCGCATAGATTTTGGCCCCTCTTGCCTTAGCATGTTCGTATTCTTCCAAAATGATACAGCCCGTTCCTTCGCCTAAAACAAAGCCATCTCGATCTAAATCGAAAGGCCTCGAGGCGGTTTCTGGTGAATCATTTCTTTCTGAGAGTGCGTGCATAGCATTAAAACCGCCAATACCTGCTTCATTCACTGCTGCTTCGGAGCCCCCAGCAACGAAAGCATCCGCCTTACCCAATCGGATATAATTGAACGCATCAATCATTGCATTAGTACCAGAGGCACATGCTGAAACTGTTGTAAAGTTTGGTCCTCTAAAGCCGTATCGCATAGAAATATGTCCGGATGCAATATCAGCAATCATTTTAGGAATAAAAAAGGGATTGAAGCGTGGTGTTCCATCACCTTTTGCATACGTCATTACTTCATCTAAAAATGTACGCAGTCCACCGATTCCAGAGCCCCAAATCACACCTACGCGATCGGGATTAAAGCCAGAGCCTAAAAGCCCGGAATCTTTTACTGCTTCTTCACTACTGGCTATTGCCAACTGTGAGAAACGATCAAGTTTCCGGGCCTCTTTGCGGTCTAGATAAACTATTGGATCAAAGTTTTTTACTTCACAGGCAAACCTGGTTTTGTATTTAGAAGCATCAAATAAAGTAATAGGTCCCGCTCCTGAAACGCCACCGAGTAATCCTTGCCAATATTCAGCAACGGAATTACCTAATGGAGTTAATGCTCCAAGACCTGTAATTACTACTCTTTTGAGTTCCATTAAAACCTGGAATTAGTAAATCTTACTTAACGTTTGCCGAAATGTAATCAACTGCCTGACCAACAGTAGCAATTTTTTCTGCTTGATCATCTGGGATAGCGATATTGAATTCCTTTTCGAATTCCATAATTAGCTCAACAGTATCCAGAGAGTCTGCACCTAAGTCGTTAGTAAAACTTGACTCATTGGTGATTTCGTTTTCGTCAACTCCTAATTTAACAACGATAATCGCTTTTACGCGTGCTGCAATGTCTGACATTGTAGTTGTGATTTGGTTTAGATAGGGGGCAAAAGTAAAAAAAAATGAATTGGTAAGGCGTAAAAATCAGTATTGCTTATTTCTAAGGAGATTTTAATTGATAATCAAATTTTTAGCTCGTAAGAATTGTCAATAATTTATGATATTCTCTTATAATTACGATTTAGAAACAGTTTTTATCATAGAATATCGCTTAAAATCATACTTGTTTTTAGGGTTAGAGAGAATTAGAGTACTAATTGAGCATAAAAAAACGTCAATCTTCCATGTATTGGAAGATTGACGTCATCATATTATGAATGATATTACTTTTTTGTATCCGCAGGAACTACTTTTTTATCCTTATTTGAAGAGTAACGTTTATCTGGTGTACCGTCTTTCTTCATTTTTTTGTTAGCAGAATAACGTTTATCAGGTGTTCCATCTTTTTTCATCATTGTTCCAGAACTAGCTGGTTTTGAAGCTGGAGTTGCTTTAGCGCTATTTGTATCCTGTGTTTTAGCAGCAGGTTTAACTTCGGTAGATTTAGTAGCTGGTTTAGCTTTTTGTTCCATTTTAGCTGGAGCAGGAGCTGTACTTTGTGCATTTAATGTTGCGAAGCCTAATCCAGCAAACGCTAATGCCAATAATAATTTTTTCATGTTGATTATTTTAAATCTAGTTAGTTATTAATATGTTATGAAATAATGCACTTAAAAAATTGATAAAAAATTAAGGGGACTAAGAGTCCCCTTAATTTTTTTAGGAAATGGAATTACTTTTTAGCTGGAGCTGGTGCTGCCTTAGCTGGAGCTGGTGCTGGAGCTGCTTTAGTAGCTGGAGTCATAGTAGTTGTAGAAGTTTTTTCTTCTTTCTTTACTTGATGAGCTGCTTTAGCTGATTTATGAGAAGCATGATGCTCAGTTGATTTTTTAGCAGGAGCAGCCATTTTAGCTGGTTCAGTTTGAGCATTTACTTGTGCAATTGCAAGACCTGCAAGAGCGATTACTAACATTACCTTTTTCATGATTATTTTTTTTAAGCGTTTATGCTCGGCAAATGTGCATTCATTTTCATGATGGCAATGTGAATTATTGCAAAAAGGCTCAACATCGTTCATAAAAGCATCATGTTGGAAGAGATTGAAATTCTTCAAATAGCTGTAAATACTATCCCCTATTTAAGAAAAAAATAGTAATAAAACTGATTTCGCTAATGAAATGTAACCACCTGAACATAACTTTTCCTAATCAATCCTTTGATGCTAATTACATTTTTGGTTGCTTCGCAGAATGTTAAACATTGCCATTTTTGCTTCTGGGAAAGGAAGTAATGCAGATAGTCTTGCCCGATATTTTAATTTAAATCATCATCCAATAGCAAGAATTAATTTAATTCTTAGTGATCGTAAACTGGCTGGAGTATTTGAAGTTGCAAAATCATATTCAATTGATGCTGTCTATTTATCACCTCAACTATTACAAAATCCTTCTTCCATTTTAAAAATTTTACAGGAGCATAAAATACATTTCATTGTATTAGCTGGGTACCTTAAACTAATACCTATAGAAATTATAGAAGCCTTTCCTAAGCGTATGATTAATTTGCATCCAGCGCTTTTACCAAAATTTGGAGGAAAAGGAATGTATGGAATGAAAGTACACCAAGCAGTTGTTGATTCTGGAGAAAAAGAAACAGGCATTAGTATTCATTATGTAAATGCGCATTATGATAAAGGTGATATTATTTTTCAAGCAAAAAAGAGGATTGATAAAAAAGATTCCCCAATACAAATTGCGGAAAAAATTCATGTGCTGGAGCAAATACATTTGCCAAAGATTGTAGAAGATCTTCTATACAAACTTTAAAAGTTTTACGAATTTAAGTAATAAATAATGAAACTGAAGAGCTATTTATGTTGCAAACATTTAATGTAACCTGCTTCAATTAACAAACAATGAAAAATTCCTTGTTTATTTTCGGCACTATGGTAAGCATTTACAACTTCCATAAGTATGCTCTTGTGTAGGGATATAAAAGCACACTGTATCAATTTAAAAATAATCTAAAATAGCAATGTTGATAAATTGAAAAGTGTTAGCTCAGATAAAAAGATAAATCAATACTTCCATGTTTTATACCAAATGGTATTATACCGTTGGGTATAAAATATGGCCGTATTTCAAAAAATTAAAAATCATAATATCTATTGAATAATCTTGTACGAATCCCTCCTTGCACCAAAACAGTACCCTTTGTTTCATATGGATTTTTAACATCGCGGAGTGATACTTCAGCAAACAGACTCAATCGCGTTGCCGGATTTATTAGATAATGCACCGTGAGATCTGCCCACAAAATTTGATGTTTATCTCCTTGTCCAACTTTGTTTCCGTACTCTTTATAATGTGTATCATACGACAAATAAATATTCTGTCCCATATTTAAACCAGAAGTATCGTAGCCCACTTCTGCATAACTTAAACGTGCAGAAATATCAAAATCTTTCCAGGTATAGTTTATAAAACCAATTGCTTCCCAAAAATTTGCTCCTAAAGGATGTGCTAAAGCTTGACGATAGTGTCCGTAATTTCCAATAGCTTCTCTATGTTGATAGGTATAAGGTCGAACATAATTTACTTCGCCTTGCAATTTTAAATTCTTCACGCCAAAAGTGTTAAACGATTTAAATCCCCCTTGTAATCCTTGTTTATTTGCCCACCATCCATTTCCTGCTTTAACCTCTTTTAAGAGAAATTCATCAAGCATAATTTGTCCATAAAGTTGAACACTGCTGCTCAATTTATATTTCCAATTTATTCCTAACAAAACATTATCTGGTGATCCAATTGAAAATTCAACAGGACGAAAAAATATTAATGGATTCATATACCCGAAATCAAATCCTCTAGCTCCTGTCGAATCAGAATGCCAAACTACCGCTTCGAATATTCCAACTGTGGCCCGCTTTCCTAAGTTCACATCTAAATAATGAAATGACGCATACTTTTTACGGAATGGCTCATTGTCATTAATTGTTGTTTTTTCTAGATCTCGCATTTCGGCGAAAACATTTGTATAACGGACTTTCCAAATGTCAGTAACAATCTTAACGAATGGATAATTAAAAGCATTATCCGACAGCAACAAGGAACGATATCCATCACCGAAAAACACTTTGTCATGCCCATATTGAAAAGTAAAATGTTTATTTAACTGAAAACTAATTGTTCCAGAAGCTGATGCATAATCGAATGAATTATTTTCGAAATTTTTTACTCTTCCTTGTCCTGGAACAACTCTTGTTTTTCGTACTACACTATCTAAATACGTAGGGAAACTCGATTGGTTTTCATAAAATGTAGTACTGAATGAAAACCGCTTTCCAACTGAACCACTTATCCATAACCCTCTTGTATTTGTAGTGAAATTTTTATTGTTTTCTTGATCCTGTCCACCAGAAAATTCCAACACAGGATCAAGAAATATTTTTATATCATCTTCTTCAACTCTCAAAAGATGTTCTTTAAATAATTTCCTTCCTACTAATGTTCTTGTAAATTTATTATCCTTTACTCTTGATGTATTCAAACTATCAAATGGAGTATCGGTCTCCACATCTTTTAGTAACAATGGTTTTCCCGAAGTATGAACAGTTGAACCCACAGTATTGATGTATGGTTCATACAGTCCTTCAATTGGATTACTTAATGGGATAAAAGCATTTTGTGCTACTAAAATTTTACTTCCAGTAAGTAATAACATTAATAGTAGCGAGCTACTTCTAAAGGATATATTGTATTGTAAAAATGTTACTAGGTAGTTCTTTTTCATTGTCAATAATTCTTACCATTAAAATAAATATGCGATGTACCATCTTCCAATTGATATCGTAGAATGTCACCATTTAATTCGTATCCGACAAATATTTCGGACGTAACTGATTTAACTTGTCCGTTAACAAAAACATGAAGACGTTTTGCTGGGTCTTGCCATGCAATTGCGTTCTCACTCATCTTATAACTTAAAGGCTTGAAATCGTCTAACACGTAACGAATACCTTTTTGTAATACTTGCAATTTGTTATCAGCAAAAAATAATACAGATGAATTTAATACTTGGTAAAAATCTGGAGCATACGATTCCGCTTTAAGTAATTTTCCTTGTGTAAATATTTTAAAATATCCTTCATCAGAAACATATGCCATCAGATCATCACCGACCTGAAAAGATAATGGCTTTATTGGCTCTAGTGTTAAAACTTTTGTATTGTAAAAAACATTTAACGACTGTTGTGATCCATCAACATAACCAACAATATTTTTTCCTGCATCAAATTGTATGGGAGCAATATTATCAATTTCAAAAACCTGACCCTCATCAAATATTTTAAAATATCCAGAACTACTCATATATGCTACTGTGTTTTTACCAACTTTATAAGCTCCTAAGGAACCAATTAATGTGTATTCCAAATCTTGTACTTTTCCGTTGTAATACAATTTCAAGATATCAATATTTTGATCACGAAAAGCGATTAATTCATCATTAATTTTATAATCACGTAAAAAATAAGTAAGCCGAGTTAACTTTCCTTTATCGAAAACTCCAAGTACTTGGTCACGCTGATAAATTAGTAAATGATTGGTGAGATTAAATGTTGTATTTGTAGCATCTCCCAAATCAGTTTTTTCACCATTGTAATATGCGATTAAATTATTTGCACTATTTACATAACCTGCAATTTCACCTTTAGAATTAAAGTTTCGTACAGCTTGTGATTCCAGTTGTTGTGGTATTCCGTCTTTAAAGAAATATAAATAATTGCGATAATCTAGATATGCCATTCCGAAATTATCATTCGCTTCTTGTGCAAACATTACCATTGAATGAAACGAGAAAATTAGAACAAGAATTCGTAGCTTGAATTTTGTTTTAAATATACTATTTGATAGTTCTAACATTCAATAAAAATATTAATTTGTTTCAAGCACTTTAAATATTTCATCTAATTTAGGTGTTAGAATCACTTCAATACGTCGATTCTTTTTTCTTCCATCAACAGAATTGGATTTGTCAATTGGTGCAAATTCACTTCGTCCTGCTGCTGTTAAATGTGAAGGTACAACTTTAGGATTGGTCAATAATATTTTTACTACTGATGTTGCACGAATGGCACTAAGATCCCAATTATCCTTGATATCACCGGCTCCGCGCATAGGAACATTATCGGTATGACCCTCTATTAGCACATTGATATCCTGATTTTTCTCCAACACTTTCCCAAGTTCTTTGAGTGCATCAACTCCTTTTGGATCAACAATGATACTTCCTGTTGCGAATAACAATCGTTCTTCTAACATCACATACACTTTACCATTCTTCATTTCAACTGTTAGGCCTTTATCTTTAAATCCTATAAGCGCATTTGAAACAGTATTACGCAATGCTTTTACGGATGAATCTTTACTTGCAAGAATTTGTTCTAGCTCAGCTAACCGTTTATCTTTTTCATGCAATTCACTACTCATAGCATCGAGCGTTTCCTTCTTCGTTTTAAGAGCGGCTTCTTTAATTCGCAATTCATCTTCTTTCTTCTGCAGATTTTCTTGCGTTTTTTGTAAGTCACGAATTAATTTTTTCGTTGCTTCAGAATTGGCTGCGGATGTTGGGCCGTCTTTTAATAAAGTTTGATAGGTAGTATTTAATGATGCATATTGCGATTGCAGTTCACGCAATTCCACACCCATCTTAGCAGTATCTGCATTAAGCACCTTAACCTGCGACTTAAGATCTTCCACTGAAGAAGATAGTTCCTGATCACGCGTTGTTAATGCAAGGTTTTGAGCTTTTAACTCCTCGTTTTGCTTATCTCCTGCTTCCTTTTTAGACTTTAATTCATCGTACATCCTTGGTGTAACACAAGAAACAATGAGAATGGCAAGCAATGGAACTAATATTAGGATACGTTTCATACAATTGATTTGGAATGATTCGTCTAAATTAGTGACGCAAAGGCAACAATATGCTAGAAGATCATGTAATATTCAACAGAAATTTGTTGAAACAATTTGGAAGAAATACGCTATAATTAAGGTATCATTTTTGTGAAATATTAAAACAATAAAGCACAATGTATGGAAAGGTTAAACGAAAACTGGATTACCGAAAACCACATCGACTTCGAGTATAAAAAGTATCTGCTTCTAGCTTATCTGCAACATGTTAGTGAGCGATTTACTGAAACAAAATTATATCCAGCATTTGGTGAATTAGTCCAACATTATCGCAATTTGGTTTCCTTGCGAGATCAGAAAAAAAATCTTTTCGATAGCTTTCCTGGAAAATTAACACAAGCAGATTTGAATCAGTTCAAGTTGGTTTATGAAAAATTGAGCCAAGATGATAACCTGATGCTGGAAATTGAATCTATAATTGAATTCAGCATTCCGCAATTTCAATATTATTTATCTGAAGGAAAGAAAATCTATGATTTGATAGAATCCAAAATTAATATTTTTCCAGTTGGCATTATGCCGATTCATTACGATACTGGGTATTTATTTTTAAAGAGCGGTAAAGATCGCGAGACAAGAGTTTATGAATACCAGCTTACAAT
Source organism: Bacteroidia bacterium (assembly GCA_038206385.1). Taxonomy (GTDB): domain Bacteria; phylum Bacteroidota; class Bacteroidia; order AKYH767-A; family OLB10; genus JANXSD01. The sequence continues at coordinate 5,878 of JBBRAW010000082.1, read as the reverse complement.
TTTTGAAGGATCGGAGGAGCGATACCGTGCTATAAGCTTGCAATATGTTACTTCTTATGAAAAATCGTTAGGAAACACGTATGAAAACATTAAGCATGAATTAATTCTTTTTAATCGAAATCTACCAAATCCAGCAACTTATGCAATCGAAACTGAATTAATACTTCCAATCGAAGAAACTTTACTCCCTTTAGCAAAAAGATCTTTGGTGAAATTTATTAGCATTACAAACGGTGGAATGACACATTAAATTTGGAGTTACTATTACATAAAGCAGATCTTTACATTTGAAATTATTCATGCAAAGACAATGAACAAAAGTTATATAGTTGACAAAATATTTGAGAAGATAAATTTTGCAAATAACGAAATTCTTGAAGGTGAATATGAAAATTGTAAGTTTATAAATTGCGATTTTGCGAATGCGGACTTATCAAATTATATCTTTTCAGACTGTGAATTTAAAGATTGCAATTTGAGTTTAGTGAAATTATTGAACACCAGTTTTCGTGATGTAAAATTCAAAAAATGTAAATTACTCGGTTGTCATTTTGAAAATTGTAATGCCTTTCTTTTTTCTACAACATTTGAAGATTGCATCATGAATCTTTCTTCCTTTTATAAATTGATAATAAAAAAATCACATTTTAAAAATTGCACTCTGCACGAAGTTGATTTTACAGAAACAGATTTAACAAGTTCACATTTTGAAAATTGTGATTTTATGATGGCGATATTTCAAAATTCCATTTTAGAAAAAGCAGATTTTCGTTCCTCCAATAATTATGTAATAGATCCTGAAATGAATCGGATTAAAAAAGCAAAATTTTCCATTTCGGGAATCGCTGGATTATTAACAAAATACAATATAGAAATTGATTGAATTCCTAGCAAATTTCTCGTATACAGTTGAAACAATATATTTATTTCAATAATATTCGGAAATAAAACTATACATCAAAATAATAAAACTTAATTTTCTGCGTGGTATTTTTTTTTGAAAAGTATCAGGTAATTAATGTTACGTAATATTGTTGTAAGATCTTACATAAATTATTTCTCTTTTTATAGCTTCAACGATTATATTGTTGTTATGCAATCGAACATCTTATTAAGTATTACAGCAATTTTTATTTTGGGAATAAATCCTACAAATGCGCAATCAATAAATTGGACGTCAAAAGGAATTGGTGCTGGAGGTGCTCTCTATAGTCCTGTAATTAGTTTGCACAATAGTCAGGAAATTTGGATGAGTTGTGATATGAGTGGTGTTTACCGAAGTACTAATTTCGGAACAAATTGGAGTTTGCAAAATGCATCAGCTCTTCAAGGAAGTCGCAATACAAGTATTCAATTTACAAGTAATCCACAAATATGTTACACCATCGATCATACTCCGCTAAATGGAAATGATAGAAGTAGACCAGTAATCAGTAATGATGGTGGAGCTAATTGGAGCAGTTTAATCGATGATCCAACAAGTGATAATGCATTTACAATTTTGGTTGATCCCAATACAACAAATCGAATTTTATTATCGTCATATACAGATCTATATTTTTCTTCGAATGGAGGTTTAAGTTTTCAATCCATTTATAGTTTTAATAATAATGGAAATGGATTACATGTTGCTGGAGCCTTCTTTGATGGTGCAACAATTTATATTGGTACATCGGCAGGTCTAATTGTTTCTATAAATAATGGAAACACATTTTTCCTAATGAATTTACCTGGTTGGCCAAGTGGAGAAGGGATGAGTTCATTTTGTGGTGCGAAGCAAGGAACGCAATTAAAGTTATATGCAGTTGCGATGGCACAATCAAATTTGTATGGTGGAATAACAGGCGCTGATTTTAGTTCTTCCACAGGTATTTATTCATGCCTTGGAACGTCATCATCTTGGACAAATATTTCGAGTGGAATAACTGCATCGCAAAAATCTTTCTTCGTTGCATGTGCTTCAAATGATATCAATAAAGTATATGTTGGCGGTGGTGATACACAAAATGGAATTCCCACAATCAATAAAAGCAGTAATGGTGGATTGAATTGGACATCGGTTTTTAACACTACACAAAATGCAAATATTGTTACAGGATGGTGTGGTGATGGTGGTGATAGAGGATGGGGTTATGCAGAATATGTTTTAGGATTAGCAGTAGATCCAATTAATGCTGCTCATTTAGTTTTTACAGATCTTGGTTTTGCGCATGTAAGTACGAATGGAGGAACTACTTGGGAGCAAGCTTATGTTTCGAAAAATGATGAAAACGTTGCGAACATTAATACACCAAGTTTTAAAGCATATCATAGCGTTGGATTAGAAAATACAACATGTTGGAGTTTAGGTTGGGGAGATGCGAATCATTTAGCTGCTGCATTCTCTGATATTAATGGAATTAAAAGTGCTGATGGTGGAACGAGTTGGAGTATGCTTGGTGCAACAACATTAAATTCCACCTTTTTTATTTTAAAGCATCCAACTAATAATACCATTTATGCAAGTACTTCAAGTGTACATGATATTTATCAAACTACTCGGTTAACAGATGCGACATTAGATCCAGGTTCTGGTGGAATTCGTTACAGTAATAATAATGGAAGTGCTTGGCAAACATTGCACGACTTTAATCATCCTGTTGTATGGATGGCCATTGATCCAACTAATACAAATCGTATGTATGCAAGTGTGATTCATTATGCAAATGGAGTTGGTGAAGGTGGCATTTGGAAATGCGATAATATTCAAGTTGGTAATAGTAGTGTTTGGATCAAAATAAATAATCCACCTAGAACGGAAGGACATCCATTAACAATAATTGTCTTAAACGATGGATCACTTGTGGCAAGTTATTGTGCACGTAGAAATTCTTCAGGAACATTTACTGCATCATCAGGAATATTTATTTTACCATTTGGCTCTACAACATGGATTGATCGTTCAGATGCAGGAATGTTTTATTACACAAAAGATTTAGTGATAGATCCATCTGATGCAACACAAAACACATGGTATGTTGGAGTATGGAGCGGTTGGGGTGGAGCACCTAATGGATTAGGAGGATTATATAAAACTACAAATAGAGGTCAGAGTTGGAATAGAATATTTAGTGCTGTTGATAGAGTTAGTTCCATCACCTTTAACCCGCAAACTTCTAATGAAGTTTGGTTAAGTACTGAAACAGATGGATTATGGCATAGTATAACAATGAATACACTTTCACCAATTTTTATTCGTGATAATACTTTTCCATTTCGTCAACCAGAAAGAATCTTTTTCAATCCGTATGTATCTAATGAATTTTGGGTAACAACATTTGGTGGTGGATTATTTCGTGGAACAACAAATGCAACTGGGATAAAAGAAAATATAAATTCAACGACAGAAATATTTCCTAATCCTTCACAAGGATCGATAACAATTCGAAGCGATGAAACTATTTTAGCTTATAAAATTTTAGATGTTTATGGAAAAATAATTTTATCGGATGAAACAATACCAACAAAAGAAATTTCGTTATTTGTAAAGCAAGAAGGAATTTATTTATACGAACTCAAAACAAAAAATGGAAAAATAATTTCAGGAAAATTTAGCATCATTAAGTAATTTTTTATTTTTTTATAATGATATAAATCGTGAATTAAATTTGCGTTGTACTATTATTCATCAAAATATATATCATCAAAATTGTAATTTATTTTTGTTGTATCTTTCATCTAATTCAGTAAATTATTTGATAATCCTCATTATCTCCTCTATATAATCTTTCTTTTTGTCTTTCAAAGTAAAAAGTGGAATTAATTTTTTCAACCCAGATTTTGTTGAAAACTGATAGCAATTGTTAAAAATTAACCCTTGGGGTTAAGGTTATCTTTAACCAGATTTGTATCCGGCCATGCAGCAAGCCGATCAAATCGCAAAACGCTGGTTTTCATCTTTATCGAAAATCCTACGTATAGTAATGAAAGCAACAAATTCGCATTGGATGCATTTTCATCGCTTATTGCCAGTAAAAATTAAGAGTACCTAAACCTAACCTACCCTTTTAACCCAGTATTTAACTTAACGCCACATGAATGTAATAAAGAGAGACGGAAAAAACGAGACCGTAAAGTTTGACAAGATTACGGCGCGTATCCAGAAACTATGTTATGGGCTTTCGCCTGAGCATGTTAGTCCTGCTTTGGTTGCTCAAAAAGTAATTGAAGGCGTTTATGATGGCGTAACAACTACAGAACTAGATAACCTAGCTGCGGAAACTGCTGCTTCTTTAACAACACGTCATCCTGATTTTGCACAATTAGCCTCTCGAATTGCAATTTCCAATCTCCATAAGAACACGAAGAAGTTGTTTTCAGAAACAATGCGTGATCTTTATCAATTCATTGACCCTAAAACGAATAAGAAAGCTTCGTTAATTGCCGACGATGTAATGGCAGTTATTGAAATGCATAGTGACCTTTTAGATTCTACTATTATCTATGATCGTGATTTCGGTTATGATTTCTTCGGATTCAAAACATTAGAGAAGTCGTATCTATTAAAGATCAATGGTAAAGTGGTTGAGCGCCCTCAACATATGTTAATGCGTGTTTCGGTTGGGATTCACAAAACGGATATTGATTCAGTTATTGAGACTTACAATTATATGAGTGAGCGTTGGTTCACGCATGCAACTCCAACTTTATTTAACGCTGGAACACCAAAGCCACAACTTAGTTCTTGTTTTTTACTTCAGATGCAAGATGATAGTATTGATGGAATTTATAATACGTTGAAACAATGTGCTGAAATTTCACAATCTGCTGGTGGAATTGGATTGAGTATTCATAACATTCGTGCTACTGGTTCATATATCCGTGGAACAAATGGAACGAGTAATGGCATTGTACCGATGTTGCGTGTGTTTAATGATACTGCGCGTTATGTCGATCAAGGTGGAGGGAAACGTAAAGGATCATTTGCAATTTATATTGAACCATGGCATGCTGATATTTTTGATTTTCTTGATTTAAAAAAGAATCATGGTAAAGAAGAAAATCGTGCGCGTGATTTATTTTATGCGATGTGGATTTGCGATTTATTTATGAAGCGTGTTAAAGAAGAAGGACAATGGAGTCTCTTCTGTCCGAATGAAGCACCAGGACTTAGCGATTGCTATGGAATGGAATTCGAATTGTTGTATACAAAGTATGAAGCAGAAGGTCGTGCACGTAAGAGTATTCCTGCGCGTGAATTATGGACTGCAATTCTTGAATCACAAATTGAAACAGGAACACCATACATTTTATATAAGGATGCTTGCAATGAAAAAAGCAATCAGAAAAATTTAGGAACGATTAAGAGTTCTAATCTTTGTACTGAGATTGTTGAGTACACTGCGAAAGATGAAGTAGCTGTTTGTAATCTTGCTTCGATTGCATTGCCACGATTTGTTATCAATGGAAAGTTTGATCACAAGCGATTATTTGATGTCACGTATACTGTTACAAAAAATCTAAATCGTATTATTGATGTAAACTATTATCCTGTTGTTGAAGCAAAGAATAGTAATATGCGTCATCGTCCGATTGGAATTGGTGTACAAGGATTAGCAGATGCATTTATTTTGATGCGTTATCCTTTTGAGAGTGAAGAAGCGCGTCAGTTAAACAAAGATATTTTCGAGACAATTTATTATGCAGCGATGACTGCTTCTAAAGATCTTGCCATTAAAGAAGGTCCGTATTCAACGTATGAAGGATCACCAATATCACAAGGCATTTTCCAATTTGATATGTGGGGAGTAAAACCTAGTGATCGTTGGGAGTGGGATGTGTTACGTGAAGAAGTAAAAAAACATGGAGTTCGCAATTCATTATTACTTGCACCAATGCC
>JBBRAW010000081.1:0-16672 GCA_038206385.1 Bacteroidia bacterium | reverse complement strand
GTTGTTGGCAAATGTTGTTCCAAACTTTGATCTACCTCTATACGCTCCTTTTCTGCGTCTGTATTTTCAACTTCAATAGCATTTTCGTCAGGCTGATCACTAAAACTATTTTGTTCTGCTGATGTAATATTTTCCCCATTACTAGCCAATTCGTCATGCTCAATTAAATGCCCAGGAGGTAAATCAACAGGAATTTCATTGTCATCCATTAAGTCGTTTGGAATACCAATCTCATTGTCTACAATGTGAAGGTCTTTTAACTTAGGTAACTCCTTAACAGATTTTAATCCGAAATGATCCATGAAATTCTTGCTCGTTCCATATAATAACGGCTTCCCCGGACCATCACTTTTTCCTTCAATAACAATTAATTCTTTCTCTAATAATTTTTGGATACTGTAATCACAATTAACACCACGAATATGCTCTATCTCAGATTTAGATAATGGTTGCTTATACGCGATGATCGCAAGCGTTTCGAGTGCAGCAGTGGATAATCTTTTACGTGCTTTAATTTGCAACAAAGCATTAACCGCAGTATGATATTCTTTCTTGGTAAAAAATTGATAACCATCAGCAATCTCTAATAGTTCGAAAGCAAAGTTTTCATCGCTGTACTTTACTTTCAAATCATGAATTACTTCTTGCAATTGATCTTTCTTTAGTTCCCATCCATAAACGGTTTTTAAGCAAGAAACAATTTCTTCTTCGGTAATCGGTTGTTCTGATGTAAAAATCAGCGCTTCTATATGTTGTAATAAGAGTTGCATTTTATTTGTGGTATAAATTTATAAATTAATTAGTGATATTAGATAACTACGTTCACAATTCTTCCGGGAACAACAATAATTTTTTTAGGAGAACCTTGAATATGTTTTTTTATTTCTTCGGATGTCATTACAGATTGCTCAACATCTTCTTTACTTAACTTCAATGATAAATTCATTTTGAAACGTACTTTTCCATTAATGGAAATAGGATAGTCAAAATTATCTTCTACCAAATAAGTCTCATTTAATTTCGGGAATATTGCTTTTGTAATGCTCTCTTTATTTCCAAGTTTATTCCATAATTCTTCTGCAATATGTGGCGCATAAGGTGATAATAAAATTAAAAATGGTTCAAGTATTTCGCGTTTGTTACATTTTAAATCCGTTAAATCATTCACGCAAATCATGAATAAACTAATTGTTGTGTTGAAAGAAAAACGTTCAAGATCTTCCTCCATTTTTTTGATGGTACGATGTAAAACTTTTAATTCTTCAGGAGTTGCTTTTTCATTGCTTATAGTGAAGTTACTTTCTTTATCATGAAATAATCTCCATGCTCTGCGTAAGAAATTATGAACGCCGCTGATGCCAAGTGTACTCCAAGGTTTACTCTGCTCTAGCGGACCTAAAAACATTTCGTACAAACGTAATGTGTCAGCTCCGTATTCGTCAATTATATCATCCGGACTAACAACATTCCATTTTGATTTTGACATCTTTTCAACTTCACTTCCGCAGATGTATTGATCATTTTCAAGAATAAAAGTTGCATCCTTGTATTCCTCTCTCCAAGAACGAAATTTATATAAATCTAAAACATGATTCGTAGTTATGTTTACATCAACATGCAATGCAGTAGTTTCATATTGGTCTTTTAATCCAAAAGAAATATATTTATTATCACCAGCAATGCGATAAACAAATGCTGACACTCCCTGAATCATTCCTTGATTAATTAATTTCTGAGCAGGTTCATTTATTGGAATCAATCCTAAATCAAAAAGAAATTTTGTCCAGAAGCGAACGTATAATAAATGTCCTGTAGAATGTTCGGCACCACCAATATAAAAATCAACATTTTTCCAATATTCAACTGCTTCTTTCGAAACAAACTCTTTCTCATTATGTGGATCCATGTAACGCAAAAAATACCAACTCGATCCTGCCCATCCAGGCATGGTTGTATATTCATATTCATACTCCCCTTTGTACTTCCAATTTGTTGCGCGAGCAAGTGGAGGATTGCCATCATCCGTTGGTTGAAACTTATCAATCTCCGGAAGGATTAATGGCAAATCACTTTCATCAATCGTATAAGGAATTCCATCTTTATAATAAATAGGAATCGGTTCTCCCCAATAACGTTGTCGACCAAAAGCAGCATCACGCAAACGATAATTCACACGACCTTTTCCAAAAATATTTTTTTCAATAGCATCAATTGCTTTACGAATTGCAACCTTAACATCTAAACCATTTAAAAAATCGGAGTTAATTAATTTCCCCGATTTCTCATCATACGATTCTTTATCTAAACCAGAATGATTTGCATCCGAAGGAATTTCTATAACTTGAGGAATTGCTAAATCAAAATATTTAGCAAAAGCATAATCACGCGAATCGTGTGCGGGAACAGCCATCACAGCACCAGTACCATATCCTGCTAATACATAATCACCAACCCAAACTGGAATATCTTTTCCAGTGAATGGATGTGTGACATAAGCACCAGTAAATTGTCCTGAAATTCTTTTTACATCAGCTTGTCGTTCGCGCTCCGTACGATTTTTTGCTATCGTAACATATTCGTTAACTGCATCACGATAATCATCAGTAGTAATTTGATTTACCAATGCATGTTCAGGTGCAAGCGTAACAAATGAAACACCAAAAATAGTATCCGGACGAGTAGTAAAAACATCAACTGATTCAGCATGCTGTTTCAATTGAAAACGAATAGATGTTCCTTCACTTTTTCCAATCCAATTTCGCTGTGCTTCTTTAATTGAATCTGTCCAATCTAATTCATCCAAATCTTTTATTAATCGATCTGCATAAGCTGTAATTCTTAAACTCCATTGCGGCATGCGTTTACGTTCAACAGGAAACCCGCCACGTTCACTAACGCCATCTTTCACTTCATCGTTCGCAAGCACAGTACCTAAACCCGCGCACCAATTTACCCATGCTTCACTTAAGTAAGCGAGACGAAAGTTTAAAAGAATTTCTTGCTGTTTTTTTTCACCAAATGATTTCCAATCAGCAGCAGAAAACTGTTGGATTTCTATTTCAATATTTCCAGTAAAGTTTTCAATTGTATCAGCAGGATAACCATTCATTTCGAAAAGATGAATTAGATTTTCGATCGGTTCAGCTTTATCTAATTTCGGATTGTACCACGAATGAAAAAGTTTTATGAAAATCCATTGTGTCCATTTATAATAATTGGGTTCGCACGTACGAATCTCACGACTCCAATCAAATGAGAAACCAATTTTATCAAGTTGTTCGCAATAGCGATTTATATTTTGTTCCGTAGTAACTTTTGGATGTTGTCCAGTTTGAATTGCATATTGCTCAGCAGGTAATCCAAAGGCATCGTATCCCATTGGATGCAAAACGTTAAACCCTTTCAATCTTTTATAACGAGATACAATATCAGACGCGATATAACCTAACGGATGACCGACATGAAGGCCAGCACCAGACGGGTAAGGGAACATATCCAACACAAAGTATTTCTGCTTTTTTGTGTCGATTTCTGTACGATAAGACTGTTGTTCGCGCCAGTAATTTTGCCATTTACCTTCTATATCGCGGAAATTGTACTCCATAAACTCTGTTAAAATAAGGGACACGAAGGTAACAAAAACCTTTGCTGTCTACATCAATAGCTCATCGGAGGGGACTGTTTTTTTATACTTTTGTCGATTCAAGGTTAGATATGGCAGAAGAGCACAGAATTGTACGTAAAACACATCGATCATCGAGGATCTCTACAATAATAAGTATCGGTTTGGTGCTCTTTCTTTTGGGCGTTTTAGGCGTTTTATTACTCCATGCACAAAAGCTTTCATCGTACGTAAAAGAAAATATCGAACTTTCCATTCAGCTTAAGCCAGATTCAGATAGCTTGGCTGTCAATGATTTAATTGCAAGAGTTAGTTCAGCAGTATATGTGAAAAGTGCACGTTTTGTATCAAAGGAAGAAGCTGCTATTGAGATGAAAAACGAATTGGGAGAAGATTTTATCTCCTTCTTGGGATACAATCCATTATATCCTTCAATTGATGTTCGAATGCGCGCTGATTTTGTTGATAATGCCACCATTCAGAGTTTTATCGGCTCCTTAAAAACAAATCCTTTGGTTAAGGAGGTGCAATATCAGGCTTCATTAGTAGAAAGTATTAATAGAAACCTCAGCGCAATCACAATAATTCTCTTAACATTTTCCGTTTTATTGATCTTTGTTTCGGTAGCGTTAATCAATAATACTATTCGCATCTCTTTATATTCTAAGCGATTACTTATTAAAAGTATGATTCTCGTTGGAGCTACAAAGGGGTTTATTCGCAAACCATTTATGCTTAGTAGTATTTGGAATGGTATTCTTGGCGGAATTATTTCGCTACTATTGTTATCTGGTTTATTATATCTTGCTTTGCAAAAAGTTCCAGAACTCAGTTTAATAAGAGATATACGTTTAATGACAATAGTTGCTGGTTCTATGTTACTTGTTGGCATATTCCTATCTTTAATATGTACCTGGTTCGCAGTGAATAAATACCTTCGTTACCGAACCGAAGATCTTTACTAATATATCATGGCAAAAAATACAAACGCAAAAATTAGCAGCGCATCAACTGTTAAATCTACTGTTGCAAAAGATCCAATCATTAACACAGCTGCATTCGCCTTCGGACGAGAGAACTATGTGTTATTAGGAATTAGTGCAATAGTGTTGATAATAGGATACATGTTAATGGCTGGTGGTAAACCTACCGACCCATCAATTTTTAATGAAGAAGTATTTTCTTTTAGAAGAATTACGCTTGCTCCAATTGTTGTGATCATCGGTTATGTGATTGGCGTTTATGCGATCGTTAAAAAGGCAGATTAAGTACGATGAAAATTTTTGAAGCAATTATATTGGCCATCATCGAAGGCCTAACGGAGTTTTTACCAGTTTCCTCAACGGGACACATGATAATTGCTTCGTCGCTGATGGGAATTGCTGAAGAACCATTTACAAAATTGTTTACCGTAGCAATTCAATTCGGTGCAATTTTATCTGTTGTTGTATTGTATTTCAAACGCTTTTTTAAATCATTGGATTTCTATTTTAAATTGTTTGTTGCATTTATTCCAGCAGCAATTTTAGGATGGCTATTGGATGATGTGATTGATGAACTTCTCGGTAATGTTTTAGTTGTTGGATTTACTTTATTAGCTGGTGGAATATTATTAGTTTTTATTGATCAACTTTTAGTGGAAAAAGAAAATGCTAATAAAGAAGAAGTCACTTATTTAAGAGCATTCAAAATTGGATTGTTTCAGTGTATTGCAATGGTGCCCGGCGTTTCACGTTCTGCTGCAACAATCATCGGTGGATTAACACAGAAATTAAGTCGTAAAACAGCAGCTGAATTTTCGTTTTTCTTAGCAGTACCAACAATGTTTGCCGCAACAGTTTATAAAATGTACAAGTATTATAAAGTACTTTCAGCAACCGGTGCAAGTTTTTCACACGATCAAATAATGTTGTTACTAGTTGGAAATGTGCTTGCATTTATTGTTGCAATGTTGGCAATAAAATCATTCATCACATTTTTAACTAAACATGGTTTTCGCGTATTTGGATATTACCGTATAGCAGTAGGAGTGGTAATTATTATTCTAGTTATTCTGGGCGCTGATTTGAAAATTAATTAATGGAATCAATAGTTTCCAATGATGGTGAAGTGCTACTAATCTTTAAACCATTAACATGGACTTCGTTTGATGTAGTACGGAAATTGAAGCCCATTCTTAACGTAAAAAAGATTGGTCATGCCGGAACATTAGATCCATTAGCAACAGGTTTATTAGTTGTTTGTACTGGCAAAAAAACAAAAACAATTTCTGTTATTCAAGATGCAGAAAAAGAATATACAGGCACCTTTTATTTAGGCGCTACAACTGCATCCTTTGACTTAGAAACCGAAAGAGAAAATCAATGTGACATTTCTCATTTAACTGAAGAAATGATTTTAGAAGCAGTAAGTAAATTTATTGGTGAAATCCAACAAATTCCTCCCATGCATTCAGCAATTAAATTAAATGGAGAACGCGCTTATACCTTGGCAAGAAGAGGCGAAACTGCTGAATTGAAATCAAGAACATTAACAATTACTGAATACGAAATCACACGCATTGCTTTGCCAGAAATTGACTTTAGAATTGTTTGTAGTAAAGGAACCTACATCCGATCACTTGCTAGAGATTTGGGCGAAATGTTGCAGGTTGGGGCACATCTGACCGCCTTATGCAGAACTAGAATTGGTAATTACCTTCTCAAAAACGCCAAAACAATCGAAGAAATGCAATCTGAAAGGAATATAATTGTTAAACAAAACAATTAATTCTTCTATAATTCTCTGTAAACTAATTCATTAGATCAAATAAAAGTTTTTATTCATTGATAATCAATAAATTAAAGGACATCTATTAGTTTTTAAACCTGTTTTAGAGCTATCTTTGCACTCCTTTTCAGGGAATCCTTACATAAGTGTTATAAAATCTTAAAGAACGAGCTGCATTAAATCGCAGGTGGTGTCTTTACATATAAATCGGTTCATTAAGCCCGTAAGCAAATGAAATTATCACAATTCAAATTCAGTCTCAACGAAAAGCTATTAGCAACACATCCAATGGCTAATCGTGATGAGTCACGTATGATGGTTATCCATCGTAAAACAGGAGTAATAGAGCATAAAGTTTTCAAGGAAATTATTGATTATTTCAATGATGGAGATGTTCTTGTGTTGAATAATACAAAGGTGTTCCCTGCTCGTCTTTATGGAAATAAAGAAAAAACAGGAGCGAAAATCGAAGTGTTCTTGCTTCGTGAATTAAACGCAGAAAGTAAATTGTGGGATGTTTTAGTGGATCCTGCACGTAAAATCCGTATCGGAAATAAATTGTATTTTGGTGATGATGATATGTTGGTTGCAGAAGTAATCGACAATACTACTTCACGCGGACGAACGTTACGTTTCTTGTTTGATGGTACGTCAGCAGAATTTCGTGATGTGATAGAACAACTAGGACAAACACCACTTCCTAAATACATCAAACGTAAAACAGAAGCAGCAGATAAAGAACGCTACCAAACGGTTTACGCTCGTACGGAAGGTGCTGTTGCAGCTCCAACGGCTGGATTGCATTTTAGTCGTGAATTGTTAAAGCGCCTTGAGTTAAAAGGTGTTAATATAGCAGAAGTGACATTGCATGTAGGTCTTGGAACTTTCCGTCCTGTAGAAGTGGAAGATCTTACAAAACATAAAATGGATTCGGAGCAATTCGCTATCGAACAAGAAGCAGTAGATATCGTTAATAGAGGTAAAGCAGCTAAGAAAAATATTTGTGCTGTAGGTACTACTACAATGCGTACGATCGAAACTTCAGTTTCTACTATGGGTGAGTTGAAGCCAAATTCGGGATGGACAAACAAATTTATTTTCCCACCTTATGAATTCAGTATTGCAAACATGATGATCACCAATTTTCACATGCCTGAATCAACATTATTGATGATGACAACTGCCTTTGGTGGTTATGATTTAATAATGGAAGCATATCGAATTGCACAAAAAGAAAAATATCGTTTTTATAGTTATGGTGATGCCATGCTGATTCTCGATTAATGAAACGCTATGTTATAATTGTAGCTGGTGGGCAGGGCATCCGAATGCAAGGAGCTCTGCCCAAACAGTTTTTATCCCTCAATGGTATTCCCGTTTTGATGCATACCATTGCTGCCTTCCAACATCCAAACATGGAAGTTATTTTAGTGATGAGCAAAGATTATATCCGCTATTGGGAAGAACTTTGTTCAAGCTATAACTTCAAAATCGATTATCGCATTGTGAGTGGAGGTAAGAGTAGAGCAGAGTCGGTAAAAAATGGTTTAGAAGTGATCAATGAAGAGGGTTTGGTAGCGATTCATGATGCTGTACGTCCCTTTGTTTCTTCTGATATGATTGAACGATTATATTGTGAAGCTGAAGCACATGATTCGGCAATTCCTGTTATTGATGTTAAGGATACGCTACGTGAAGTGAATGGAAATGGTGAAAGCATAACAGTACCTCGATCAAGCTATCGTGCGGTACAAACGCCACAAGTATTTAAGGTGTCGAAATTAAAAACTGCTTTTGCAAAAACAGATTTCGCAAACTTTACTGATGAAGCATCTCTGTACGAATCTACAGGCAATAAAGTTTTTCTTGTAGAAGGTGAAGAATCGAATTTTAAAATCACCGTTCCTTTTGATCTCGTTATTGCCGAAGTATTGCTGAAGAGTAAAAAAAGCTGATTCTGTCAGAAATAGCTCGTTTTTGTATAATCCGAAGAGAATAATCTTCGTACCTTAGTTAAATATTAGATGATTATTAAAATTTTTGTCTGCTTTATATCATTAAAGAAACGGAAATTAAGAATTGATTTGCTACTATTGAAAAACTTATTAATCCAATAAGTGCAAGTACGATTTTAATAATCGAATCACGTAACTCTATCAAAAAAATGCCGTACAATAATATTAACATAGTTCTGTTTAAATTGAGTTGAATTAGTGTAGATAGCAATGAATGAAAAAAGTATTATTGCATAAGGTGAAAAATAACGAAACGAAAATTTCTAAAAATAACGCTAGAGGATTATTTCTAGTGTGCTTTGCGATATGTGCTTTCGTGTTTAATAATCAATCAAAAGCAAATGGAAATGACACGCTTTCACGTTATGTGATGGCTCCTCCCGTTTTTGATACCATTCCAGGAATTGTTGCTGATGAAGATGAAGTAAGAGCTGGTTTATTATATGATATCAAACGTAATAAAATCGTGTGGCAAAAGGATATGGATTACGCCTATCCGATTGCCTCTTTAACGAAGATGATGGTTGGATTACTTGCAATGGAAGATCTTGCTGCTGGTAATGTTTGTTTAGATGATCATATCATTGTTACAAGAACTTTTAAAAAGAAAATTAGCAGAAGAAGATTCGCATGTGTAATGTCGAAAGAAGAATATTCTTTTGAAGATCTTTTAAAGATGGCAATGGTTGCTTCACATAATGAAAGTACGATGTGGATCGCAAAACATTGTTCTGGATCTGTAGATGCTTTTGTAGAACGCATGAATCAAAAAGCCGCGGAGCTTGGAATGAAGAAAACAGCGTATAGCAATACTTCAGGATTACCAGCTGTAATAAATGAATTAGATAATTCGGCATCTGCTCGTGATATGTTAACGCTTGCATTGGAAGTATTGAAATATCCAAAAATGACAGAGATAACTTCTATTCCTTATGCTACTGTTTCAAATGGAAAAGGTCATGATACTTATCGCAATCATAATGGCTTGGTGATAAATTATAATAATGAAGTGGATGGAATAAAAACTGGATACACGAAGGCCGCTCGTTTTTGCTTAGTTGCAACTTCTAATCGTGGTGATCATCGCATGATTTCAATTGTTTTTGGAGTACGTAGTCCATGGGTGAGAAATAGTATTGTTGCTTCCATGCTTAATTCATATTATGATGCAATTAAGATTGGTCGTTTAGGTGATGCTACTCCTGATTTAGCACAATCACGTTTGTATCTCGATAGCGTTAATCGCGGACTTGCAGTTATTCATCCGCAAGTTGAACAACGTCATAAGGATACGTCTGATGAATCGTATGCTTACACTTACAAAATTGTTGCGCAGAAAATTAAAAAGCCTTATACCGTTCGTAAAGGTGATAACCTCGGACGAATTGCTGATAGAAATAATGTGGCAATGGCAGATCTCAAACATTGGAATAATTTAAAAGGTTCTGTTGTTCGTCCTGGTCAGCATTTAAATATTTACACAACGGTATCACGTAGAGTTCCAGTTAAGCTTGTTGTAGATCCGGATGAAACCTATGCGGATACAGAAAAGCCAATTGAAAATAGTCCAGAATGTAATACCGAAGTTACTGTTGAAAGTGTTAGCGCTGTTGCGGATTCTTCTTTGTTAAATAAAGATGCACAAATCAACAAACCTGTTCAAGCTAAAGCCGATTTTCATCCCAAAGTGAAAAAGGTTCTTGCGCAAAATGCAAAGCCTACTTTTATTTATCATTTGGTTCAACCAGGTGATACTTTATGGAATATCGCTCAACGTTACCAAGCAACTGTAGACCAAATAAAAAAGGTGAACAAGATGGGAAGAGGTACATTTTTAAAAAGCGGACAACGAATTAAGATTCCTGTTAAAGGATAATTATATTTGTTGATAGATTACACCCAATTACAATTTTAATATTTTATAGAATGAAGTCGATTAAATTATTGACCATCTTGATGATTTTTACTTGCGCTGCATTTGCACAACAAGTAAATCAATCGCCTAAACTTCCAATGGATGAAAGCACAAAACTGTTTAGCTATACAGGAGTAGTGGAGGTTGCTGCAATGAAGAAATTAGAGTTGTACAACAAAGCATTAGATTGGTGCAATGTTTATTATAAAAATCCAACAGATGTAATTCGTGAAAGAGATTCTATTGAAGGAAATATAGTTTGCAAAGCGCGATTTAAAATTTCAAATCCTATAAATAAAAATGGCGTTGCAACGGATGGTGGTGTTATTCAATATACATTGAAGTTAATGTTTAAAGATGGGAAATTTAAGTACGACATTACCGAATTTAATTGGAAGCAGGCATCGTATTTCCCTGCCGAAAAATGGACCGATAAAACCAACGCCTACTATAAACCAGAATACGATTTTTATTTGCAACAACTCAACGACAAAGCCCGCGAGATTTCAAAAGATTTAGAGAAGTCGATGAAAGCTGTTGCGAGTGATAAGAAGAAGGATTGGTAAGCGTATTTTATTATTTTTTTAAAACAGAATTATTTTTTGACTTTAATAAATAATCGTTATCCAATTTATGTTCTGTCACTTTCTTTTGGTGGGCAAAAGAAAGTAACCAAAGAAAAGCACACAAGCTTAACCAGCTATCAATTGAACAATCTGCTAATTATAACGGCTATTAAGTAAAATCAAAATACATTGCTTTCTATAAACTTCATCGGTACATCAATTGATAGTTTGCACTTACGCTTGACCACAACCGCACCGTTTCTTTCATTGCTTATGCACAAATTTTTATTATATTAATAGTGTCTTCAGATTGATTAAGAAGCATTCGGGAAATACATTTTATTTAGGTCCCGCCTTCGGAGGGTTAGGGAGGCCTGAATTAATTTTTGGATGCCTGAACTTATTTACTTAGTAAACCTTTCAATAAATTATCAATTACTCAAAAGAATTGAAATTTTATTGAAAAAAAAGTATTTTTTAATCTATAAGTATCATTACTCTATTCACTTTATTTTATGCTTTTGCATAATCTCGGTTAAATTAATTTATACTTTCGTAGAGTTCTTAATTTCTATATTTACTGTTTGTAATTGGCATGCAAATATGAACGAAAATAAACATGTCTGATAAAATAAAAATCGTTTTCTTAACTGGAGTTTTTTGTTTTGCAATGCTGCTTAATTTTTCGTTCGGTCAGCCCGTTCAATTCCGTTTCGAAAATTATACGGTCAAAGACGGCATATCGGCAAAAGAATACGGTCAGATTTTACAGGACAGTAGGGGCTTTTTATGGATTGCCACCCAGAATGGTTTGAACCGTTACAATGGAATCTCCTTTCAAAAATTTTATAACAATTCATCTGATTCAAATTCGCTTTCTGGCAATGTTATAAATTCAATGACAGAATTGCCAGGCGGATTGCTCATAATTGGAACCAATGACGGGTTAAGTGTTTACAATATTTATAGCAATCGTTTTGAAAACTTTCGGCTAAAAAAAAATAATTCAGTAGCCAGAAAAAATATATATATTAGGAATGTCTTTACTGATTCAAAAAAAAATCTTTGGGTCAACTATAATGGTATCATAGATATTTTCGATTCGTTGCTTAATTTTAAGATCCGTTTTACTGATTCTCCTGAAGGGAAGGATTTAAAAGGAATAGCGATTACCATTAGTTATTCTACAATTGATGATAGTGGGAATCTATGGATTCCTTCAGATAATTTGGGTATTGTGATGATTGAAAATAATACGCTAAAAGTAACTAGCTTTAATAATTCACACGACTCGCTTTTTCAGAAAATGGCTATCCGTGGATTTTACTTCGACAAGCAAAATAAAATAATATGGTATTCTCCCTGGGGTTTTGGTTTATTGAAGTATGATATAAAAAATAAAACGATAAAGAAATATTCGTTTGCTCCGAAAGGCACAATATTTTCCAGCACTTATAATACTATTAACGGTATAATTCCGTGGAATAATAAATTGATTTTAGGAAGTGAAAGTGGCGGCTTATTTGATTTCAATCCTGTTGGTGGAACTAGTAAAATATACACTCATGACATTTACAACCCTTACTCATTAGCTTCAGATGCAATTTCAAGAATGTATTTGGATAAAGAAAAAAATCTTTGGATTGCCAACAGCGAAGCATTGAGTAAAGTGGATCTTGCAAAATCGCCCTTTCATTATTATTCCGACGAATTTAGAAACGGCATTAATCAACCGCTTGCGGAATTGGCAAGTATGACTCTTTATGATTCCTGCTATCTTCTTGTCGGAACTATGAATAACGGATTGTCTGTTATCGATTTGAAAACAGGAGTTGTAAAACAAAAAACTGTTAGCGCATCTTTGTCGGGATATGAAAATATAATCAATAGAGTATATGTTGACAAAATGAAAAACATTTGGGTCGGAACTGCAGCCGGATTTTTCATTTATGATATCCTTAAGAATGTTTTTACCAGACCGACGGGCATATTTGCAGCAATACCTAAAGACGAAGTCTCTGCAATTTTTCAAAATTCTCATTTTGACTATTGGTTTGGTTTCAGAAGTGGGCTTTCACTTGTTCACTACTCTAATGCAGAAAAAAAAATGAAAAAGTATGTTTATCATGACAATCCAGGTCCACAAGATTTTCCATTATATTATTTCAATAAAATCAAGGAAGATCCAATGGGAAATATATGGTTTTCAACTGTCCTTCCGCAGGGTTTCGCTTTATGGAATAGAACATCTAATTCTTTTACCCAGCTTCCTATAACAAAATTTACTGATGAACATTTTTCAGAAAGCATAAGTGACATTTTACCGGACTCTGGCAACACCATTTGGCTTGCTTCAGGAGCAGGTCATGGTTTGCTCCGATATAATTATGTTTCGAATAGAACTGAAAGTTTCTCCCGAAGTTATGGACTTAACAACGAGATTGTAAAATCCATAGCACGAGATCATGACGGAAATCTCTGGTTGGGAACACATAACGGGCTTGCAGTATTTAATCCTGTCGAAAGGAAATTTAAAAATTTTGACCTTACAGATGGCTTGCCTGATGAGGAATTTATGCGTTCATCTTTTTTCGATTCCGCTAGTAATCTTGTTTACTTGCTAACCTCTCATGCTGTTGTTTATTTTAATCCTGATGATCTTAATAAAAAATTAACGACTCAGAATCTTTATATTCAAAAAATTCAAATCAACGGAAAAGATACTACTGTAGATTTATCTCAACCTCTGAAACTTTCATACAACCAGAATTACATTAACATTGAATATACCTGTGTTGATTTCAAGAACGGAGATAAAATCAAGTTCTCTTATTTTTTGGAAGGGTTAGATGTGGCGTGGAATGAGGCAGGCAACAACACGTTTGCAAACTACTCGAATCTTGCACCCGGGGATTATATTTTTAAATTAAAAGCATCCGCTGGAAACGACGAAAATGGTACTGAAATAGATGCATTAAAGTTCACCATCCTTCCTCCGTTTTGGTCGACATGGTGGTTTAGAATTTTTATTGCATTATTTTCAGGAGGATGTATCGCAGGCGTAGTAGCAATTTATTTCAGACGAAAAATAAATATTAAACATCGCGCATTCGAGCAGCAACAGCGAATAAATTCTGAGCGCACACGTATCA
Source organism: Bacteroidia bacterium (assembly GCA_038206385.1). Classification (GTDB taxonomy): domain Bacteria; phylum Bacteroidota; class Bacteroidia; order AKYH767-A; family OLB10; genus JANXSD01. The sequence continues at coordinate 2,633 of JBBRAW010000081.1, read as the reverse complement.
GTAGTGAATTGCATGATGATCTTGGTTCAGGGCTTACTAAAATTGTGATGATGGGAGATCAGTTAAGAAAGAATGCTGACTTTAAAAATGAACAAATCATTTCGCGCATGTCATCTTCTGCACGCGAATTGGTTGACAATATGAATGAAATAATCTGGGCACTCAATATGCGAAATGATTCTTTGCAAAATCTGATCGCACACATCCATAAATATGGATACGAATATTTTGAAGATACAAAAATTAAATTGCAGGTACTCATCCCAGACATAATTCCTGAAGCTGCACTTTCTGGTGAAGCAAGAAGAAATATTTTTTTAGTAGTTAAAGAAGCACTTCATAATATTTCAAAGCACAGTAACGCGGAAATTGTTTCTATCCATATTGAATTATCTGGAAAAGTAATTCTAGTGAATATCAGTGATGACGGTCGGGGTCTTTCTTTGGATAACCCAGGAAATGGGCTTCGAAATATGAAACAAAGGATGATTGAAATTGGAGGAACGTTTGCTATTGATTCTCCCGCTAAGAATGACAAAGGAACGCATGTTAGTGTTTCATTTCCATTTTCATAACACAAACTTGTTATTGCACAGGATAAATTGATTAAATATTTTTACCTCCGATAAAAAGCAAATGCCCGATATACATATTACGATTGTAGAGGATGATCCCGACATCCGTAGGCTGCTCGAAGAAACCATTTCTTCGGAAAAGGGATTTAAGTGCGATGCTGTTTTTGAAAATGCTGAAGACGCATTAAAAAAAATTCCATTGCTAAATCCTGATATCGTATTGATGGATATTAATCTGCCAGGTATGAACGGGATTGAATGTGTGAAACGACTAATGGAAATTTGTCCAGGCATTCAGGTTATGATGTGTACGGTGTACGAAGAGGACGAAAAAATTTTTAATGCGCTTCTTGCCGGAGCCACAGGATACATTGTAAAGAAAACTTCTCCCGAGAAATTAGTGGAAGCTATACGAGAATTACACCAAGGCGGTTCACCAATGTCAGCAAGTATCGCTCGAAGAGTAGTCTCTATGATGCTTGCTCATAAAACGGTGATGACAGAAGAAACATCCTCATTAACGTTACGCGAAAAGGAATTACTCCACTTACTGTCACTTGGTTATCGCTACAAAGAAATAGCTGAGAAACTTTCCATCTCCATCGAAACGGTCAGAAGGCATACACAAAGTATTTACCGCAAACTACATGTGCAGTCGCGCACCGATGCAATCAACAAAGCTTTTCATTAAAAGAGAATCAATCTCTTTAGTTTTATCCGACTTTATTTTTCAGATGCATACACTAACACTTTCGTGTTAACACTATCATGCTATTTTACTATTTTATTTTTTTTCATAGAATTACACAGGGAAACATTAGACGTCAAGCATAGTTTTCAGCCTGAAATATTCTTAAGGAATCAAACATTAATTAATAATTTTAAAACCTAACTAACATGAAAAAAATCAAACAATTTGCTATCCTGATAGCATTGATTAGTTGGTCTGCTCCATTGCTTTATTCACAGAGCAGAATATCAACTCTTCCAAAGGAATTTAATGGTCAGGAGGCGCAACAAAAAATTCCAGGTGCTTCATTTGTCAAAGAAGGCATAGCAACATCATTTCCTTCATTTGTTCGCTTTGAGGAAACAAAAAAAATCAGCAGCTCGGAATTTATTCCATGGCTCAAAAGCACCATGAAGTCAAATGCTGATGTTGATTTCAAATCTTTAAAACAAGAACATGATGAACTCGGATTTACGCATGAGCGTTATCAGCAAACATTCAAAGGAGTTCCTGTTGAGAATGCAACGTATGTTGTTCATGTTAAAGATGGAAGTGTAAATTATTTCAACGGACAAGCGGCAGATATGTCTTCTGCTCTTTCTCCTGTGCCTGCTCTAAAAGAAGATGCTGCGTTTGATGCTGCAAAAAAATATGTAGGCGCTGAACGTTTCAAATGGGAGGATCAATTTTGGGAAAATAATTTGAAGGAGAGGACAAAAAATCCTGCGGCAACTTATTTTCCAAAGGGAGAACTATGCTGGTATTCGGTTTATTTTAATACTCCTGGGCAAACGCCTTCCTTCAAACTTGCTTACCGTTTTGATATTTCATCAGCTAGTCCGGCGAGTGAAAAACGGATTTATGTAGATGCAAACTCAGGAGCAATTCTCGCCACGTTTGCTCTCGAATCTAATTGTAACGGGGCGCCTGTCAATACAATTTTTAATGGCAACCGTCCTATTTTCACCGACTTTTATGACGGTACAAATTTCCGATTAAAAGATGATTGCCAGTCGGCAGAAATACAAGTTAGAGCATGGAACAGTGTGACTTGCACTCCATCTCCGAGTGAAATTCAAAATACTTCTAATACCAAATACAAATCATAAATAGTCCAATCTAAATATTCAAAAATGTAAGGATATGAACAAGCAGAAATAATTACTTTTTCTGTTAATTGATTTACTTGCTTTTCAATAAAGTCTGATAATTGTTCTAAATTTTTGAATAGACATCCAGTAAAATTTGCTTTTATTATTTCCCACATCCTTTCTGCGGGGTTTAATTCAGGACAGTACGCAGGCAAAAAGATAAGACCTATATTATTG
>JBBRAW010000080.1:0-16799 GCA_038206385.1 Bacteroidia bacterium | reverse complement strand
ATTCACTAAAGGATTTAGGTAAATAAACAATGATCTTAACGATTAAATAATTAAAATATTTCATTTTATTGATAAGTAGGAAGTACAAATTTTCGAATGATCTTTACTATCAATAACTATTAGGCAAATAAGATTAACTATTCCCAATTATTTCCCTTTACAAAATCCATTCAAGTAGTATTTATCCATCACATATAAATAGCTTTTTCGCTAATTTAAACCTTCCAAATTCAATTATTTTTAAACCATTAGAATTTGTTTATATTTGATCTTAACTTGGAGTTATTTCACACTCAGACGTTAATATCAATTCAATGACAAGTTAAATATTTTTCTCTAAACACATCATAATGGTTTCATGTATTAAAAAGAAAAAGCTAAAATATTCTTAATATTTCATTACGACTTAAAATATATATCCCACTATTAACTTAGCTGCTAAAGGCGTTCCTGGGGTGAAATGTAACTCATCAACAGATTTTGTTTCGAAAGGCAATCGTGATTCAGTATCAAATTGTGCTTCATTCCATTTTGTATTGAAAATATTTTCTATTACTACACCAATTTTATAATGTTCAGTTTTATAGTTAGCTGATAAATCTAACACAGTATATTTTCGAGCTTTAACAGTGTTAGATTCATTTGCTGGTCGTTCGGCCATGTAACGGTAACGCAATCCAGCTTCAAATCCATTTTGAAATTTTGCTGTTAATCCACCTGCAGAAGTTAATATTGGAGCAAGAGGAATATTATAATCACTTTTTAATTGTGTTCCATACAATTTATCAATAAATACATTCTTAGCTATGTTAATATCCACATCCGCAAAGAGCCACGAAGAAAATTGTTGTCGTGCACTAATATCGATTCCTGTCCTTCTACTTGGTCCTTTGTTTTCAGTTGTACCATCATCACCAACATATACTAATTCATTTTCTAAATCCATCCACCAAAATGAAGTAGTAATTACAAATTTATTTCCCAAATGAATTAGCGTTCCTATTTCGGCACCGTCAGCACGTGGTAGAGTATGATCATTTGGCTGTTGCACAACGCTACGTGCATCATTTGAATGAAAACCACTTCCAGCATTCAAGAAAATTTGAAGTTTATCAAAAGGAGTATAAATGAAATTTAATTTAGGACTTAATAAAGTTTGGTAATTAAAACCAGAATAATTTGTGTGCGCAGAATCGGTAGGCAATTGATCTTCCACATCAAAAATAAAATAGTCATACCTACCTCCTATTTCGGCACGAAAATGATCACTAAAACGAAAAACTTCATTTGCATATATTCCTGTTGAGCGTTCATGAATTAACGCGTGTGCACTTTCAGTTAAACGAATTCTTTTTGCAGCATGCCAAAGTTCATTTTCAATTTCATCTGCACGGTATGAATAACCTAAAGTAAATTTGTTATGCATATTTCCCATCATGTGAGATATGGTATAATGTGAATTTAATCCACGAATTGTTCTATTGTCATCTTGCTCAATTTCATCTCCGTTTATTGAATCATTCAAAAAGAGTGTAAAGTTTGAAAATAATTTAAAGCGATAAGTGGAGCTATAAACTTGTGTTTCAAATTCCGATGCTTCAACTTGCGTATGATACGTTAAGCTAATATTATTACGTTGTGTTGTTCCACCTTCCGAATTATCAATGCTACCAAATCTCGAAATTAAACCTGCATTTACAGCACGTTCTGGTACTTGTCCAGATGCATCCCATGAAGATCCGAAACTACTAACTGAAAAATGAACGTGACTATGTTCAGTTACTGCAATAGACGTTTTGGAGAAAAGACTAACTCTATTAAAGTGTTGTGAATTTTCGAAGTAACCTCTGTTTTTAATAACATCAGCAGCTATGTAAGAAGTAATATTCGATCCCATATCTGGCAATTTCAAAAGTGCTAAACCTCTGCTAGAAGTAATTCCATTTACTCCCGATACAACCCCAGATTCCAATTGAATAAGATTATTATCGATAGAATCTAAAGTATTAAATTGAACTGCAGCTCCCGTTGCGAAATCACCAAACTTTGGCGAGTAAGGACCTTTAAAAATTTCCATTCCTTTTACAACTTCAGGAATTAAAAAATGCAAATCTTCATAACCTTGCCCATGACCATGACTGGGCATATTAACAGGCATCCCATCTACATACGTGGCTACGTCGGTACCATGATCACAATCGAATCCACGTATAAAAATTTGTTCTGCTTTCCCTCCTCCTGCATGTTGCGCAATAAATAATCCCGGCACCAATCGCAACATATCTTGTGCTGAATTTTTAGGACGATTTTCAAAATCAATTTGACTGATATATGTTGAAGATGCAGCAGTAACTGGTTTGTCAGAAAACACTTCCACAGTTGCAAGTTTTGTTAACTTGGGTTCTAAATTAATTGAAATATTTTTTGTCTCATTATCGGATAAATCAATTGTAGTTCTTTCACTTTTATAACCAATTTTATTTATCACGATGGTATAAGTTCCAGGACGAAGGGAGGAAAATGTAAACTTTCCATCTTCACCTGTTAACGTTTGTAACTTTAATATATCAATAGCAACAGTTGCAGCTTGCAATGTTTTTGATGTGGTTTTATCATTAACAATGCCATTTATAATAGCTGATTGAGAATATATATTGGAATATAAAAAGAAAGATAGAATTATATATAAGTAGTTCTTTTTCATAAAATTTGAATAATATGGTTATAGGAATTCAACCAATAAATAATTATAAATTATTTATTGATTTGAAATAAAAAAAAGCGAATGAAAAAACTAAGCCGATTTGGGCGGCTGAAAAATTGTTTTTGTTGTTCCAATTAAAACATTTACATCCCTATAAATACCATGCGGAACAATTATTACTTTACTTGAGTAAATTTTTTGAGTACTAACTAAAATTGCATTTATAGGAGAAAGAAGATTTTGATCATCACTGCTCTTATCTTTTTTTTGCGATTCTTCACTATTATTTTGAACTCCATTACAATGATCAAAACAATCTAATGCAAGAGAATTTTTTAACTGGCAATCTTTTGAATGGATATATTTATGATTGTGTTTGTCTCTTAAAACTTTGAATACAGTAAAACCAGCACAGCACTGAAAAATCAGTACACATACTAAAATTACTCGCAGAAGTTTTAAAATATTTTTCATATTATAATTTAACTAGTGAAAAACAATCTTTCAATAGTCCAGAAACCAGCAATTAAAGCGATTCCAATTGATAAGGGATAAACGACTCTTTGACGATACCAAACTTTTTCACTAAACATTTTTCCAATTAAAAAATATGCAGCAACTAAAATTGTTATTTGCCCCAATTCAACACCCACGTTAAACGCAATTAGTGAAGTATAAAATGCATCACGAGGTAATCCAATATCATTTAATGCTGTTGCAAATCCCATCCCATGTATTAATCCAAATCCAAATATTACGAAGTAACGAGTTGCTTTCATCTCCGTAGTAAATAAATTTTCAACCGCTATAAATACAATTGATAAAGCAATTATGGGTTCTATAATATTTGAATTTGGTTGGATAGTTCCATTCGCACTTAAAATTAATGTTACAGTATGCGCAATTGTAAAACAAGAAGCCTGCGCAATAACAGATTTTAATTTCGGATTAAGTAAGAACAAACCAAAAACAAATAAGATATGATCAAATCCATTTGGAAGAATATGTTGAAAGCCTAACCATGTATAATATCCAAATACATCCGTTGTAGGTCGGTCTTCGAATTGATAATTGATGGTATGCCCGAATGAGGGAATACTTATCAACACTATTGCGAATACAAGAACCGCAACTCTATTGTTTAAAATATTATTTATTTGTATCATAAACTAGAGTTTTTTTTGGCTCTACTAAAGATGCTAGTTCATGGTTTAGATTTGGATTAATTTTAAATGCACGATTTAAATATTGTTGCGCAACAAGCGGATGATTATTTTTTTGAAAAATTATTCCTGCTTTGCATAGTAATTCTGCATTTGATGATTTTGTTTTTAGTGCGTTTAATATGAAGTACTGGGCTTCTTTAGTCATGCCCTTTCCATAACAAGCCCAAGCTAAAGTTTCATTTACATCAATATTGTTTGGACGGCGATCGTATTCAATTTTTGCACTTGTATACGCTTTGTCATATTGTTTCATTGATAAAAATACATTTGCTAGTTCTCTGTCAATGTTGTGACCAATTCCAGTTTCTTCATCGGTTGGATGTTGATGTTTAATTAACATTTCTAATGATTTATCAAATGATTTCTGTGCTAATTCATTTTGTCCTGTTAATTGATATAATTCTGCGATGTGTTGTTCGTAGCTATAATCTTGCATGAGTTTTTCTGCATTAGCATAATAACTTATTGCTTTTTTATAATCACCTTTTCCTTTAGCAATACTTCCTAATCCGGCTAAAGCAGGTGCATAATTTGGACGGGTAGTTAATGCATTATTATAATTCAATTCAGCTGTTTTAGTATCTCCAGTAATTTCATAAAGTCGACCTAAATAAACTCTTGTCCATTCGGTTTGTTCAAGACCGGGATAGCCTGCACTCAAGGCTAATTTCATTGCTTCAATAGCGCCGGGATAATCACCATAAATTTCTCTTAAGTATGAAACACGAGAGTAAGAACGAATATCGGGACGAATGCTAACCATTTTATCAGCTGCCTTTACAGCGTCATCGTATTGGCCTAATTCAACATGTGAATCACAAAGCACACCGTAGATATACGCATTGTAAGGATTAATTTTAATTGCTTTCTCACAAATAGCAAGTGCATCCGTAAACTGATGTGCTGATGCTTCTAAAGTTGCAAGGCAACATAACGCTTCAAAATTTTCTGAATCTTTTTTAAGTACGGTATGAATAAGTTTGAATGCCATTGCATCATAATAATTATGATCACCAGTAACTCTTCCTTCTTGAATATAAGCTTGCGCTAATTTTAATTTAATCGGATTATTATCTGGATTTCTTTGAATTTCATCTTCAAGAGTTTCGATCGCTTTTTTGGTATTAATCCATTCACTTGAATTCGAAATTCCATCAACACGATCATGTAATTTATAAGCAGGCGTGCTGTCTTTTCTCGTTAAAACGATTGTTACAATTAGTCCTGAAAATGCAATAAGTAGTAGTAGGTATTTTTTCATTGTCTAATTTTTTAAAACCGTTATTGCAGTTAATTAAAACTACTAACTGCAATAACGGTTCATTAAATATTAAAGATTAATTTTTAATGCAACTGATTTTAAGCGATTGCAAAATTTGATTATTAGAATAGATCGAAGCAATATAAATACCTGTTGCAAGATTTGCAGCATTGTAATTTACTTCATAAATTCCTTCTGACTTACGCTCATTTACAACGTTGGAAACTATTTTTCCATTTAAATCCATAATTACAATTCGGATGGTAGAAGGAGAATTCACAACATATTTAAATTTCGTGCTATTATTGAATGGGTTTGGATAATTCTGCGCAAGCGTTGCACTTGGCGCACCAATTCCTAAACCATATTCTTTTACGCCAGTAGTAGTTTGACTTCCGCCACAATTTCCAAATCCACTTTTGGGCATCGCAACATAAGGGAAGATTGCTTGGAATCCATCATCATTACTTTCTACACCTGTTGTATATCCTAACACATTAAATAATTTTTGTGTTAAAGGACTTTGTCCGATAGTGTAATCATCATAAAATAAACCAACCGCAGCTAATGCAGCACCACTTACTGCTTGCAATTCGATACGTGTTACATCATCTTCTAAACGACGACCATTGGGAAATCCATCCATGTTAGGTATGAATTGAATTGAAGTGTTTGTGTTATAAGCAGGATCTGTTAATCCTAAAACAGCAGCTGAAATAATCCCTTCAGAACTAAATTTTGGATCATTACGAGGAGTTACTGGCACAGCCATATTCAGACGTAACATATCACCAAAAGTAGGAAGGAAATTATTGATAAAAGGCTTTCCTGCAGACAAAGGATTACCAGCAGTTTTTCCTGTTGCTAATTGATAAGGAGCAAGATTTGGAACACCTGTGTAAAATATCGGAAGTAAATCAGCAGAGCGAGGTTGACCTTGGCGTAATAAATATTTTCCGAAGATTGCAGTATCTAATGCTGTTCCTGTTGTAGCTGGATTACCATATAAAACATATAAACCATCATGTGTATTTCCGAAATCAACATTACCTAAAACTGTTGGTGATGCACGTTGAATTCTTAAATTTTGCAATGCAGGTACAGCCGATCCAAATAAACTATCATCCATATACAATGCTAATTCTGGATTTGTAAAATGAGCTTCCATTGCAGGATCTTCATTGTATGGTGTTAATGAATTCCATTTGTCTTTATCACCAATTGGAATTACTGCTTCATTTGTTAAAGGCATTCCTAAACGTGATACTTGAACCCATCCACCAGAAACAGATTGCGTTCCATCAGGATTTAATGTTGTAATTTTTCTTCTTGATGCAGAAGCCCATACTCCTATTACATAATTTCCATCAAGAATACTTGTAGCTTGAGAAACACCTTGTCCAGCTTTTTGAAGTGTACTAATAGGAATTTTCAAAGCGATAGTATGTACATTTTTACATGCAACAGCATCTAGAGGAGCATTGTCGCCAGTACCACCTGCACGAGTTTGACCAAGATCGAAAATACCACCTAAGTCAACGAAGAATGGATCATCAGCAGGTCCACAATAAATTGTTTCTCCACCATTACCTGTTGCAGTTGTTACCGCATTTGCCATTAACTGTGCGTAGCTAGATCCTAAACCTAATCCAGGTGTATCGATTGAACGAGGTCCGATGTTTGGAGGAGGAACAGTACCACTAGCAACGATAGTTACGAATGGTCCACTTCCAACTCTTTTCTCGCATTTATAACTCGTCTTTAAATTTTGCATCCCTAAACGGATATTAAAAAAAGTAGTAGGATCTTCATTGATTTTAGTGAAAGTAAAACGATAAGTGATATCATCACCTGGTGTTGAAGCATCATTTTTAATATGTACTTCGTAGCGAATATTTTCACCGAACGATGCATAGTTTGGTCCGCCTTGAGGTAATTGCAAGGGAATATAATTCGCAAGAATCGTTACAGTATTTGTATCATCAGGACTGCGGAATGCGTAAACATCCGTGTTATCAGCAAGAGGATCTTCGGCAATTAATGGTGCTTCACGGTGACTGGAAGCTTGCAACCGGTTTGAAGTAGCAGCGTAGTAACTAACAGCGCCAATTACTCCTAAACTCAGTGCAATTTTGAGTATATTTTTATGAAGTGTTTTCATTCGTTTATGTTATTTTTTATTGATAATAATTTTGTTCAGTATATGATAAATGCTTTTTAAAATTATTTCTAATTATTGATTAGCAAAATGATAACGGTAACCATTCCATGGTAACTGAACATAAGGGAAATCACTTCGGAAAGTAGTATCATTTTTTTCAACACCAGTTGAATATCCTAATACATTAAGAAGGTTAGGTGTAACAGGACTTTGTCCGATAGTATAATCATCATAAAACAAACCAACAGCAGCTAATGCAGCGCCGCTTACTGCTTGCAATTCGATACGTGTTACATCATCTTCTAAACGACGACCGTTTGGAAATCCATCCATATTTGGAATGAATTGGATTGAAGTATTTGTATTGTATGCAGGATCTGTTAATCCTAAAACAGCTGCTGAAATAATACCTTCTGAACTAAACTTTGGATCATTACGTTGAGTTACTGGAACAGCCATATTCAGGCGTAACATATCACCAAAAGTTGGAAGGAAATTATTGATAAAAGGCTTTCCAGCAGATAAAGGATTACCAGCAGTTTTTCCTGTTGCTAATTGATAAGGAGCAAGATTTGGAACTCCTAAATAAAATATAGGAAGTAAATCAGCAGAGCGAGGATGACCTTGACGCAATAAATATTTACCAAAAATTGCTGTATCTAAAGCTGTTCCTGTTGTAGCAGCATTACCATACAATACATATAAACCATCATGATTATTTCCGAAATCTACGTTACCTAAAACTGTAGGAGAAGCGCGTTGAATTCTTAAATTTTGTAATCCTGGTACTGCACTTCCATACAATGAATTATCCATGTACAATCCTAACTCTGGATTTGTAAAATATTTTTCCATAGATGTATCTTCTGTATAAGGAGTTAATGCATTCCATTTATCCTTATCACCAATCGGAATAACTGCTTCATTGGTTAATGGCATTCCAATGCGGGAAACTTGAATCCAATTTCCACCATAAGTTGTTGGAGCATTAGGACTAAGTGTTTTTGTTTCTGGACGAGATGCTGAAGCCCATACTCCAATAACATAATTACCATCAAGAATATTTGCAGCTTGCGTAATATCTTGACCATTTTTTTGAAGTGTTGAGATAGGAATTTTTAATGCAATTGTATGAACATTATAACCAGCAACGCCATCACGAGGGCCATTAGCTCCTGAACTTAATTGACGTGTTTGACCAAGATCGAAAATACCACCTAAGTCAACAAAGAATGGATCATCAGCTGGTCCGCAATAAATTGTTTCATTACCACCACCACTAGCATTTGCTATTGAATTGGTAACTAATTGGCCGTAGGAAGTGCCAAGGCCCAATCCTGGAGTATCAATCGAGCGAGGTCCGATATTTGGCGGAGGCACGATACCATTTGATACGATTGTTGTGAATGGACCACCTGCAATACTTTTTTCGCAGATGTACGAAGTTTTAAGATTTTCTGCCCCAAGACGAATATTAAAAAACGTTGTAGTGTCTTCATTTATCTTACTAAAAGTAAAACGATAAGTGATATCATCACCAGTAGTTGAAGCGTCGTTTTTAACATGTATTTCATAACGTACATGCTCACCAAAGGATGCATAGTTTGGACCACCCATCGGTAATTCAAAAGGTATATAATTTGCCAAAATCGTTACCGTGTTGGTATCGTCAGGACTGCGAAATGCATAAAGATCCGTATTATCGGCTAATGGATCGTTAGAAATAAGTGGAGCTTCACGATGACTGGAGGCTTCCAGAAGATTGGATTTTACTGCAGAATACCAGGACAAAGCCCCAATAACAGTGATGAATAATCCAACCCGTAATAGTTTGCGTTTAGTTGTTTGCATGATATATTTTTTTAGGGATTACAGACACATACGGAGAAAATAAAACCTTGGATTTTTAAACTGGCTTAAACACCTAATTTCTAATATAATCCAACTCATTCTTTTTTAAGTGCAATTTTTAAAATTAATATTAAACATCTCGATGGGTAAACAATTTGGTTAAAAAATTGTTTACTACATTGAAAAAAGTCATCATCTATAGTGAAAATAAAATACGCAAATATTTTCATTAAAATAAATCCACGATTTTAAAATATCCGTAAGTGTGCTTGTTGTCTTGATAATTACAGATGACAAAAAAATAAATCAATAAAATAAATCCAAACAAAACGTTCAATACGTAAATCACAAAAAATCTAACAAAATGAAAAAGACTCAAAAATTAATGATTGCTATTTGTTTAGCTACAGCAACAATTCTGCCTGCAACAATGCATGCTCAAGGAATGAAAGAAACCACAGTAATGGTTGGTGATCAAGCAATGTATCCAACAAAGAATATTATTCAGAATGCTGTTGAATCGAAAGACCACACTACACTTGTTGCTGCAGTTAAAGCGGCTGGATTAGTAGAAGCATTATCAGGAAAAGGACCATTTACAGTTTTTGCTCCTACAAATGATGCATTCAAAAATTTACCAGAAGGAACAGTAGAAACATTATTGAAACCAGAGAACAAAGCAACATTAACAGCAGTTTTAACTTACCATGTTGTATCTGGAAAATATGATTATAATGCTTTATCAAAAGCTATCATGGCTGGTAACGGAAAAGCATCATTGAAAACACTTAATGGTGAAGAGTTAACAGTAATGATGAATGGTAATCACAATATTGTTGTGAAAGATTCAAAAGGTGGAGTTGCAAATATTAGTACGTATGATGTAATGCAATCAAATGGTGTAATACATGTATTAGATCAAGTTTTGATGCCATAAGAAAGTAGGTTTTTTTCTAAAAGAGACAATTCCCGTAAGAATTGTCTCTTTTTTTTTACTAAAAATCAACTATTTTTTAATAGCTACCTGCTCTTTTTCTTAGGAACCACTCCAAACTTAAAAGCGAAATCAAGAGAACAAAAATCCATGGAATATTAATGAGATCTTTCAACTTTTTATGAGAGTAAGAAACAGATTTAAGATCGTCTCGTTGCTTTAACGTTTTTAATAAATCATTGATAGCTGATGGAGCAAACATAGCGGCTCCTGATCTTGTTGCAAGCGTATTCAACATTTGATGATCGGCAACAGTATTTGCAGATTCTAATTGCAATGATGACACACTAAATTCACCTTGTTGAGCATATAATTTATCGCCAAGTTTTACTTCAGCTTTGAAATGATAATTACCAACAGGAAACATTCCTGCATTTAAAGTATAAGCCTTTTCTGTTCTTGTAAAAGTGTATAAAAATTGTTTGCCGCTATTATTGCTGATTGTCAATTTAGCTTCTGGTTCATTTACTAATTGATCACTTTGATTGTATAATTCAGCATCAAAAATAAGTGCTTCATTTTCTCTGAAATTAGTTTTTGCTAACACACGAAATGGTGATCTGTTTTCTTTCACACTTAAATATTGAACAACTTTACTTACCAATTCAGTACTGAGGTCATTTTTATTATTTGCATTAAAATCTGCTAAGCGCCATTTCCATATTCCTTCTCCAGCTAAAACAGCAGTTTTTCTTCCAGCATTTTCTGAGAAAAATAATAATGGTTGCTTTGTTGCAACACTTCCAATCTTTTGATAAAGCAATGGATAAATATTACTATTCGTTGAATAAATTCCGAATGGCGTTTTTAACGGAGGCCAATTTCCTATTTCATGTTTCAAGCCATCACTAATAGTGAACAAGCTAAATTCAGGAGCTAAAACTGGTAATGTTTCATTTAACTTCTCATTCGATTGCGAAATCGACAATCCTGTTTCTAAGGCATTAAAGGCAGTAATATTTGTTGATGGTCCGAGGATAAACCAAGTAGAAATATTAGACGCTTTGATTTTTTCAAGAATTGAATTCATCCCTTGAGCAACTGATGGAATGTTATGCAATATCACCAAACTATAATCGCCTAATCGTCCATCAAAAGTATTTACTTGATCAATTTTTACTTCGTAGTTCTGACTAGTTTCAATGATGTTTTTCAGCGCACCTAAATCAGGATGTGGAGCATTGGCAAGAATTAAAACCTTTTGTTTATTCTCAACAACTTCTATAAAAACATCTTTCAAATTATTACTGTACGTCACTTCTCCTGGCAATGAAGTAATACGAATTACATAGTGACGAATACCTTTTTTCTTCGCATCAACTAATACAGGAATACTCGCATGAAAATTATTTCCAGACACATCAACCGCTCTAGAAAAAATTTGTAGGCTGTCTTCTTCAATCGTTAATGTTGCTTTACTTCCGGCGCATTGTCGTGCATCCAAAATCACTTCCAGCGGAAAACTATTTCCAAGAAATGCAATTCTATTATTATTGATTTTAGAAATCACCAAATCTTTACGGATAGTTGTATCGCCCAAAGCGATTGTATACACAGGAACTTTTAATCGAGTTGGACCATAAACAGGATTATCACCTTCGTTATACAAACCATCAGAAGCAATCACTATAGCACCTACATTTCTGTTGGCAAATTGCACATCCATCGCATCGTAAAAACTACTGAAATCAGTTTCTTTATCATTAAAATAGTAATCAGGATTCTCACGAACGTGATCGCCAAAAGCATAAGACCTTACTTCATATTCATTCTTTAATCCATCTTTTAAAGACTCAAAAGCAGCTTTGTAATACTCTTTTAGCTTCGAAGAATCTCTGCTATTAATAATCGATTGCGATTCATCCAATGCTAAAACTACAATTGGCTTTTCCACTTCACGGATAATGGTGCGGATCATTGGTCCGAGGAGAAGGAAGCAAAGCAAGCTAACGAGTAAAAATCTGGCGAAAGCCATGACCCTAGCTTGCCACACAGGAACATCTTTAAGGATGGTTGATTTGCGATACATGAGCCAGGCATAAAATGCTCCGACGATAAGGCACAGTATACTGAACCAGAAAGGTAATTCTGTTATTAGTGAAAATCCCACGTTATGATTTAAGCGACAAAAATAGGAGAAAGAGATTAGAGATAGCAAATATTTTAAAAGCTATTCGAAGGTTAATGAACAACCTATATTTGCAAAATGTTCATTAGCGCAAAGGGTATATATAAGTCTTATGATCATCTTCAGGTTTTGAAGGGGATAAGTCTGGAGATTAAGAAGGCAGAAGTGGTAAGTATTGTGGGTGCCTCGGGAGCTGGCAAAAGCACTTTGCTTCATCTTTTAGGAACACTCGACAAGCCCGATCAAGGGTCTATTTCTATCAATGGACAAGAAATACAGTCGCTAAATGGGAAGAAACTCTCTGCCTTTAGAAACAAACATATCGGATTTATTTTTCAGTTTCATCAACTTTTGCCAGAATTTACCGCTATTGAGAATGTGAGCTTACCAGCTTTAATTGGTGGCGCCGAAAAAAATATCGCCGAACAACGAGCTACTGAACTTCTTATTAAGTTAGGATTACAAGATCGTTTGGAACATAAACCCAGTGAACTTTCGGGAGGCGAACAACAACGCGTTGCGATTGCACGCGCATTGATCAATAATCCTGATTTAATTTTAGCCGATGAGCCTTCAGGGAATTTAGATACTAAAAACGCGAAGGAATTGCATGAGTTGTTCTTTAAACTTCGTGAAGATTTTCAACAAACATTTGTGATTGTTACACATAATCCTGATTTAGCAGCTATGGCAGATAGGAAGTTGGTGATGAAGGACGGGGTGATAATTTAATTTCCTGATAGTTTATCAGGAAATTAAATTCTGCATTCTGCATTCTGCATTCTGAATGCAGAATGCAAAATGCAGAATTAAGAATGCAAAATGCAGAATGCAAAATTAAGAATGCAAAATGCAAAATTAAGAATGCGGAATTATGTCTCAATAGCTATCGGAACTATTCAATAAAAAGAAATTTCAATAATTTTCAGACCTCTCCTTGGCCTTCGGACTTTCATTTCACAAACTTGGTACTCAATTTTTCCTTTTCCGTTTGTAGTTTGACAATATAAACTCCTTGTGCAAAACTTTGCATACTTAAATCCTTTGTAAAATACTGCGATGTTAAATTACCTTCCTCTTTAAAAATCAATTTTCCAGTAATATCAAAAACAGTAAATGCATACTTTTTTCCTTTTAATTTATCTGCGTTGATAAATGCAATATCCCATTGTTGATGATAAAATATTTTTAAAGTGTTTTGTTCTTGTACAATATTTTTTATTTCGTGAATAGCAGTTATTGTATCCAATGGACCTAATGCATAATCAGGGTTATTGGGTAAACCGATAGCTCCTCTGTTACCACCCAAGTAAAAACTGAAAGGCTGAAAGTCGCATGCAAATCCTAAGCTATCTGGAGAATTAATTACTGATAAATTATCAGTTACATTCGTATGAAGCGTATCTGGGTAGGGATAACCATATTGTATTTCATAACCCGATATATAAATTCTTTTATCAGGACCCACTTCCATTTCACACATTGCAGTCGGGTATGAAAAGGAACCTATCAATATACGACTAGCGCTAATATTACTTGCAGTAAGATCGTATTGATACAAAATACTTGATTGATGATTAACTGACTGATTGGAGGTAACATATAAATACCTTCCATTAGGAGAAAAGACAGCACTGAAATAGTATGGGAAAGGATTCGAATAAAGTCCAGGTTCAATAATAATCGGATTTGAAATATTAGCAGTATTTCTATCAAAATCAAAGACTTCTATTAATCCCCTCCAACTAGTATAAATCATCTGGCTTCCAATAAAGTTAAAGGATAAATCTCCGCCATCATCAATCCTGTATCCACCGATGTGTTGTGTTATTTTAGTTCCAATACCAGAGGAGTCAACAGGATAAATAAAATACTCATCACTTGAATCTGCTGCAGATCTGGATGCCTTTTGAAAGATAAGCCACCAATCATTCCCATTGCCATGTTTGATCGCTGTAATACCATCACAAACAGGAAAGGTATCTAATTGAATATTTTTCTGCACCACCGCACCCAAACCGTTATTTTGCTTGAGATCGACAATTGAATAATATAAGCCGTAATCGCGACTTACTCCAGCACAAAAAATATAAAAAGTACTATCGGTTACTGACTTTGGAATTATTGTAATGTCATGGTACCATTCTGCAGTTAAGGAATCACCGTTTTGCATGGTTTGATGATTTTTATTCTTTACAATTCCTGATCTGAAATAGGCCTGTTGTTCCAAATAATAATCATATCCATAACAATAAAACAATAAATTACCTAGACTATCACTAATGGTTGAAGAGCCAGATTTAGTCTTAATTCCAGATTGAAATGTAACATGATTACTAAAATCTATTCCAACACTATCGCCCAAACACCAAATGTTATTGGTGTATTGAGCATAGCTAGTCTGTGAAATGAATAGATAACAAAACAATAATAAAAATGGGAGTTGCTTCACTAAGTAAAAATATGAAAATTTTTATATTAATAAATATTTAATGTTGAACCTATTTCAAATCTTGAATTGAAAAAAATCAATCTAATTTCTAAAGTCTCTTCGTTAAGAAGAAGTCTTAAAGAATTTTTCATCAAAATTGATGAGGTAAAGATGTTCACGAGCGCGTGTGAAAGCTGTATAAAGCCATCGTAAATGTTCAACACCCAACATTTCTTCAGTAAGATATCCTTGATCAACAAAAACTACAGGCCATTGTCCGCCTTGTGCTTTATGACAAGTAACTGCATAGGAAAATTTAACTTGAAGCGCAGTATAATATGGATCTTTTCGTATCAATGCATTTCTCCTACGGCGATCTGGCTCTTCGCGCTCGTAAAATTCTTGCACAGCATTGTACAAAGTTTTATTTTCTGCTGACGTTAACGCTGGTGATTCAGAACTCAAAGTATTCATCAACAAATTTGCTTCGAAATCGGGTTCGTTAGGATAATCAGGAAGACGAAGCGTGACATTTGCAAATCGAAATCCGAAGCGTTCTTCGAAACGAATTATCTTTTTTATTTCAACAACATCACCATTGGCAATAAATCCACCTTTATGATCATCGGGCAACCAATTATAATTGTTTTTTACTACCATCACACTGTCACCAGCATTCAACTCTTCTTCAATCCATAATTGCTGAAAACGAATCATGCGGTTGTATTGAATTGCCGATTTGTTGGAACGTGTAATCACTAAAACATTTTCTTTTCCATACGAGCTATAAAGTGATGATAATAACTCCGACATTTCCATTGCATCTACTCTTTTCACGTCATCAAAACCTTCTGTTTTAAGAATTGGTTCTTTCGCTTCTCTCTTGATGAGGACGCGTAAAGCAGTAGCATTTTTTAAGATTCCCGAATCATGCTCCTGACGAACGACTTCGGTAAGTTCTACCTCGGTAACTTCTCTGCGAAAGCGGTAACGCAAATGATTCGCATCGAGTGCCGGGCTATGATCGAAATGAACCGGAGGCAACTGAGCAGTATCGCCAACAAGCATCAGCCTGCACTGATTCCCACTGTAAACGTAGTTGATCAAATCTGTAAGGAGATTTACCCCGGGAAAAGGACTTGTATCATCATCAATCGCTGCATCTGGAATCATGGATGCCTCATCGACAATAAAAAGCGTTTTTTGATGACGGTTTTCATTCAGCTGCAACCACATCTTTCCATCCGATGACATAGCAGGTTTGTAGAGATGTTTGTGGATGGTATACGCCATCTTACCCGTATAATTGCTCAAAACTTTGGCTGCCCTCCCAGTTGGCGCGAGTAAAACTACCTTCTGAAAAGCCTTCACCATCGCAGACATGAGCGTAGTTTTTCCAGTTCCAGCATAACCTCGCAAAACAAAAATTCCATCAGGCGAGACCTCAGAAAACTGACTGAAGCTATTGATAAATTGTAGTTGTCCGGATGTTGGGTTTACAGATAAGGAAGCCAGCAATTTATCTCTGACACGCTCACTCATCCCAACAGGTTTACTCGTCATGCTTAAGAAGAAGATTTCGAATCTAAATTTTAATAATATTGAAAATACAAAGTTAATCTAAAAGGAAAGCAGCCCCGAAATACCTATTTTTGCGCTCTCATGGAAGGAACAGTCTTACAAGTTACGCAAAAGTATCAGTTGGTTGATGAATCTTTCAGCCAAGGAATGGTTGATCGTGCAATTTTATTAGCCATTCTCGATGAGGAGCGATTCAGTTATTGCATTTTGGATGCAGCTCGTCAGAAGATGGTTGTTTTGAAAGATTACCGAATTATTCCGAAAGCCAAAGAAGGGCTTGCCACTAATTTTATAGAGCAAGTACTTGAACAGGATGAGACTTTATCGTCATTAAATGCGGATAAAATAATTTTTTCCGTGCATACAAATTGTAGTGCAATGGTTCCATCGCCACTTTTTAGCAAGAGCCAAGCGAAAGATATTTTAGCATTAACCTGTCAACTGCAAAGTGATTCGCGTGTG
>JBBRAW010000079.1:0-16836 GCA_038206385.1 Bacteroidia bacterium | reverse complement strand
CAATGATACTCATGTTGGAACCCTTCTGAATTGTGGTTATTTCACAAATACAAAGCAACAATTCTTAATAGAATCATAGCCGAAAGTCGTTTAAAAAATCACAATTTAAAGTCATACAACAAGAAAAATTATTGACTATTTTTGATCAACAATATTTTATTAAGCAATTTTTTTTAAGAAGTGTACCAAACACCATTGTCATTTAATCCAAAAACAAAAAATAATTTTTTATCAAGTCAATTTATAAAAATTGGCTATAGCAATAACCACGAAACTATTTTTCAAAGAAATATTGGCTTCGGTAAAAAGGATGTTACAGTAAATTATAGATAGTGGGAAAATGTATGTGGCACGCTTATTTACTGCCTTAATGCAATTCGCAAATCAGATTGTTTTACCTCCAATCTGTAATTGGGTAACATTTTAAAATATATTACTCAGTTCGTTTACTCGGTATTAATAAAAAAAATCATGAAACAGAAAAGAAGATTTCCAATCTTAGCGATGCTATTGGTTGTGTTATGGGGTGGTTGTAAGAAAGAGAGTATGTCAAGTGATTTGCCTACACCTGTGATTTCAAATTCGGTAGAAGCTTCTCGCGTACCTCACAGGGCGTTAGTTAATCTGGGCTTAGCGGGTAGCTTTGCGATTCTTTCAAAATCTGGAATTACTGATGTTTATCCTTCAGCTGTTTCTGGAGATATTGGAACAAGTCCGATTACTGGCGCTGCTATTCTTCTTAAATGTACAGAAGTTACAGGAATGATTTATTCAGTGAATGCTGCAGGTCCGCTTCCTTGTGTAGTAACGAATGCAAGTAGATTAACTACTGCTGTTGGTGATATGCAAAATGCCTATACAAATGCTGCAGGACGATCTAACCCAAATTATTTAAATCTAGGTGCAGGATCCATTGGGGGAAGAACACTCAGACCAGGATTATATAAATGGACGAGTGCTGTTACTATCCCTACTAATATCACCATTTCTGGTAGTTCAACAGATGTTTGGATCTTTCAAATCGCAGGAACACTTAAGATGAGTTCTGCTGTAAGAATTACCTTGATAGGAGGTGCAAATGCTAATAATATTTTCTGGCAATCATCAGGCGCTGTAACATTAGGTACTACAAGTCATTTTGAAGGAAATATCCTGTGTAAAACAGGTATTAATTTAAATACAGGAGCAACAATTAATGGAAGGCTGTTAGCGCAAACAGCAGTAACACTTCAAATGAATACCGTTACGAAGCCTTAACAATTTACCCGATTGTATTTATCTATTAGTAACAACTCTTAGATAAATACAATTGGATTTTTAAAATTATTATGTGTTCTTTTTTGATTGAAAATAAGTGGAGATTTTTTTTTCACACTCAAAATTATTTAGCATCTGAAAATCGAAGGAATAAATTTCTGATTGATTTTTAGTTACATCACCTACCAATACTTAATATAAATTTCCCCATCAAACTTGTTCTCTCAATTAAACTTCTTCATTTTTTTTTCGTAGGCAAGGCTTTACACCAATTCTTTTTAAGCGTCGTGATAAAAATCTATTTCGCCTCTTCGTACTAAATTATATATACGTTAGGTATTATTAAACGATCATAAATTATTTACAATTCTACTTACCCCATTTTTTATAAGCGCCTCATTGAAGTTTATTAATAACCCTAATTTTAATCCAGTAATTTTTAAGTATGTATGCAGTTGTTTTGGATGAACGGGTGCTATTAACCCAACAGATTTTATTTCTATGATAACTTTTCTCTCAATTATTAAATCTGCCCTAAATCCTAAATTCATCTTTAAATCATCCCATATAACAGGAATTTCTTTTTGACGTTCAACTATAAAACCCCGCTTAATTAATTCGTAATTCATTATTTCTTCGTAAACGGATTCAAATAATCCAGGCCCCAGTATAGTGTGAATTTTGAAAGCAACATCCACTATGTTTTTTGATACTTCGTTTTCAGACATCTATTTTTATCTCAAATTTTCAGCTAAAAAACATAATTTTTTTTAGGCCATCCATTTTCAATTATTTAATATCCTTTAGATGATAATTGTTCAATTTTTTCCCTCTGCGCCTCTGCGAGCTACTTTTCTTTGCGCCTCTGCGCGCTAACTAAAAATTCGTTACCAACTTATCCATCTGTGAAACGATGATACTACAAAAGTCAAATTCCTCATCCACCTTTCCATAAATCTTATAACATCCTCTTCCCCGAAAAGGAAATAATTTTATCGCATTCGGAAAATGAGTAGTGTCAAAATAATTTCCATGCAGATCGATGAAGCATCCAAACGACATACTTTCTCCCTGACGAGTACGTGTAGGTTTTATCGTTACTAGATAACCGATGATCACAATTTGTTTCCCAATATGTGATCGCATATCTACAGCAAGAAATGGTTTTTCTAACTCCTCTTGATCCTTTAATAATTCGAATGGATTTAGTAATGGAAAACCCAAAATTTCAATCTCATCTAGTGCATCATCAAATTTATGATGATACAATTCAGGGAGCTCGAATTTTTTTCTAGTATCTTCAAAAAGTTCTTTACGGATTTCTGTTTTGCG
Organism: Bacteroidia bacterium; assembly: GCA_038206385.1. Classification (GTDB taxonomy): domain Bacteria; phylum Bacteroidota; class Bacteroidia; order AKYH767-A; family OLB10; genus JANXSD01. The sequence goes on along the minus strand of JBBRAW010000079.1, from coordinate 14,247 downwards.
TGCATGTCCTAAGTGCGCATGAATATCCCATAGTAATTCTTTCTTCGTACGACCAGTAAAATGAAATGCACCAATACGAATTAGTATTCGTAGTAATTCTATTTCAATGCTGATACGATTCATGAAATCCTTTAAATCTAAATAATCACCATTAGATTCTCTTTCTTGGAGGATACGATGCGCAACATTTTGTTCGAACGTTGACAAGTGTATAAATCCCAAATAAATTTCATTGCCAATAATATTTGTAACGAAATCACTTTTATTAATATCTGGCGGATGAATGATTGCCCCCGACATTCTTGCCTCATGAATATAAAATTCTGTATTATAAAAACCTCCAAAATTATTTATCACACCCACCATAAATTCTAATGGAAAATGTGCTTTCAAAAAAAGACTTTGATAACTTTCTACTGCATACGATGCCGAATGTCCTTTGGAAAATGAATATCCTGCAAAGCTTTCAATCTGCCTCCACACTTCTGTAGTAATTCTTTCTTCATATCCTTTTGCATGGCAGTTCTCAAAAAATTTATCCTTAATCTTTTGAAATTCTTCGCGTGATCTAAATTTTCCACTCATTCCTCTTCGCAATACATCTGCTTCACTTAAATCTAATCCCGCAAAGTGATGCGCCACTTTAATTACATCTTCTTGATACACCATGATACCATACGTCTCCTCCATCAACTCTTCCATTACAGGATGGATATACGTGATCTTCGATTTGTCTCGCGTACGAACAATGTATTCGCGCATCATACCACTACTCGCCACACCCGGACGAATAATCGAACTTGCGGCTACTAATTGTATGTAAGTATCAACACGTAATTTCGTTAACAACATTCGCATACCAGGACTTTCCACATAAAAGCATCCTATACATTTTCCTTCACGAATTAGGTTTTTTATTTTCTCATCTTTCTTGAATTCACTAATCGCATGCGCGTCAATTGCTATCCCACGATTTTTTTTTACGATATCAACAGTATCACGAATATGTCCTAATCCACGCTGACTTAAAATATCGAATTTGTATAACCCAATATCTTCCGCTTCCAACATGCTAAATTGCGTAACAGGAAATCCCTTGGGCGGATGATTGAGCGCAGTATAACAGGTAATTGGTTTTTCGCTGATGAGAATTCCTCCCGCATGAATACTTAGGTGATGCGGAAAATCTTGCAAGCGCGCACTGTAGCGTTGAATCAATCCAGAAATTTGATCGTTGCTCTCGAACTTTTTGTGTACATTAAATAATCCATCAATTTCTTCTTTCGGTAATCCAAAAACTTTTCCTAGCTCGCGCACAACAGCTTTACGCTGATAAGTACTGTAAGTAGCGAGCAATGCAACACGACCTTTGCCGAAGCTATTAAAAATATGATGTGTAATATCATCACGATCCTTCCATGAAAAATCTAAGTCGAAGTCTGGAGGATTTTTGCGATATGAATTAATAAATCGTTCAAAATATAAATCCAATTCAATGGGATCTACATCTGTAATACGAAGCGCATACGCAACAATGCTATTCGCTCCGCTACCTCTTCCTACATAAAAATAATTTTTGTGCTGTGCATAATTAATGATGTTCCAGTTGATCAAAAAATAAGATGAAAATCCATAATCTTGAATCATCGTTATTTCTTTCTCGGCACGTAAACGGATGGTCTTGTTAATTTTTTTTCCGTAACGATACAGCAACCCTTTTTCTGTTTCACTTCTTAAAAGCTCAATGTCATCTTTCGAAGTGCTAGTATATGTTTTTTTATTTTTCGATTCATGAAAAGTAAACGCAATACTACTTTCATCAAGTAACATTTTTGTGTTGATGATTAGCTGCTGAAAATAATAGTATCGCTCAAGCAGATCTTCTTCGGGATACATTATTTCATCGGGATTTGCAATAGAAGTTATTTCCAATTTACTAAGCAAGGTATTATGTCCGATGGCGCTTAATAAACGATGAATATTAAAATCAAGCTTATTTCTAAAAGTAACTGGACAAAGTAATACACAACGATGAAGAAGATTTTTGTATGTGGAAAAAGGTAAGCGAAGTAACTCCTCCTGACGAATACCAATAAATTCATTGTCGCGTAAATTTATGATACGTTGTGCAGAAACATTTTTCTTTTTTGTAGGACTTTCAAAATCATCTTTACGATTTAATTCATTACGATGATTACCCGAATTTACAACACCCAAATTTGCTTTATGCATACTTAATGATGGTTGTGCAAGTTTATCCGAATTTGTTTGTTCTTTTTCCATCGGATAAATCACCCATGCATTTTGAAAAGCGGGAGCGCGATTAGGAACTATTGCATCACGATTGCCCGAACTTTCTCCATGTTCAGCACCTTGCGCTAAGCAATCCGAAAGAAAACGATTGAGTTCTTCAAAGCCATCATTATTGCGCGCAATGCCAATGAACTGTAACTTGTCACCTCTTCGAAATTCAATTCCAACAACAGGTTCTACATTATATTTTGGAGCTAATCGAATAAAATCTAATACAGCAGAAGTATTATTAATATCGGTAAGTACAAGTTTATGAATTCCACAACGCTGTGCTTCTTCCAATAATTCTTCTACAGAAAGTACTCCGTAATGAAAGCTGAAACGCGTATGGCAATTGAGATACATGTAAAGAACAACTGATTAAGCAAACAATTATTTTTTATTGCTTTATATTAAGTATTGGTATTAGTATAAAACATACCTCGTTTTGCTGAGACGTTTTCCCCCTCTTGTCTTGATAATTACCAAGAAAGAGGGGGAGTGTCAACCCATAATTCGAAAAGCAAAACAGTGTCATTTTAAATTTTTTCTATACGAATGCGATGTGTTTCTGTCACGGGCTTCGCGTACTTGCATATACAAGAGCATGAAGGTCATAACAACCAATACAAACAATGGAGTATACCTAAACAAGAAGAGAACTGAATCAACGATGTCCATAATATTTATTTTTTAATTGTTTATTTTTTTATCTTTTGTGACGAAACGTTACGCATCTATTTAATACACTATTTTTTTTTAATGACTAGCGGAACAGGACTTAGTGTTTGACCATTAAATGGATTAAAAGTTCTACAAACTAAATCTGTACCTATTGCTCTTTGCACAGCAGTATCGCCGTAGCGCATTCGCATCTTATCCATTGCTTGATACAGATTAATCATCTCTTCTGAATCATCAAATAAATTAATCTGATGACCACCACCAACCAAATGACTAAAACGAATTCCTAACAAACGCACTAACATTCGGCGCTCATAAAGTTTCTCAAACAATTCTTTAGCACGACTTATTAAGGTATGATCAGATGACGAATAAGGTATTCGTGCTTGCACCGTATGTGTATCAAAATTGGAGTAGCGTATTTTCACACTAACACAAGCAGTTAATTTATTTTCTGAGCGTAACAGAAATGCAAGCTTCTCACTCATCTTTACAATCAATGCTTTTAAATACGTTACATCAATGGTGTCTTGCTCAAATGTTTCTTCTGTAGAAATTGATTTGCGTTCTGAATACGGTTCTACAGGAGAATTATCTAATCCATTTGCTTTTTTCCAAATCACTAAACCATTTTCTCCTAACACTTGTTGTAATAATTCTACAGGCATCTGTTGCAGTGTTAAAATTTTTTCAACGCCCATGCTTCGCAACAACGTATACGTTTTTTCACCCACCATCGGAATTTTTTTTATGGATAGCGGAGCAAGAAATGTTTTTTCTGTGCCACGATCAATTTGCATTTGTCCGTTAGGTTTTGCTTCGTTGGTAGCAACTTTCGAAACTGTTTTGTTTTGTGATAAGCCAAATGAAATTGGTAAGCCCGTTTCTTTTGTTATACTCTTTCGCAATTCAGTAGCATAATCATAGCATCCATAAAAACGATCCATCCCACTCATGTCGATATAAAATTCATCGATAGAAGACTTCTCATACACAGGAACTTTTTCGCGTACAATACTTGTTACCATCTCTGAATAATAACTGTAGCGCTCAAAATCGCCACGCACAATAATGGCATCCGGACAAAGTTTTCTCGCCATCCGTATAGGCATTGCAGAATGAACACCATAGGCACGTGCCTCATAACTACAAGCTGCCACAACACCACGATCGCCAGAGCCACCAACAATCACCGGCTTTCCGATTAACTTCGGCTCATCCAATCGGGAAACCGACACGAAGAAGCTGTCGAGATCCATATGAACAATTGTACGGTTGGCGTTGGTTAGCATTTGGAGAATTCGTTTAGAGTTTTTATCTTTGATCGTATTATAGTCAAAACGAATGACCGTAATATAAGCATTAATGCTATGATATAAACAAATCCATTTCCTTAAAAGCTACTAAACACGCTGATAATCATCTTTAAAAAATCTTTTCTAAAGCTCTTTTTTCTGTTGATAACCTCCGCCTAATAAAAATTGTCTCTTCTTTGCCTTCTCAAAATCTGAAAAAAGCCTCTTTAAAAATCTGAAACTATGTCTTTCAACAGCAATATTAAACTTCTTAGGCAGCGACGTAAACTCACGCAGGACATGATCGCTGGGGAACTGGGAATTAGTCGCTCTACCTATAACAGTTATGAGAACGGGAGTGTGGTAAATCCAACGCTCGAGGCATTGCTTTCGTTCTCCAAATATTTCCGCTTAACGATTGATACACTTGTAAAGATGGATCTCACGCAGCTATCGGAATTTCAGTTGTCGGAGTTGGAAAGAGGTCATGATGTTTTTGTTACTGGAGCGCGCTTACGTGTGCTTGCAACAACAGTTGATAGCAACAACAAAGAGAATATTGAAGTAGTTCCCATCAAAGCGAAAGCGGGTTATAAAAATGGTTTTGCTGATCCAGATTTTATTAAGCAACTTCCAACATTTCAATTGCCGATTTTATTTAATGAACGCAAGTACCGCATGTTCCAAATTACTGGTGACTCCATGCTTCCAATTCCCGATAAGAGTTGGGTGATTGGTGAGTACGTCGAAAATTTTTATGATATTAAAGATGGCAATGCATATATTTTTTTAACACAGGATGAAGGAATTGTTTTTAAGCTTGCATATAATCAGATCAAGAAGAAAAAAAATGTTTTATTGAAATCATTAAATCCTTCTTTTGATTCGTACGAAGTTGCAGTAAATGAAGTGCGTGAAGTTTGGAAATTCTGCAATTTTATCAGCAGTGAAATTCCAGAACAATATTGGCAGAAAGATCAAATCTTAAAACGTATCGAACGTGTAGAGTCGGAGATGAAAGAGATTAAGGGAGCGTTGTAGAGAGTAAGGTGCATTTATACTATTCTTATATCCACAAATCTTTTTTCAAATAAAATTTAAGAATAGGAGTTTTTTTATGAAAATTCATCTAAGTATTTCAGACTAGATGTCACCGGATCATCAATGTCTTAATCAACACGATATTCTTTTTGAATTTTCTGAATTAACATATCCCCTTTTTCAAGAAGCTCTTTTTTATATTGATAGATACCGATCCTTGTGTTTTTAATATAATGAACCCATCCAGCAAGATCACCAAGAAGTTTTTTATCGTTTGTGCGCAAGGGCGGATTATCGAGAGGTCTCGTTACTAAATTTAGGCTCGTTGAATTTATCTGATTGAAAACATCAGCATTAAAAATCTGAACTGCAATTTTTCTGTATTCATTTAACTCTACTTCTTCTCCTGATAATTCAAGTTGCTTTATCTGTTGTATAATTGAATAATAAGATATAATTGATTCGGCTACTTTGTTGTTTTTTATTAACTTAAAGCTACCCGTATTTTTCATCTGATCAAACGCACGTGTGTTGCCAGAAAAGTTAGCGCTCTTCGTTGCTAATCTTGCATAATAATAAAGATTGCTTGTATTCTGAGTAATTGTTGGAGCATCTAAAATTGCTATCAAGCTATCTAACAAAATAACTCTCTCGTCGAAAACTTTTTGTTGTTGGTTTATTGTGGTGATATCATCTTTAACATCCTCCACTAAAGATTTTAAATATACTTTCTCATTTTCTTTATTGGTAATATTTTCTCTAATATTCTCGGCAATAAAACCCATTGATACAGCAAGAAATATCATCAAGAATTCAAGAAAATATTCTTTCCACTTTTTAGGTTTATGATGTAAGTCTGGATGGTGATGTACTTCCATGTTCTTATTTGTTATTAGTGAGTTTCAAGTTGACTTGTTCTCTATATATGATTAATAATGTCGTTTTTACAAAATTTATTTGTACAAGTTAAAACATTTACTCAAGCCCTTATCACCTCAAAGCGAAAGCCTCTCTCACTATAATACTCCAACACTTTAGGCAATGTATACAACATGTTTTTACTCGCTTTTTTACTGTCATGAAAAACAATGATAGATCCTTCTTTTGCGTTCGTGATAACATTTTCAAAAACTTTTTCTTTAGCAACTGTCACATCAAAATCGCAGGTGATTACATCCCACATGATGATAGTATATTTTCTTTTCAATGAAAAAAAACTTCCTGCTTTTAATTTGCCATAAGGAGGACGAAATAATGTTGATGAAATATATTTTGAAGCCTCTTCAACATCTTTCAAATACATTCCCGATCGAACCTTCCAACTGTTGTAATGATGATAGGTATGATTTCCTATTGCATGTCCTTGTGAAGTAATTAAAGAAAAAATTGCAGGATTTTTTTTTACATTTTCTCCAATACAAAAAAATGTTGCTTTCGCATGATATTGTTCTAACAGTTCCAATACTTTTGGTGTTACCTCAGGAATTGGGCCATCATCAAATGTTAAATACAATATTTTTTCTTTTGTTGGAATATTCCATACGGCTCCAGGATAAAGAAAACGAAAGGCCATAGGTGGTCGTACCATTGTACAAAGTTAATCGTTGATTCGTATTATACCATTTATAAGTTTTATTCTTAATTGGTATTAATGAAAAAAAGGCTGATTCTATTTTGTAGAATCAGCCTTTCGTGCTAAATTATTTTCTGTTAACGGAATCCACCGCCGTATTTTTCTTCTAGTTTCTTAAAGCGTGGTTCTAGTTGCTTTACAATCTGATCTTGTTTTGCTTCTTTCGACATACGTATCAACTCATTGAAAACTGCCATCGATTGATTTTGATCACGCTCAATAAATTTCGAATATTCAGTTCCTTTTAAGGAGAAATAATAATGAAGATCATCTTCGCAAATCTCCGCTAAACGCAACGTGATTTTATTCGCTGCATCAATAGCATGTTGCTGACGTTGCTGAGGAAGTTCAATAGAACTTGTTGAAAGCGTTCCTTCTGGTGAAATCATTTGCTTTCCTCGTGCAGCAGAATAATACATTTCAATCGGACGAAGCATCATTACGTTGTAAGGAACAGTTTTATCCGGCATCATCTCATTCATGTGATCGAGTGTATTTATTGCAGAATCTCGTTTGCCTTCATCAATCAATGACTCTGCTAGTCGTGCAAAATTATTGCGGAAGTTCATAGTCATGTTAAGATTATTTTGATCTAAATAAACATCTTCACGATTCATGTTACCCCACACAAATTTATTCATCATGTTATTGTACATGTTTTTACTATCAACACGTCCTGTCTGACTATTAGGATCTGAATTTGTTTTGATAGGAACTAATCGGTAAGCAAGACCTTCTAATTGGAAGTAAGGCTCGAGGTTGAGATAACTATCATTACCAACAGTAACAGCAAAATAAATAGGACGCTTCCAATTGTTATGTGCAATCAAATCAAGTATCATTAAATCAGCTTTCATCAAGTAGGTTTTATCTACTTCCCATGCAAGCGTATCAACAATTTTACTTGCATCTTCTGCACGAACAGTTCCTGATTTAATCACTGCATCTTTATCGATTTTGATAAAGAATTTTTTCGTCGGGAAATAATTTAATTCTGATCCCGATTGCGTACGAACTCTAAAGTCAGCTCCATCATTACCGATAAAATCAACAACATCTTTCAGATCAGTATAACCTGGAACTTGACGATCATAGTACGGAACGTAATCACGTGTTCCTTGAATATATTTATCATGCGTTAAACTAAATGGAACAGGATCGCTTTGATATGCTTTACGTTTCATCTGATCGATATACCAATCCGTATTCAAAAGACTAAGGTTGATGATACGAACATCCGTTCTAACACCTTCCACATCTTGTGCATACCATAATGGGAAAGTATCATTATCACCATTAGTAAAGATGATTGCATTAGGAGCACAACTTTGTAAATAGTTAGATGCAAAATCACGTGAAGTATAACGATGCGAACGATCATGATCATTCCAACCATCTTTTGCCATCACTGCAGGAACAGCAATTAAACATATTCCAGTTGCTATTCCAGCTGCAGCAGTTGCAGGAACTTTTTTCCTTAAACTTTCATAAATTGCAAGAACACCTAACCCAATCCAAATTGCAAATGCATAGAAAGATGCTGCATAAGCATAATCACGCTCACGAGGTTGATAAGGTGTTTGATTAAGATACATAACAATTGCCATTCCTGTAAAGAAGAAAAGTAACATCACTGTCCATGCATCTTTGCTATCGCGTTTATAATGCCAAACAACACCAATTAATCCAAGAATTAATGGTAAGAAGTAAAAACAATTTCTTGCTTTATTATCCAACATACTTTTTGGTAAATTGTCTTGAGGTCCAAGTCGCATTTCATCAATGAACTTTATACCACTAATCCAATTTCCTTTAGTGATGCTTCCGTGTCCTTGAATATCATTTTGACGACCAGCGAAATTCCACATAAAATAACGCCAGTACATGTGTATCACTTGATAGTTCCAGAAGAACTTTAAGTTTTGTGCAAAGGTTGGTTTCTCATCGCCTTTGATGCCTGCCCAATCTTTGTAACCTTGTATATGGTTTTCTTGTGAGCTATACATACGAGGGAAAAACGTGCATCCAGCAGGATCATAAACCGGACTAATTTTTTTAGTTGTCGCTTTATATTTTCCATCTTCAGCAGCATATTGCATGTCGCCTTCTTCGAGATCTGTTTGGCGCGTGTTGTAATATTGTCCATAAAATAACGGACGATCACCATACTGTTCACGGTTGATATAACTCAATAAGTTGAATGCTTGTTCTGGATCATTTTCATCCATCGGAGGATTTGCTGCAGAACGAATCACAATCATCGAATACGAAGAATATCCTAAAAGGATAAATGCGAAACATAAAATTCCAAGATTTAATAAAGGCTTATTTTTCTTGGTGCTGTATATTAATCCGTAAATGGTAGCTGCGATTATTATAAGTAGGAAAAACATAAATCCTGACCAGAAAGGCATGCTTAAAGAATTTACTGCGAACAAATCAAATTTTGATGCAATGCTTACGAGTTCAGAAATAATTCCGAACTGAACAATACCTAAAATAAATACTCCAGCAATTCCTGTTTTGATAACGCCTAATCGTGTAGTTTTAAATTTACGGAAATAATAAATAAATGCAAGAGCAGGAATTGTAAGTAAGTTCAGTAAGTGAATACCAATTGACAATCCCATTAAATAAGCGATAAGGATAATCCATCTATCACCATGTTTTTCATCAGCTACAGACTCCCATTTAAACATCGCCCAAAATACGATGGCAGTAAAGAAAGAAGAAGAAGCATATACCTCGCCTTCAACAGCCGAGAACCAAAATGAATCAGAGAACGTGTAAGCAAGAGCTCCTACCATACCCGCACCCATGATTGCCATGATTTGATCGGTAGCGATCTCTTTTCCTTTTCCAATAACTTTCTTAGCAAGTGCTGTGATGGTCCAGAACATAAAAAGAATGGTGAGTGAACTCATCAATGCAGAAAGAATATTGATTGAAATGGATACCTTTTTCAAATCACCGCCTGCAAAAAGGCTAAAGATGCGTCCCAACATTAGAAACAAAGGGGCTCCTGGAGGATGACCAACTTGTAATTTAAAGGAGGCAGCGATAAACTCACCGCAATCCCAAAAACTTGCCGTGGGTTCGATGGTGCTGATGAAAACATAAGAAGCGATAGCAAAAATGATCCAGCCACAGATGTTGTTAATACGTTGATATTGTTTCATAATGTTGATTAGGGGAAGGCGAAATTATAAATTATTTGCCTTGTAGGATATTGGTTAATGCATGCATTGCTAGAATTCTCAATAACTCTACATGAAATTCATTATAGTAAGAGCAAAGATGCTAAGAAAACAACGTTAATGATGGACAGCTCAGTTTAAATGAAAAGTTAATAGATAAAAGGTGTTTTTAAAAAGTATATTGAAAGAGGGTGAATTAATAATTTCATAAGATAGGATTCGCTTTTTTGACAACCACTGTTTTCACCTTTGTTGGATAAAAATAAGAAGCGATGCCGATGGCAGTTTTAATATCCCATAGAAGTGTGAAGAGAGCGATATTATGCCCAAAATGTGGCAATGAGATGGACGAAATACAATTAAGTAGACAAGATTTAGCCTTAAAAAAAGCAACTTTTGGGTTCTTGAAAGCAGAACGATTTTTATGTTATGGCTGTTTATGGGAAGAAAGAAGGATAAGAAAAGCTGTTAAAAGCCAGTATCACGTGTAAAAAAAGCACAATTATTAGGATTTTTCTTAAATAGCAGCTGAAATTTAAATAGTTACACGTAAATTTGCCACCCTCTTTAAATAAACAGCCTACTGTTAGGCACAACCAATATCCCATGAAGAAAATCTTTACTTTATTAACACTTGCTTTGCTTTCATTCGGAGCAAAAGCACAAATCAGTTCTTTCCCAGCTACTGAAGGATTCGAAGCTGCTTTCGATACAGGATTAAATGTAATCTTTGTACCAAATTGGGTTGGAAACTCTGTAAAACCACGTGCAGCACTTCAAAGAATTTTTGCTGATTCCGTAAACTTTCGTACAGGAGCACAAGCTTTAGCAGCAATTCCAACAACCTCAACCCCCGATACGATCATTGCTAACTTAAATCTAAGTACAAGCTCAAATCTAACAATGACGTTATGGGCAAAAGGTGAAATTAATGGAACAGGTAGTCGTTCTGCAATTGTTTATGGTAGTACCTCAATTGACGGTGGTCTTACTTACGGAAATGCAACACAAATTGGTGACAGCGTCATTTTTGCAAATGCAACTTCGCAATCATACAACTTATACACTTATCCATTTGCTGCGAATACCAATAATCAAGCGAATGTTCGTTTGAGATTAATTGTTTCGAGAGGAGCTGGTTTAGGAACAGGAACTACTGCAAGATTTTTAATGGATGACGTAACGTTTACTTCTTCAACGGTAGATGTGTTTCCTCCTGCTACAGTAAGTGCAGTTGCTACTTCCACAAGTACTGTAGATGTTACGTTTACGGAAGCAGTAAATTCAACAGCACTAAACACTGCAAATTATACGGGAATTTCTGGATTAACATCTGTATCATTAAACGGATCAAATGATAAAGCAACACTTACTTTTTCTCCTGCATTAGTAAAAGGAAATTTCTATAACATTACAATTGCGAATGTTGCAGATTTAGCTGGTAATGTAATGGCAACAAGTCAAAATTATACGATCATTTTTAATGATAATACTGGTAACGTAAAAATTACTGAAATCAATTATAATGATCCAGGTGCAGGAACGGATTCACTTGAATATATAGAAATTAAAAATTTAGATGCGAACGCAATTAATATTGGTGGATGGAAATTTAATTCTGGTGTAACATATACTTTCCCATCAGGATCACAAATTCAAGGAGGGCAGTATTTAGTATTCTCACGTTTCCCTGCAAATATTCAAACTGTTTATGGTAAATCATCTACAGCTTGGGATGTAAACCAAGGATTAAATAATACTGGTGGCGAAACTATATCTCTTGTAAATGCTTCGAACGTTACTATTAATGCTGTAACGTATAACAATGTTGCTCCTTGGGATACTACTGCAAATGGTGGAGGTCACTCTTTAGTTCTTTGTGATGAGAATGCTGATAATAGTCAACCAATCAACTGGACAGCATCAATTGATTTAGTTGGAACATATATCGGAGTAAGTATTTATGGTTCTCCAGGTGGTCCTTGTACCTTAGTTGGATTGAATGAAATCAAATCAAATGATTTTGCACTAGCTGCATATCCAAATCCATCTTCTGATCGTGTGAATGTTACGTTTACTTCAGCTAACCGCAATCATTATTCTGTGAAAATAGTTGATGTTACTGGACGCGTTTTAAATACAGTTTCAGGAAATGCAATCGCTGGTGAAAATCATATCGAGATGAACATTTCTACATTATCAAATGGCTTATATATGTTCGTTGTTGAAAGTGCTGATGGACAAAGTCAGTTACGTTTTATGAAACAATAATTATTTATTAGGTATTAAAAAAAGCCCCTGAAGTAGAAGGCTAAAGCACACACTTCGGGGGATTTTTATTTTTAAGTATTTTGAACAAGGAAGGATTATCAAACTCTACATCCTAATAATAAATATTTAAAAATCGCTTGTTTTTCTAAATGTATTTTTTAAATTCGTACTATTAAATAGTTTTTTGAACTGCATTTCACCTTTAAACTTATAATAATATGAAATCAATTTCACCAGTACACCAGTACACCAGTACACCAGTACACCAGTACACCAGTACACCAGTACACCAGTTAATGAAATCCTTAAAGATAAACATGAAAATCGCTGCGCAAGTCGGAGGATTCAAAGTGTCATCTCATTTGCATTTCGAGTCGTAATGGTATCTGTAATTTTAACAAAGCTTACCTTGCTTACAGCGAATGCCCAGCCTGTTCCTGCTATCAATTTTGAGAACGACTTTAACCCAGGCTTCCCTTATAACCCGTCTGGAATCACTCATCTAAGTTGTGATGGATATACGGATCGTTCGGGGTCGAATAAAATTAGTGCATTCACATGGGACGGTCCATCTGAAGCATGGGGTTCTGATTATAATTTAGGTGTACCGAATACATTGTATTCCTATGCCTCATCTGGGGTAGAACACCCAGAAATTGCCATTGTAAGTAACCTTAATACAGTTAACAGAGATATTTATGCAGTAATTGTTTACAATGTACCAGGTACAGGTGCATTATATGAAATACATAAATGGGATAATACCACGAATACTTTTTTCACTTCGGTTGCATATTCTGGAACCTTATCGTCAACATCAGTAAACAATAGAGTTGTAAATGTTGCAGGCGATGAGTATGGTCATTTTGCAATGATTTGTGATGATGGTTCAGCAACAACAACAATCAGTCAACTAACGGGATACATTCTTCCCGCAACAGGCGCAATTATAATGGGTAGTGTTGGAACAATTACATACAATCCGACAGGGTTTACTTTTGCTTTATCTAATCCCGATATAGATTTAACGTATACTAATAAGGGAGCGTTTAAAGATGCAAGTGTTCACATGGTTTTTATTGCTGATATTTTAGGAAATCCAAATGTTGTTTCAGCAGCAACAACATCATTTAATTTATCACCTGGAGGGGTTCATGATATTACTTCCGAAGTAACAAGTACTCAAGGAACATGCAATGCGAGACAAGAACCAACTATAGCAGTTAATGATGGATTTATTGCAATTGCAAATGGATTTATTGCACATGCAGGAGTAACCTACATGGAAAATTGTGGAGGAAAAGATATTATTTATATTTATCCTGTTACCGAGATTCCTAATTATATTGTGTTTCCTTTAGTTGTTAATTCCACTACTAGTTTATCAAGTGTTTCTAATAAAAATCCAGTCATTGCTACCAAACCAGCAGCTGAGGAAGCCTCGATGATTGCATGGAATTTAGTTGATCCAAGTAATAGTTTTTCGCCGAATCAATTTAACTCATCAGGTTTTGCACATAACTCCTCGTATGATAATCCTACAAATATTTACAACCCCGCAGCATCACCTGATATGGCTGTAAATAATTTTTTACCAGGCACTACGTCTCTTTGTACTATTTCGGGTTTAGGTCCAGATGATGCTTTATTATTTTATTATAACAGTTCCAATGAATTAAAATTTAAGCACTCACTTTATTATAGTACTGTATTAAAAGTTGGTGAGGATATAAAAAACACAATAAGCATTGTACCAAACCCTATACACGATTATATTAACATAAGCTCTGATACTGAATTTTTAAGTGGACAGTTATATGATGTTACGGGAAGA
>JBBRAW010000078.1:0-16929 GCA_038206385.1 Bacteroidia bacterium | reverse complement strand
CCCACCTGACGATTGCGGTGGAGTAGGCGGTTACGAAAATCTATTACTGACTATTCAAGATAAAAAAAATGAGGATTACGAAGATATGATGGAATGGCTGGGAGGGAGTTTTGATCCGGAAGAATTTAATATGAATGAAATTAATGAAATGCTTTGTGAAAAGAATTTCGGTATGTATAATTAAAGTGTATTTTATTTTATATCAACTAGTAACATAATTCGTTCTTTATTAGAATGAAAATTTTTCCACCCGATTTTTTGTCTCAATTATTGACGGTTGTGATAACGAACTAGGTTAACGTATTTCTCTGTTTCGACTAATTTCAAGATTTTAAATGAGGTATTCTATTCTTGTAAAAGGATAACGGAACAAGCTGCAATACTGAAACTAAAATTGGTGAAATTAGCAACAAGCAAATATTGAATTGTGGTACAAAACAATTTTTAGTTATTTAATCTTTTTTATAAATTTGATCTGCAAAATTTAAAAACAATCAAGTGTTTTTTCTACCTTTATTCCACATGAAAAACTGCCATCTAATTATTATATTTTTTGCATTACTTTTTTGCAATAATCTTTCAGCCCAAAATTGGCGAACAGCAACACCCTATAATGGAAGAATTAATGATATTGTCTTTACTGATAGTCGTACTGGTTACGCTTGCGGGCAAGGAGCAGGAATAGGCAATTGTTCTGGGACAGGTTTAATAATTAAAACCATTGATGGTGGAACTACCTGGACAAGGATGAATACTATTACCACTGTTGAATTAAAAAAAATATTTTTTGTTGATGCATTTACCGGATGGGCAATGGGTGATATAAGTACTGTTTTAAAAACAACAGATGGTGGTATTACATGGACTCAACAAACTAGTGGAGTTGGAGCTGGACTTAATGATATTTTTTTTGTTAACAGTACAACAGGATTTATTTGTGGATTAAATGGAATTCTTAGAAAGACAGTAAATGGTGGAACTACTTTTACTACGATAGGATCTGGAGTTACCTCAACAATTTATGGAGTTGAATTTGTAAATGCTAATACCGGATTTATAATTGGTAACAATGGATTATTAAGTAAAACTAGCAATTGTGGAACTTCATTTACGAATATTTCGCCAAGTAGTGATTCATACAGAGATATTCAGTTTTTAAATGTAGATACCGGTTTTGTATTGTCAAATAATAAAATATTCAAAACCATTAATAATGGTAATTCTTGGACAGTGTATAACGCACCAGCTGGTGCGATTATGATTAGATTTCATTTTGTGAATGCTAAAATTGGATATATTATTGGTGACAGTGGTTTACTTATGAAAACAACAGATGGTGGTAACACATGGAATGATATATCGGTAAATACTTCTGATTTATTAAGAAGTATTTATTTTTCTGATGAAAATACAGGCTATTATGGTAGATCATACGGTTTAATAAACAAGACTATTGATGGTGGTAATAATTGGACATCTGTTTTAAGCGGATTAAGTGATGAGATAATGAGCATACAGTTTAGAAGTAGAGCGCTTGGGGTAGCTGCTGGTCAGTATGGTGAAATTTATCATTCAAAAAATGGTGGCTTAAACTGGACAACACGAGATGTTCCTCCTGTTTCTTTTTTGAAATGTATTCGTTGGATTTCAGATAAAAAAGTAATTGCTGTTGGTGCAGATGGTAAAATATTAAGAAGTAATGATACTGGTTTAAGTTGGAATGTAAGTAATACATTTATGAACGATACAATGTATGATATACATGTACTAGATTCATTGTCTATTTATATTACTTACGGAAGAGGTAAAATTTTAAAATCATTTGATGGAGGTAATAGTTGGGATACAACATCAAATACAAATAGTATTTATCCATTAAGCGGTGTCTATTTTTTAAATAAAGACACTGGTTTCGTTTGCGGTGCTAATGAAATTTACAGAACTTATAATGCAGGTATAAGTTGGAGTTTAAAAAATGATAGTGTTGATTTATTTTCTACATCTTTTAATGATATTTATTTTACGAGTAAAGATACTGGCTATGTTGCTGGAACTTTTGGAAAAATGTATAGAACAATTAATGGAGGTGAATGGTGGGTTCCAATTTATCCTCCTCCTTCAGGAAATAATGCATCAATTAATGAAATTCAATTTTTAAATAATGATACAGGTTATTTTGCAGGATCAACAAGTCAACGTGCTACATTTAATGCTGCCGCATTGGTAACAGTTCAACCTACTTATTGTCTTGCGAATAATTGGGAAACACATAGCATTAGTATGCCTTCACCAGGCTATGGATATTGTGCAGGAGGTCAAAGCGGATTATTGCATACACTACAAAAAGATAGTTTACTTTCAGTCTATTTACAAGACAGTATTTTTTGTTCAGGAAGTAAAATATTTGTTGGCTATTTGGCTTCTGGCCTATTAGCAAGTTTGCAAGTATTAAATGTTGAATTAAGTAATGCAAACGGAAGTTTTGTAAGTCCAACTATTATCGGAACATTTCCATTGTACACTCCAATAATTAATCCTTCAGGCATTGCTACTTGCACACTACCATCTGGATTAAACGGAATAGGATATCGTATTCGAATTGTTTGTAATAATCCTTCATTAGTGAGCCCTGATAATGGCTTTGATTTAACAATTAAATCTTCAGTTGTTACTGATGTATCCTTGCAACTTATCAATACTAAAATATGTATTAATGATACTTTAATTTTTACAGCTTTCCCAATTGCTGGAGGTAGCATTCCTGTTTATACTTGGAGTTTGGATAATCAAAAGCTTGATTGGCATTCGGCAACAATATCATTTGATACTTTACAAAGTAATCATGTGCTCAGTGTTGTTATGAATAGTAGTTTAAGTTGCGCATCAAATATTGCATACGATACATTACAATTTAATGTATTTCAAAATCCTATGGTTGATGCAGGATTTGATTATTCAATATGTTCGGGTGATAGTGTTTTAATTGGAGTTGCAAATAATTCTAACAATTTACAATGGATTCCTTCAAATGGTTTAAGTAATGATACTATTTCGAAACCATTTGCATTTCCACTTTCTACAACATCATACGTACTTACAACAACAGATTTGAATGGTTGTATAGGTTCTGATCAGATGATTGTTTTGGTAAATCCATTGCCATCAATTTCTGTTATGGGAAATCAAAATGTTTGTGAAGGAGATAGTGTATTATTAACTGCAAATTCAATTTCCTTAAATCCTCAATTTACCTGGACGCCTTCTCCAATTTTAAGTAATACAACTGGTAGCCAAGTTTACGCAACTCCTGTTAGTGATATAAATATTTATGCTACAATTACAGATAATAATTCTTGTACAAATATTGATTCTATAAATATTCATTTAATTCCTCTTGGTGCTTTACCAACATTAGCAATAGTTGGAAATAGTATTGTAGTTACAGGAAATACAACACAATTAAGTTGGTATTTGAATGATACATTAATTACCAATTTTACTAATGACACATTAATGAATCCTGCAAATGGAAGTTATGTTGTTCAATCTACAGATTCTAATGGATGTAGTATTTCTTCTGTGGCGATTATCTATTCTATAAATGGTATTGCTGTTATTAATCAAAAGAATTCTTCTGTTTTTTATGATGATGGAATATTACATTTAAATTGGAAAGTTGGTAATTCTAAAAATACTTCTTTAAAACTTTTTGATGTAAGTGGTCGATTAATTTATCAGCAATCTTTAATACTTAATGCAGATGGAGTAGGGGAAGCAGTATTAAAAAATATTACTAAAGGAATTTATTTTGTGATGTTAAATAACGATGAAAAACAAATTACTTTAAAGTTTATTGTTGATTAGAAGGTTGATGAGGTTTTCCGAAATTAAGTACCTAAGATTTACATTAGTTACTTTTATGAATGCAAATGAAAAACAATATAAATAACGCGATTAATTCTTAAAAATGTAATGATTTCAATTTAATAGTTTTCAAAATCAAACTTAGACATTCCTAATTGAGAAAAATCTAAATCAAATAATAAAAGGATCATTGATGATCCTTTTATTATTAGTAATAAAATAAGAATATTGATTTTTTCATCTTTTTAAAATAATGATTGTATATAAATACAAATATAACCTAATATGAATTCCTTTTGAAAATATAAAACAATATACTACATCATTCGCAATTTTGTTTTAATACTTTGTGTAATAAGTGAAGTCGACTTTATTTACAAGAGAAGAAAGATTTATTGAAAATCATTCTTCTCGTGAACGTAAGGGACTCACAAGAATACTGCTGAGTGCTTTGCACAAAAAAAGTCTAATAAATATTTTTCGAAAACAGATGTAATTTATGATCCAAACTTTCAATTTTGTTTGTTAGGTTCTTAAAATACAACCTAAAATAAAGAAAATTATATTTATTTATACCAACAGCTTCGCTTTTCTCACCTTGTTAGGTTCGAAAAGCTATGGATGGATTTTATCTATTTCTACTTTGGATAGCATCCACCGAAGCCCTAGAAAATTCATATTAATTAATAAGCCCTCCTTCGCATTTCTCACCTTGTTAGGTTCGAAAAGCTATGGAGGGATAGTTTATCAAACAAGTCGCTTAAAAGTAAAAGCTTTGCCAGATCCAGATTTTAAATATTTTTCGAAATTGTAGGCTTTGTACTTATCAGTAAAAGTAATGTAAGTTATTAGCTCAAATGGTTGCCTAGTTGATGTATAAAGTACTTCTCCATTCTTATGCCTTTTTAATCTTTCTACTAAATTGCTAGTACAACCTGTATAATAAGTTCCATCACAACATTTGAGTAAGTATACATTCCACATTTTAAAAATATTTTTAAATAACACTATTTTAGTGGATAGCATCCACCGAAGCCCTAGAAAAATCATATTAATTAATAAGCCCTCCTTCGCATTTCTCACCTTGTTAGGTTCGAAAAGCTATGGAGGGCGAAGGTGGAGCCGGTGGGATTTGAACCCACGTCCAGACAGGGAATCAATACGCTTTCTACATGCTTAGTATTGCTTTTAATTGTCGGGAAAAACTTTGGCGTAATACTTACCGGCCTTTCCGTATTTCCTTTATCTCACTGCATTATCGGAACCTTAATACAGCCAGTTTACCATTTTGATGCCCTGACCCCAATCCCGGTAAACGAGGGACTAGGCAGAGCAGCCAGTCACTACTCCTAGAGCAGTGATTAAGCTAATTGATCTTGGATCAATTAGGCAGCAAGCGCATAGTTGTTTTCGCCAGTTAGACGATAGAGAATTGCGTTTTAAGGGACCATTCACAACGCCCTGCATGCTTACCTACCAATCGCTCCTACTGTCGATTCCTGTCGACCCCATATCTTCAAAGAACTATTGCAAAGATAGGGTGAAATTCAGAATTTAGAATGTAGAATTCAGAATTAAAATTATGTCGATAAAATATCTTTGGTAGTGAGCTCAATAAATAAATTCTTAATCCGATAACAATCAGATTTTAATTCGTAATTTGTAATTTTTAATTCGTAATTTTTTTAAAATAATCCCAAAGAGGATCGGAGGGAGGCTCCGCAACAATATTGATTTCTGCTTTTGTTACTGGATGCTCAAAAGTAATTGCACGCGCATGAAGATGTATTGAACCATTTTCATTACTTCTATTAAAACCATATTTCAAATCTCCTTTTATCGGGCAACCAATTCCAGATAACTGAACACGAATTTGATGATGCCGACCCGTAATAGGCTTCACCTCAAGCAATGTATAGTTATCAGATTTAATTAAAATTTTATAATCTAATTCGCTAAGTAAAGCACCAGTTTTTGGTACAGAAGTAGCATAACTTTTATTCTGCTTTTCGTTTTTCCAGAGATAACTTATTAAATGATCCGCTTCTTTTGGTGGAGTGTTTTTAACAACAGCCCAATATGTTTTTTGAAGATCTTTCTCTCTAAATAATTTATTCATACGCTCAAGACCTTTACTCGTACGTGCAAAAACAACAATACCACTAACAGGACGATCAATACGATGTACCGTGCCTAAAAAAACATCACCAGGCTTATTATATTTTTCTTTTATATAAAGTTTAATACGATCACCAATTGTTTCATCGCCCGTTTTATCACCCTGAACAATTTCACCTGGATGTTTATTTACAACAATAAGATGATTGTCTTCAAATAAAACTTGAATACTATATTCTTTCTTCATTCAACAATTATAAACACGATAATAGTATACTGAATTGTTAAATTAATATTGCTCATTCTTATTCGGAAAATCAACTGATTTTACATCTTTAATATAATGTTCTGTTGCTTCTTTAATTTGATCATATAGATTTAAATAACGACGTAAAAAACGAGGATTAAAATCTTTATTGATTCCTAACATATCATGCAATACTAAAACTTGACCATCTGTTCCGTAACCAGCACCAATACCAATTGTTGGAATTTTAATATTCGCAGAAACTTCTGTTGCAAGCTTCGCAGGAATTTTTTCCAGGACAATAGAAAAGCAACCAATCGATTCAAGCAATTCTGCATCTTCTCGTAAACGTTGTGCTTCTTGTTCTTCTTTTGCACGAACTACATACGTTCCGAATTTATAAATTGATTGAGGCGTTAATCCTAAATGTCCCATCACTGGAACTCCCGCAGAAATAATTCTTTCCAATGCTTCTTTAACTTCTCGTCCGCCTTCTAACTTAACTCCATGCGCACCTGTTTCTTTCATGATACGAATTGCTGAGTTCAACGCTTCTTTCGAATTTCCTTGGTATGATCCAAATGGAAGATCTACAACAACTAATGCTCTATGTACTGCTCTCACAACAGAAGCAGCGTGGTAAATCATTTGATCAAGTGTAATAGGTAATGTTGTTTTGTGACCAGCCATCACATTACTCGCTGAATCACCAACAAGAATTACATCCATTCCCGCTTCATCAATAATTTTCGCAAGACTAAAATCATATGCCGTTAGCATGGAAATTTTTTCGCCTTTGCGTTTCATCTCTAACAACGTATGCGTAGTGATAATTCTTGCTTCTGTTTGCGATGACATCTTAATTTATTTATTAAATTGTTATTGAAATGATAATTTAATTTCCAGATGGTAAAGAAAAATCTTTCTTGCCGTTATTTACTTTCTTAGACGAATCAGGTGAATTTGTATTTGAAGTAGGATTTACGATTACTGATTTATATTTTGTAGATTTTGTTGTATTCTGATTCAGAGAATCTTTTAAAGCTAGATTTGCTTTTTGTAATTCCTCGTTTTTCAATTTTTCAGCCTTCAGATTTTTGGAAAGATTAATTACAAGATCTCCTCCGTCATTTCCTTTAACCATCTCTTTGTAACGCATTAATTCGGTATTAACTTTCATCAATGAATCAAATGAAAATTGTGATGATTTTAATTTAGACTCCAAAATTTTCATGGACTTATCACTCGCTAATTTTTGTGATTCATTTTCTTTCTCAGCACCTTTTAGTCCTTGTATTATTTGCTTTTGGTCTTCCGATTCCTCACTTAATTTGTTGATCTGAGTTTTTAATGTGATGATAGATTCAGCCAATGCCATCACATCATTGTCAGGAGATAAAACATCGGATTTTTTTGTATCAGAAGATTCACCTTCTTGTCCTTTTTGATTTGTAAACAAATAAAGAAAATCTACTTTTCCTTTACTGCCGGGCCCGATTATATATCCTATTTCACCAACTTTATATGCAATTTCTGTGAATGAAAGTAAAAGAGAATTGTTTAGATAAACATCATAATTTTTGTCGGATGTTCTTACTTCAATTAAGTTTGGAATATTTAATCCTTTCATTAAAGTAGATTTAACCCATCCACCATCTTTTTGATTTCCTGTTAAATAATGATAAGCGTTGGAAGCAATTTGTCGTAAACGAAATTGTTGGTTTCTATTTATCTCAAAAATAAATCCTCCTTGTCCACCTGGTTGCGCCATGAAGATTATACCTATACTTCCATCATCTGTAGTTGCCTTTTCCAATTTTAATGATGTAACAAATCGGTATGATGTTAAATTACAATTAAAATTTCCAATAGAAGCATAGGGAGAAACAGATGCTTTTCGATTTAAAATATATTCACCATCCTGAACAAGAATTAAATTTTCAGAATTAGATAAAGTAGTCCAATAAGTTCCAGAACTGTCAAAATTTTCACTTAGATAAAGCTTGTCGAATTTTTCTGAAACTAGAGGTTTAAAAGTTGTAGGTGCTTGTGCAAAACAAGAGCCTGAAATCAATAACACATACAACAGGAGAGAAGCGATTTTTTTCATTTTACTCTTACAGATTAATAGTGAACTATAAAATCATTAATCTTCTTTGAAAGAGCTTTACTTACTTGCAATTGTGGAAGTCGAACATAATCATCTGTAATTTCTAATTGTTTTAAAACAGATTTAATTCCCGATGGATTTCCTTCCGCAAACAACAATGGTATTAAAGGCAACAAATCAAAATGTAATTTTTTCGCTTTCGTAAAATTTAATTTTAATGCTTGTCGAATCATCTCAGAAAAATCTTCTGGATATGCATTCGCAACAACTGAAATAGCACCAACCGCACCACATGCAATCAAGGGTAATGTCAATGCATCATCACCTGAAATTACCAAGAAATCATTAGGTTTATCTTTAAGGATAAACATCGCTTGTTCTACATTGCCGCTCGCTTCTTTAATTGCAATTACATTTTTGCATTCATGCGCGATGGTAAGCGTTGTATCTGCAAGCATGTTCGATCCAGTACGTGAAGGAACATTGTACAAAATAATTGGAAGGGGTGATGCCTTATCGATTGCTTTGTAATGTTGAACAATTCCCTGTTGCGTTGGCTTACTGTAATAAGGAGAAACAGATAAAATTGCATCTACATTATTAAAATCATAATCATCAAATGCACGAATAATTTCATGAGTATTGTTGCCACCTAATCCTAATACAATTGGAACTTTTTTATTGGCAACTTCAATAGCACAATTTAAAACTGCTTTACGTTCATCTCTACTCAATGTTGAACTTTCACCAGTAGTACCAAGCGGAACTAGGTATTCACATTTACCTTTTAATACATGCTTAATGAGCTTTGTATATGCCTTAAAATCGATGCTTCCATCTTTTTGAAAAGGTGTGACCAGCGCAACGCCAGTTCCGTGCAACTTCTTAAGAAGCTGGTTCATATTTAAACGACTTTAAGTAATGATTAACTTGTTCAATAAATTGTGGTAATGCTAAATTTTCACGAGTGCTAATCATGAAATCATAAAATGATGTTGATCCTTTTTCATATTTACCAATCTTAAATCTCGCCTTCGACATAGCAACAATATATTTAAAAGGAATACTATCTCCAGTATGTAAATCGATAAGAATATCGAACTCGCGATTAACGAAATTTTTAATGATGGGATTGCTAGGTTTATAAAACCAATTAAGCGTTTTGCGTGTAAAAAAATCCAATCCTAATTTTGAAAAACGCATTGGTGGCAATTCATCTTGATCGTAATATCCTAAAGCAAGAACATCTTTTTGATGCAACTCACGAATTTCTTTCACGTAACGTTTCACCAGTTCGAAATATTTTTCATTACTGGAATCATATAAAATACCTATCGATTTTGCTTTCTCAAAAGGAATTAGCTGTTGCTTTGCCTTATGATTTTTGAATTCGCGTTGGAATAGGTAATTGGCAATTTTATGTCGGAGGGTTTTCTTCATAGCCCTGATAGTTCAGATTGTAAAAGTACCGAAAAATGAACTATGATATCAGCTTCAGAAATTCATTCTCAGAAATCACTTTTACTCCCATTTCCGAAGCCTTTTCAGTCTTGCTAGGACCAGCATCAGAACCCGCCAATAAGTAACTTGTTTTTTTAGAAACAGAACTACCATTTTTTCCTCCATGTTGCTCAATCATCTGCTTCAATTCATCACGACTAAATTGCTCGAAACTACCTGTAACAACAATCGTTTGACCTTTCAATTTATCACTAAGCTTTGCATTCACTGAATCTTCTCGAATAGAAAGTTGCAAACCAGCAGCTTTTAAGCGGTTAATCAAGAGGATTTTAGCGGGATTATCAAAAAATAAGCGAACACTCCAAGCTATTTTTTCTCCGATTTCTGGAGCTTCAATAAGTTGTTCTGATGTTGCCTGAATGATCGCATCAATAGATCCAAAATGTCTAGCTAATTTCTTTGCAACAGTGTCGCCAACATAACGTATTCCAATAGCAAAAAGCACTCTTTCAAATGGTATTTCTTTCGATTTCTCGATGCCTTCAAGGATATTATCAGCCGATTTTTCTCCCATCCTTTCAAGACTTAAAATCTGTTCTTTACGGATAGAATAAATATCAGCAATAGTGCGAATTATATTTTCCCTATAAAGCAATTCGATTGTTTCAATTCCTAAGCCATCAATATTCATGGCTTTTCGATTCGTGAAATGCTCCAATTTTCCTTTAATCTGTGGGGGGCAATTATCTTCATTCGGGCAATAATGCTGCGCTTCGCCTTCAACACGTTGTAAAGTACTTCCACATTCAGGACAAACTTCCGGGAACACAACAACAGCTGCATCCGATTTTCTTTTACTAAAATCTACACCAGTAATCTTAGGAATTATTTCACCACCTTTTTCTACAAAAACGGTATCTTCTAAATGCAAATCTAATTTTTCAATTTGATCTGCATTATGCAATGAAGCTCGACGAACTGTAGTACCCGCGAGTAAAACAGGTTCAAGATTCGCAACAGGTGTGATGGCTCCAGTTCTTCCAACTTGGAAAACTACAGACACTAATTTTGTTGAAGAAGACTCTGCTTTAAATTTATAAGAAATTGCCCAACGAGGAGACTTAGCAGTGAATCCTAATTCTTCTTGCTGACGAAATGAATTTACTTTTATAACAACACCATCAATATCAAAAGGTAAATCATCACGGTGCTTATCCCAATAATGAATGTAGTTCATCACCTCATCCATAGTGTTGCAAAGTTTGCGATGTTCTGAAATTTTAAAACCCCAATTGGAAGCAGTATTTAATGCATCGAAATGCGTTGTAGCTTTAAGATCATTCGTGTAAAGTGCATAGAAAAAACAATCAAGTTTTCGTTTCGCAACTTCGCTACTGTCTTGCATTTTTAAAGAACCTGCAGCCGAGTTTCTGGGATTTGCAAATGGCGCTTCACCAATTTCTATTCGATCAGCATTTATTTTTTCGAAGATGGAATGCGTGAGAATTATCTCACCTCTCATTTCAAATTCAATAGGAAAATCATTCTTGTTTAATCGCAATGGTATTGAGCGAATTGTTTTTACATTCGTTGTTACATCATCACCTTGCACACCATCACCACGTGTTACAGCCTGACGTAAAACACCATTTGTATAACTAACGCCAATAGCAACTCCATCAAATTTTAACTCGCAAACATATTGAACTTCTTCACCTGGAATCAACTTACGTACGCGTGTATCAAATTCAATTAACTCTTCTTCCGAATACGTATTTCCCAATGATAACATCGGGTATTTATGTTTTACTGTGTTGAATTCTTTTGTGATTTGTCCGCCTACTCTTTGGCTTGGAGAATTCTCATTTACCAAATCTGGAAATTTTTTTTCAAGCGAAATAAGTTCATTCAACAATTGATCAAAATCGTAATCACTAATTTGTGGATTAGCTAAAACATAATAACGATAATTATGATGTTCAATTTCTTTACTTAAAAAATCAATTCTTTCGGATGCAGTTTCTTTATTCATTTTCTTGATAGCGAAAAATAAATAACATTAATTAACTCGTGTAAATTTATACGTTCCTGGAGGTGTAACAATCAATGGAACTTTTTCTACTGTGATTGAACTTGTATCTAATCCAAAAGCTTTTTCTTCTGATAAACTCATTTTTTTCATGTAGAAATAAATATTCAAAATAAATCGAGTATAGAGATTCAACGTATTTTCATAAGAAAGAAATTTCTCCATCACTACAAATCTGAAATCACCAATAAGATGCTGACGATTTAAGGAAGCATATCGACTTGTGATATCAACTTCTTTATTTTTTACAAGCTCTTCAACAACTTGTCGAAACATTAAATTGATGCGAGGCTCCACACGAAATCCTAATCGAAAGCGAATATGAATTAACTTATCATCAACCAACTCACGAACACGATACTCCATGGTATATGGCTCATCTAAAACGTCAACGTGAACCATCCAATAAACATCTGCTCTCTTAGGTTGCTTTTGCAGGATTGAATAAATAATTTTACTTTCCACTTCATCATCACTACTCGCACCAGTTAAGTAAACTAAATGTGTAGAATATTTCGGGATAGTTTCGTCCTTACTTACATCTGTTAAAATTTCATAATACTTTTTCAACTTCACGAATTCAACAAGTGCTGCACGAATTTTTCTTGCTTCATTCCAAACCCACATAATACCAAAAATAGTGAATGCAATAAATACTGTTACATATCCGCCATGTGTGAACTTGCTAAGGTTTGCAATGAGAAATGAAATTTCAATAGTTATGAAAACTGCAAAAATTAAAAAGATTAATGGACGAGGATATTTTTTTAAGAAAAGATAATAGGTCAATAATGTTGTTGTCATCAACATGGTAAGTACAATTGCTAAACCATAAGCCGCTTCCATGTTTGATGATTCACGGAAGTATAAAACGATTCCAATTGTTCCTAAACATAATAGCCAATTGATGCCAGGAATATATAATTGTCCTCGTAAATCTGTAGGATATTCGATTCTGCCTTTCGGTAAAAAGTTTAAACGCATTCCTTCGTTTATCAAAGTAAAAGTGCCGCTTATTAATGCCTGACTAGCTACAACTGCAGCACATGTTGCAATGATAATTCCTGTAAGCAAAAACCACGGAGGCATTAATGCATAGAATGGTTTTATATCACCTAATAATTTTCCTGAGTGATTCAACAACCATGCACCTTGTCCGAAATAATTCGCAAGTAAAGCAGTCTTAACAAAGATCCACGATACACGAATGTTTTGTCGTCCGCAATGTCCAAGATCTGAATACAATGCTTCCGCTCCAGTAGTACAAAGAAATACTGCACCTAATATCCAAAACCCTTGAGGGTATTCCGTTAATAATCTCCAACCAAACATTGGATTGATTGCTTTGAAAACAATTGGATTTTGGAAAATCGCACTTAGTCCTAAAACGAGTAACATACTAAACCAAACCATCATCACAGGACCAAAAAATTTACCAATGAATTTTGTTCCGAATTGCTGAATAAAAAATATTCCGAATAAAATTCCAATTACATACGGCAACACATTTAAATCAGGATTAATAACTTTCAATCCTTCAATAGCTGATGCAACCGAAATGGGTGGAGTAATAATTCCGTCAGCTAATAACGATGCGCCTCCAATCATTGCCGGGATTGCAAGCCACTTGATGTGCATCTTACGTACTAATGCATACAATGAAAATATTCCTCCTTCGCCTTTGTTATCCGCACGAAGCGTTAGTATAATATATTTGAAAGTTGTTTGTAAAGTGAGTGTCCAAAAGATGCAGGAAATTCCACCGAGAACAAGACCTTCATCAATCACTCGGTGACCGATAACAGCGCCCATTACATAAAGTGGTGACGTACCAATATCACCGAAAATGATACCGAGCGTTACAAGCAGACCAGCTGCTGATATTTTATTGTGATTTATATGTCCGCTAGCCATTTGCGGTTAAGTTTTCCCCCACTCCCCAGAAAAGTTAATGATAGTTGATGCGTAATAATTTATTTAAGCAGTTTCTTTTTTCTTCACCACTTTCTTAACGGTTTTCGTAGCGCTATTTTTCCAAGCCTCTTCAACAGAAGTTTCAAAATCTGCTAAAGCATTCATGTAATAAATGTATGCATCATAAGGAGAATCGTAAGGACTAAAATATTTATGTACATCACCATCACTCCAGAACTTAGTACACATGTAATAAAAATGATCACTCGTTTGTAATTTACCCCAAACGTCGATTAAATCTTTATCACCAGTTTCTTTCACTTTTTCTTCGAGAGCAAAGATACGTTTCGCAGCTTCCTTTTCCATTGGATTACTAAGCCATGCACTTAGATCACGTTCTGCATCAGCCCAACTAATAAATTCGGGAGCATCATAAATATCTCTTACTTTATAAGTTTCCGCAGCTTCCGAAAGTGTTTTGAAATCGAAGTCGGGATGTTTTAATATTTCTGCTGGAAGGTGATCTAGGAAATCAAAAATTCCTGTTTCTTCCCATTGATGTTCTCCAAATGTTTCGTAATCCATAAAGAGATTAACCACTTCGCCATTCCCAGCAACCTTATGAACCCATTTTGCAAAAGTATCTGCTTGCAAAGGCCATTCACTCCAGTTACGATCACTAAAACGGAAAGCAACATCATCTGATAAACTATAATTTTTTAAGAACGCTTTTATCTTTAAAGTTCCAGCAGGTTGGAAAAGTGAGTTAGGCGTTCGCGTACCTAAAAGACGATCGACACCTTCGCAAAGAATTCCTTTATAACCCATCTTCTCAACATAAGAAGCAAGTTCATTGTTATAAATTAACTCTGTATTTCTAAATATTTTTGGCGTTTGTCCGAAGTACTCAATAATCTTCTCTTTATGCTTTTCAACTTGACGTTTAAATTCATCTTTCGAATAAATAAAACTCAAGGAATGATAATATGTTTCACTCAAGAATTCAACGCAACCTGTTTTTGCAAGATCAATAAAAGATTGTAAAACATCAGGTCGATGATTTTCGAATTGCTCAATAGCTGTTCCGCTGATTGAGTAGGAGATGCGAAATTTTCCTTTATGACGATTAATCAAGTCAAGCATCTTACGATTAGTTTTGAGATAACATTTCTCAGAAACTTTATCGAGGATATAACGATTTTTTTCATCGTCTTCATAAAAATGATCCTTACCAATATCGAAGAACGAATATCTTTTCAACCTGAATGGTTGATGCACTTGGAAGTAGAAACAAACTGATGGCATATCGAGAGGAATTATTACTTAATACGAAGATAACACTGATCTATTGGAAATGCTTTTGGATTTCATGTTTTCAAAAGTATTTTTCAACATGTACTGATATTTAATTTATACGATTTCTTCTTCAGGAATAAGACCATATTTTTTGTATCCTTCAATAACTTTCACTGCTGAATTATCCCAAGAAATATTTTCCAAATCCTTATAAGCATCTTGCTTAACTTGTTCTTTTAATACATCATCATGCAACAAACGAATAATATATCCTGCCGCACGATCAACATCCCAATAATCAAATTTGAGTGATCCATTTAAAACTTCTGCAACACCTGACTGCTTACTGATAACTGTAGGAATTCCAAATTGAACTGCTTCTACAGCAGATAATCCAAATGGTTCAGACACCGAAGGCATCACGTACACATCAGCGATAGAAAGCAACTGACGAACTTTATCAAGATTCAGGAAACCTGTTAAATGGAATCTATGAGCTATTCCTCTTTCGGCAGCTCGCTCGAGCAATGGATTAAAATATTCACCAGTACCGGCCATTACAAAACGAACATTTTGATCTTTAGCTAATACTTGTTCTGCTATGTCAACGAAATATTCAGGTCCTTTTTGACGCGTTAATCGTCCTACAAAAAGAACCATTTTTTCTTTAAACATTTTCTCGCCTTCAAAAGGAACTACAGGGCGAATACCATTGTGAACCGTACTTATTTTACTCCATGGAATATTGTAATAATCATGAATAACATGACCTGTGAAATTACTTACAGGCATCAAAACATCGGCAGCTTCCATTCCTTTTTTTTCGATCTGATAAACCCATCCTTTGCTATGCGGACCACCACGATCAACCTCTAACGAATGAATATGCATTGCTAAGGGTTTTCCCGTTTGCGCTTTGATTTCCATTCCAGCAATCATTGTCATCCAATCATGTGCATGAATAATATCGAAATCCAATGAGTGAGCAAGTTTAGCTGCTAACTTTCCAAAAACAGTCACCTTCTCAATTACATCGCCACCATAAAGATCGTCGATATGGAAAATCTCAACAGTCTCGTCGCCAATTTTAATCTTTTTCAAGTACTGACTTTCCACATTGAGAGCTGGCCCGCCTAAATTATTCCCGTTGTAGTAAGGATTGAGGTGTGTATTGATAAAATGAACCTGTTTCACCTTCTTGTAGGAATCCGCATGACCAATATTGCGAAGTGTTTTTGCATCGATTGTATTGAGGCCAATAAGGTTTAGATTTTTCACTACGAAATCAGGATTAGACTTCGGAATGATCATCGTTACATTGGCAATCTTTGATAAAGCGATACACAAATCGTGACAAGCTACGCCTAATCCACCATTGATAACAGGAGGAAATTCCCAACCCAACATTAAAACTTTTGGTGAGGATGGAGAAGTATGT
Organism: Bacteroidia bacterium; assembly: GCA_038206385.1. Taxonomy (GTDB): domain Bacteria; phylum Bacteroidota; class Bacteroidia; order AKYH767-A; family OLB10; genus JANXSD01. The sequence continues at coordinate 392 of JBBRAW010000078.1, read as the reverse complement.
GAATTGTTTATTCCTAAAGAGGTTTTAGTCTCGGGCATTGCTTTGATAATGAGGTTAAAGGCGGCACAAAGGTAAATTTAAATGATAGCATATTCAAAATAAAGCAACATAGTTTCGCTAATTTACCAATAATTGTTTGTTAATCATTTTGTATCATGAAATCTGAGCATTTTACTTGTGGAAATCAGCTGTTTTGAAAGGCATCATAAAATTATTTTTCAAATTCATTAACGAATCATTGAATTGAAATTTGAAAATGAATAGATTTACACCTTTAAATTTTACTTTTAATATTTCTAAACCGATTCTTTAAAATTATGATGCAAACCCCTCAGTCTCGTAGTTTATCGATTTTCGGAACATTAATGATCATTTGCGGATTGATTGCCTAT
>JBBRAW010000077.1:0-17145 GCA_038206385.1 Bacteroidia bacterium | reverse complement strand
AGATGCGCATCATATTTATGCAGTTCCAGAAAACTTTTTGAAGGAGACTGGAACACATTTTAAAGAACTTAATTTGTTTAATGCGAATACAGCATTTATAGAAAGTCAATTGATGTTGAACAAACATCGTGAAGAAGCAATTGTTGCAGTAAATGTTCGTAGCGGAAGTTTCGATGTTGTGATAACGCAAGGATCGGAATTATTATTCAGCAATATTTTCAATTACGAAACGAGTGAAGATTTTATATATTATTTGTTATTTACATTAGAGCAATTAGAATTAAATCCTGACATCACTTCGGTACGTTTTTATGGTGACATAGATAAATTATCATCGGCGTGGATGGTTAGTAAAAAATATATTCGCAATGTGAGTTTTGGAGAATGGCCAGAAGGCATTGAATTCTCTTACGGCTTTCAACGAATTGCGGCACATCAATACTTCGTACTCTTTAGCCAACATCTGTGCGTATCATAAGCGGAAATTTTAGAGGAAAACAAATTAAGGCGCCGGTAAATCTTCCCGTTCGTCCAACTACTGATTTTGCAAAAACAGGATTGTTTAACATGCTGAACTCTAGGTTTCGTATGATGACATTAAAAGTTTTGGATTTGTATGCGGGAACAGGAAGTTTATCCTACGAATTTTTTTCACGTGGAAGTATGAGTGTTACTGCTGTTGATCATGATGCAGGTTGTGTAAAATTTATCCGACAAACATTTGATATGTTGAAAGCTCCATCTGGAGTTAGTGCAGTTTTATCAGAAGTAAATTCCTATTTAGAAAGAACCTCTTCGCAATATGACATCATCATTGCTGATCCTCCATTTGCAATAACTCCTGCAGAAGAATTAGTAACTATTATTTTTGAAAAAGATTTGTTAACTGAAAAAGGGATATTTATTTTAGAGCATAAGTCGACAGAAGTGTATGATGCATTGCCGCATTTTTTAGAGAAAAGAAAATATGGTAATGTAACATTTACATTCTTCAAAAAAATAGGATAATTTAAAAAATAATTATGGCACGCATTGCACTCTTTCCAGGAAGTTTCGATCCAATAACCATCGGACATGTTGATGTGATCACGCGATCGTTGGATTTATTTGACAAAGTAATTATTGGTGTTGGGCATAACATCTCAAAAAATTATATGTTTCCTTTACAAGATCGCATACAATGGATCAAAGATTCGTTTGATGAATTACCACAAGTAGAAGTTGTTTCTTACTCTGGATTAACGATCAATTTTTGCAAAGAAATTAATGCACGATTTATATTGAGAGGATTGAGAAGTTCTGCAGACTTTGAATTTGAAAGATCGATTGCGCAGATGAATAGTTACTTGGAAAGTTCGATTGAGACAGTATTTATTTTGGCAGCACCTGAATACACTCCAGTATCATCAACAATTGTTCGCGACATTATTCGCAATGGCGGAAATGCACAATCCTTTGTTGGAAGCGGTGTAAAATTAAAGTGATTACTTTTTATTTAATTTGTTGATATAATAATTCATTAAGCTATCGATAGGTTGTTTGATGATATTTCCAACTTTTATATTCAGCTTTAATGCTTCTTCTTTTAACTCCTCTTGAAAAATAAATGCGATAGAGCCTACAAAATGTACGTTTTTATTTTTGTAATCTTCATAATGACAAACGTATAATTCAAAAAAATCACGCATGCCATTTTGTACTAAATTATTGATGTAAGCATTTTTTTTATTATTTGTTAAAAATCGTGCAAAGGATGCTAGCCAAACATTTGGATTTGGTTTATTGTATACATGATCAATGATAGAATTACGATCCAAGCCATAATTATTTTCAAAGATTTCATGAATATCTTTTGGCATTAAACCATAAAGAAAATGAGTTAATAATTTTTTACCGAAGTAGGATCCGCTTCCTTCATCACCAAGAATATATCCCATACCATAATTCTTTTCATGAACTACTTTTCCATCAAACCAACAACTATTACTTCCGGTACCAATGATACATGCAATTCCAGGTTCATCGCCAGCTGTTGCATACGCACAAGCAAGTAAATCATGATCAACAATCACATTTGCTTTCGGGAAATAACGTCGTAATCCTTGCGCAATAATTTCCTTTCTACTTTTGCTTGAACATCCAGCCCCAAAGAAATAAATTTCGGTTACCACCTCTGCAATAGAAGCCATTGAATCATCAGAATTCAGTGTGTTAAAAACGAAATCAGCATCATGAAAAAATGGATTGAAGCCGATCGAATGAAAAGGACCTGAAATCGTTTTACCATCATATAAAAGCCAATCAGCCTTTGTGGAACCAGAATCACAGACAAGTAACATATCGTTATTTCTTTAAATTAAATTCTATTTTAGAATTGTAAACAAATGTAAATTTTATAGTGAATTGTTTCTCTCATTAAGAAATAGTTTATTAACGTTAAATCGTTTATTAAATGATATCAAAATCTTGTCAATTGATGATTCAATTCGCTACTTTCGAAGAATGAGTGAAGAACATTCAGGACAATTACCAAGAAGTTTAGGATTATTTCAAAGCACTGTTATCAATATGATCGACATGGTTGGAATTGGTCCGTTTGTAGTTCTGCCACTTGTAATAAAAATTATGGGTGGACCGTTTTTCTTATATGCATGGATTGTAGGTGCAGTATTGTCGATGATAGATGCAATGATATGGTCGGAATTAGGAGCTGCATATCCTGAAGCAGGTGGAAGTTTTAATTTTTTGAGAGAAGCTTACGGTAAAGAACGTTGGGGAAAATTATTATCGTTTTTATATGTATGGCAAACGATGATTCAAGCTCCACTCGTTGTTGCAAGTGGATCAATTGGATTCGCGCAATACTTTAGTTACCTAGTTCCGCTTGATGAAGTTACTCGAAGAATTGTTTCAGGCACTGTTGTAATTTTAATCACACTCCTACTCTACCGCAAAACAGATACGATTGGAAAAATTGGTGTCTTACTTTGGACTGGAGTAATTGCAACGATGCTTTGGATTATTATCGGAGGAATTTCTCATGGAAACTTTATGTCACCGATACATCACATGAATGATGGATTAGTGATTAATAATTTATTTGGTGTTGCATTAGGTGCTGCATCTATCAAGTCAATTTATAGTTATTTAGGATATTATAATGTTTGTCATTTAGGAAGTGAAATTAAAAATCCTAGTAAAACAATTCCTCGAAGTATGTTTTTATCTGTCATTGGAATTGCTATTCTTTATTTATCGATGAATGTTGCAGTAGTAAGCGTAATTCCTTGGCAAGATGCAGCGAATTCTGATTTTATTGTAAGTACTTTTATTGAACATCTCTATGGACCTTTTGCTGCTAATGTTGCAACGATGATGGTTTTATGGGTTGCATTCGCGAGCTTGTTTGCAGTGATGCTAGGTTATTCGCGTGTTCCATATGCTGCTGCTAAAGATGGCGATTTCTTTAAAGTGTTTGCAAAAATTCATCCTACTCGTCATTTTCCTTATGTTGCATTACTTGGATTAGCGATAACAGCTTTTATTTTTAGTATGTTGTTTAAGTTATCAGAAGTTATTACTGCAATCCTTGCCATGAGAATATTAATTCAATTTATTGGTCAGGCAATTGGTGTAATACTGCTAAGGAAAAGAAATGGATCGATGAATTTGCCTTTTAAGATGCCCTTGTATCCATTACCAGTAATTCTTGCAATTGGAATGTGGTTATGGATTTTCTTTTCCACAGGACAAAAATTTATGTTATCAGGATTAACCGTTATTGCAACTGGAATAATTGCATTTCTATTTAAAGCTAAATCTGCAAAACATTTTCCATTTCAATGATAGAAAAATTGAAACATCCATTATTTTCACTATTATTGACTAATAATAATTTTGAATTATATTATTAATTTTAATGCGATGACAACTACAAAGGATATTGAAATACAATCGAAAAAGACAAGAATTATTTTTATTTTTTTCATTGCTATTAGTTTAGCAGTTCGATTTTCGTTAAGTATTTATCGAGAAATTTCAGGTGATGATTTCTTTTCATTTGTCATGATAATAAAAATAATAATTCAGTTATTCTTAATAACAATCTGTTCAATTTTTGCATGGATCGCGACTTTGAAATGGAAGAATAAAGGACCAGGATTAGTAATTAACCAGATGGGAATTGTTGATAGTTCAGGAATTGTTTCTGCTGGAATGATTTTTTGGTCTGATGTTATTGAAATTAATACAAGTAAAATTATTTTTTCTGATTGCATAATTGTTAAAGTAAAAAAGCCAGAGAGATATATTAAGAATCAGAAAATTTTTTTTAATCGAATTTGGTTAATGCTTGAAAATAGCAGACTTGGTTCTCCTGTAAATATTTCCGTAAGTGGATTAAAATACAAATACAATGAATTATTTCGAATTCTACAAGAAAGGTATTTATCTACGCAAGTAGAATCTAGAACGTATGAATTAAAACGTGAGAAAGATGATATCCAGCGAGAGAAAAAGGAATTAGTTGACTCCATAAATTATGCAAAAAGAATTCAGGCTGCATTATTACCCTCCTCTTCAATAATAGAACAAAGGCTTGGAGAAAGTTTTATATTGTATCTTCCAAAAGATATTGTTTCAGGAGATTTTTATTGGGTGGAAACAGTTGATAATTGGGTGTTTTTTGCGATTTGTGATTGTACTGGTCATGGCGTACCTGGAGCATTAATTAGTATAGTTTGTAATAACGCATTAAACAGAGCAATCAGAGAATTTAAACTTATTGAACCATCAAAGATTCTTGATAAGGTTGCTGAGCTTATTGATGCAAGTATAAGTTTAGATGCAGCAGTGAAAGATGGAATGGATGCTAGCGTTTGTGCTTTCAACAATGTTACACGTGAATTATTTTGGGCCGGTGCTAACATCCCCTTATGGATTGCAAGAGAAGGAACATTTTATGAGTTGTTAGAATTTAAACCAGATAAACAACCAATAGGTTTAGTCGAGAAACGAATGCCTTACACAAATCATAAAATTGATATTCAAAAAGATGATATTTTATACATGATGAGTGATGGCTTTGCAGATCAGTTTGGTGGTGAAAATGGAAAAAAACTTACTAGAAAAAAATTCAAGGAACTATTACTTCTTCAAAGAGGAAAAATGTTAAGCGATCAACATAATATTTTACATAATTTCCATGCTGATTATAAAGGAACGAGTGATCAGATCGACGATATTTTAGTAATGGGAATCCGTATAGAAAAATAAATAATTAAAAAATAAAACAATGGTCAATTATCAATTAAAATTGAAGATAGCAATACTACTCATCTTTGTGGTTGCAGGTTTATCGAGTTGTTATCTTGTGCAACCAGATGCTGGTCAAGAAAGTGTTTTGGTTTACAAACCATATATTTTCGGACATGGTGGTGTTGATGAAACGCCAATTTCTACTGGTGCTACGTGGTGCGTTTTCACTACTGAACACAAAGAGTTTCCAATAACACCAATCACCATTACGGAAGACTTTGTAAATATGATTCCATCCGATAACACTCCCGTTTCATTTAGTGTTTATTTGAAATGTCAAATTCAACAAGGAAAAACTCCTATCCTTTATAAAAATTTTTCTGCTGAGTGGTATGAGCATAGTTTGCAAGCATCATTTAGAACGATGGTTCGTGATAAAGCAAGTGCATTTAAAATGTTCGACTTAGCTAGTAAGAGAGAGATTTCTACGCAACTCGAAAAAGATATCTATAAAGACCTATCTGAATATGCAAAGAAGTTAGATTTACCTGTTAATTTATTGCAAGTTTCCATTGGAGCCATCACCCCACCCGACCAGGTGTTAACGGAAACAAAAAATACTGCAGCACAAAATCAAAGTATCTTAACACAATCAGCAAGAGCTAATGCAGAGCTAGCACGTAAGCAAGCAGAAATTAATAAAGCAATAGCAGATCAAGCCTACAAAACACAAATGGGAATGACCATCGCCGAGTATTTAAGTTTACGTCATCTTGAAATTGAAAAGGAAAAAGTAGAATTAATCAAAGACAATAAAAACATCTCAATAATATTTGGGAATGCTAGTCCTGTTTTTCCTGTTAAATAAACATTCGAATTAATCATGCTAAATTATTTCAGTAAGTAAATAGATTTAGTTTACCCTATTTAATTTAGAAATTGATAAGATGGTTTTAGGAAATTAATTTATATTTGACTCACGAACGAAGCCTTGCTAATGTCAAACCTTAATTTATACGATATCTACCTTAACATGGAGAAAGAGGATATAATCCTTTCTTTCAAAGGTGATATTACTAAAGATTTACTCTCTTCTGTTTACCAGATTATCGAAGCAAGAATAGAGAATGAAAACGAAGATAATCGTCGTAAGAAGAAATTTTATAGCGTACTTGTTGAATGCCTTCAAAACATGTATCATCACATGGAATCGTTGCACAATGAGAATGGCCATAAATCTAGTGAGTATCCTGGAAGCGCTATATTTATTATAGCAAAAGGTAAGGAAGGAAATTACAGAGTATTTACTGGAAACTTTATTCTCAATGCAAATGGTGAACTTCTAAAAAATAAAATTGACAAGATCAACTTAATGAATACTGTTGAGCTAAAAGCGCATTACTTGGAAACATTAGCTTCAACAGAATTATCGGAGAAAGGTGGTGCAGGATTAGGCATCATTGAAATTGCACGTAAATCAGGTGGTAAAATTCAATATGATTTTCAAAAGGTTTCTGACACACACTCTTTTTTCACTTTATCTGTTAGCATTATTTAAATAGACTTACAATGACCGAAGATTTAATAATTTCAGGAACAAATAAAACGCCAGCAATAAAGCTAACCGCAAGCACTGGTACAATTGAAATTTCTGGAAGATCAATACCAGAAAATTCAATTGAGTTTTATCAACCCTTGTTTACATGGCTTCAAAAATATTCGGAAAATCCGATTGCTAAAACTGAAACGAAAATTATTTTAGAATATTTTAATACCAGTTCTTCAAAATGTATTTTAGATATTTTAAGAAAACTGGAACTACTAAATCGTTCTGGAAAAAGTGAGGTTGTCGTTTTATGGCACTATGAAGAAGACGATGAAGATATGATGGAAGCTGGTCAGGATTACGATGCACTCGTTGACCTACCCTTTCAATTGATACAAATTTAGATTTTATTTTTCTAGAAGCTTTCTTAAAATATCTAAATACAAAGCGAAATACAGCGTGATGGTCATCAACCATATAATAATTACGTTGTACCATATTGTATCCATTGATATTCCTAAAAATGTTTTTTTGTAAGAATAAAAAGGAGCCGAAAAAAAACTGTTTTCAAGTGAATTTATAAATACAGGTTTGAATCTTCTAATCACTTTATTATCAATTTTCATTACCTGACTTTTCACTTCATTTGTATTCAATACAAAGTCTTCCAGTTTAGCATTGCTGAATTCATGCTTAAATTGAAGATAATTTTCGGTTGAACCAAGTTTCTTGATCAACATTGCAGTGATCTGATCTTTTGAACTTCCAGCAATAGTATACTCACGCGTAAAATAATGTTTAATCGTATCGATATTTGCATTCATTAGTTTGTTGAAATGCTGACTATCATTAAGCGATCCGATTTGTTTTTCATTTGTTAATTTAATTTCTGGATACTCCTTTTGAAAACTCTCAAATTCATTCTTTAAAAAACAATTGGAAGAAGCTATTGCATCGTTTGTATTATTCCCATTTGCAAGTATTTCTGACACTTTGGAAACTTCATTTTCAATTATTGGAAGCCAAAAGTTTTTACGATAGTTAGCATTATTTAATTTTTTATCGACATCAAAATAAGCTGCTTCATAAGGGTTATTTTTAAACTCATTAACGGCAAGTCCTTCATAAGCCCATCGTGTTGCCATTACATTTCCAATCAAAGGAGCACCTGATTGATTACTAACGAGTGGATTTAAATCGTCAAACTTTACCATTACACCACTCAACATTATTTGTGGTATAATCAAGAATGGTATCAGAATATAAACAGCAACTCTTGTTTTCATACCAGAGGAAATATTCAATCCTAATAAATTACCAAAACACGAGACTGAAAATAGGACTAGAAAATAGGGCCATTGCGATCCATTGAAATCTAATATCATATTTCCAATTACGATGTATAGAAATGTTTGCAATGCTGAGACAATAAATAAAAATATAATTTTAGAAAGCAAATAACTATTCCTACTTAATTGTAAAAATGATTCTCGCTTTAATATTTTTTTGTCTTGTATTATTTCTTCTGCACTTGTTATTAATCCTAAAAACAAAACTACAATAGTACTGATGAAAATATAAACCGGAATATTAGGATTAGTACCAAACAAATAATCCTTCCCTTCATCATGTGTACGTAATGCAACAGCTAAAATAAGAGCAAGTATTGGTCCTTCAAATAATGTTATAGCCACATATTGAAGATTGTTGATCTTTGAAAAGAAATTTCTTTTGAAATAAACTAGAAACTGAACCAGTGGCTTTGATACCGACACCGTTAAACGATTTCCTGTTGGTGCAATAATTTGTTCCTCGCTTTTATTCTTAGATACAAAATTTGCATTATAAAGTTTATACCATTCTTCAGAATGAATTTTTCGATGCGAGGTAGTCTTACCAAATTCATCAACTGTTTTCGATTCAACGATTCTAAATAATTCTTCTGGATTTATATTTCCACATTCCGGACATTCACTATATTCGAAATCCACAAAACTCATTTGATTTCTAAAGTAACTTAGTGAATCAACTGGATTGCCGAAATAAACTGGATAACCACCAATATCAAGCAAAAGTAAATGATCGAAAAGTTTAAAAATTTGTGAGGAAGGTTGATGGATGACAACAAAAATCAATTTCCCCGATAAGGTTAATTGTTTTAATAAATCCATCACATTCTCTGCATCATTTGATGATAATCCTGAAGTAGGTTCATCAACAAAAAGAATATCTGGCTCTCGTATTAATTCAAGCGCAATGTTTAATCTTTTTCTTTGGCCACCACTAATATATTTGTTGAGTGGATCACCAACTAAAAGATCCTTCGACTCAAAAAGCATTAAGGAATGTAAACAACGATTTACCTTTTCAGTAATTTCTTCATCAGATAAATTTCCAAAAAATAGCTTAGAACTATAAAAGAGATTTTGAAATACAGTTAACTCTTCAATTAATAAATCATCTTGAGGAATGTTTCCAATTAATCCAGGCAATTTTTTACTGTTGCTATATAACTCTTCTCCATTGATTAATATTTTACCTTTTGAAGGTTTAACACTTCCATTCAAAAGATTGAGCAGCGTAGTTTTTCCTGCGCCACTATTTCCCATTATGCCAACAAGATTTTTTGATGAAGTAGAAAAATTCAAATCATATAACCCTATTTTCTTTTTCTTAAAAGTAAAACCTAGATCTACAACTTCAAAATTAATTTCTTGCGAATTAGAATTGCCATTGAAATTATGAATGATATTGTTATAATAAATTGGAGATAATTTCGGTCCGCGAATTACCGACCCAGGCTCAAACACATGAACAGAATTTGGAATTATTTCTCTTCCATCAAGGGCAATAGAATCAGTTCCTGAATAATTAAATACAATTAGAAATGGATCTTGAAATGTTAGAAAAACTAATCTCCCCGAAAGTGTATCACGTTCCACATGACGACAATGATTAGTTAGCGTAGGCTGATTGTCGATTACAAGAAAATGATCACCATGAATATCGCGAACGCCATCTAAACCTTTCACCAATAGTAAACAGTTTTCTCGGTCAACCGTACTTAATCCAAATGTATCAGAAACAGTATTTAGGAATTCTATATGTTGATCAACAACAGATTCGATAGCAGTATTAACAAATTCAAATAATCGAATCAGTACAATGATCTTTTGCTTTTGCTCAAGCTCTTTGTTGATGTCATTACAAATTCTTAAAACTTTAACAGAGTTTACAGAAGTTCTTTTTTTCTCTCGTCCCTCAACAGAACTCCCTTTCAGTTTACTTAAAAATTCATCGTAAATAAGAAGATAGTTATTAATGAAATTACTAGGTAATTGTCGCCTTAAAAAACGTTCAACAATTTCGCGACCTTTAACTCCAACCTCATCAGTATTTGCAACTATCGCAAATAATTGCATCAATGCCCTTAGTATTTTATCACTCATGTTGAATGCAATATAAAATTCGGGTACACATACAAATACTTTAATAAAAAAAGATGAAAAAAACTACTTGATCAGATTACCTCGAAGTTTATCAATCATTACAACAGCCTTTTCGATTTTTTCAGGTGTTAAATCATTTGCTGCAGAAATAATTCCTTCGTAACCCTTTTTATATTCTTTCATGCTAGCAAGTAATGCTTTAGAATCTTTATCTGTGTATTCTTCATAAAGACTAATAAGGTGAAAAATACCACTATTTTCATTGTAAACTTTTTCGAATAGCTTAGCATTTTCAGGTGTCTTCGGCATATCCTTAATGAGATTTAAACTTAAATAATTAACTTCAATTATTGCTCCTGCCATAACATTACTAGCAACTAAATAACGGTCATTCTTTTTAAGATACGCATCTGTTTGATTAAAAATATTATCAACGATTGCAACTAACGAATCATGATTATCAGCATTTGATTTATAACGATCCGCAAATTCATTAAATACATTTTCAATATTTAAATCTTTAGCGATTCCTTGAACTGCATTAAAATAAGCTACCGTTTCTTGATTTTGATTGTAGAAATTAATGTATGATAAATCAACACCTAATATTCCAAAATTGATTTCCTTTTTAAAGGAGACCAAATACTTTTCGCTATTGGTAGAAGGATTTAATAGTTCGCTTTTAAAGGGCGCTTTGTAAACGAACAAGTCATTTACAACTTCAAAAGGTGAAGGAAGATTTATTACAGCAGTTGAGAATTTAAAATCAATCAATTGTTTTTTATCAGCACTTAAAGAATCTATTCTTGATGAATCAGATAAAGAAGTTGTATTAGCTTCCGTTGCATGATCCTTAGTGGGATTAGAACAAGAAGTATATAAAATCATACTTAGAGAACATAAAACAGCAATGTAATTAGATTTTACCTTTTTCATAAAATAGTAGTTTCGACAAAAATATACATAAAACATATTCAAGCAAAAATCTAAGAAAAATGGTTTCTATACTACCTAAATTCGGAGAGTTCAGGAATTAAAGAAAACTTGCATTTCCAACTTTAAAAACACAAAATACTGGCTCCCAAATATTTGAACTTAATTACTCAAAAGTTACCTATGAAAGCTCAAAATCTATTTTAGCAGTTTTCTATAATTATCAAGCTCTGAATTATACATGTTTTCGGAAATACTCGCTGAGTTTTTGAAGTAGAAAACGCCACCGTAGCCGTAAACAATTTTGAGGTAAGTAGCTTTTACATCTTTAGAATTTACAATAGTTCTCATAATATTTCTATTAGGTTCTGAAATAGTTTCTTCCTTGATGCCTTCTGGGATAAAATCTTTATCGAAATCAAAGCGATATGCACTTACATCATTTGCACTTTTCTTAGGTGTTGTTGATGTCTTTCCTAATGCTAATTTTTGTGCTTCTATATCTGCTAATCGTTTCTTTTCAGCTTCAGCTTGCGCAAGTTTTTGTGCTTCTACTGCATCTTTTGCAGCTTGAATTTTCTTTTCCTGTTCTATGCGATCTTTCTCTGCTTTGTCGGATTTATCCTTTTCGAGCTTGGCTAATTGCTCTTGTTTATTTTTTTCATTTACTGCGGTTAATGAATCACGTGTTGCTTTTGCTTTTACCGTAGCAAGTGAATCAGCAACGACTTTCTCTCGCGCATTTTTTGCAACGTCTGCTAAGCGTGCTTGTTCCTTTGCACTGTTAGCGGCATCAATTGCAGCTTTATCAGCAGCCACTTTTGCAATTGCATCTAACCGTGCTTTTTCATTTGCAGCAGCTAATGCATCAGCCTTTGATTTCGCATCCGCTTTTGCTAAACTGTCTTGCGCAGCTTTTTGTGATGCTACTTTTGCAAGATCTGCTAATCTTTGTTTTTCTGTTGCAGTTGCGGTTGAATCAGCTATAAATTTATTTCTTGCAGCAAGTGCTAAATTATCCAATCGTGCTTTTTCTTTCGAGGCAGCAAGTGCATCCGCTTTAGCTTTTGCATCCGCTTTCGCAAGATTTTCTAGTTTGGCTTTTTCTTCAGCCGCTTTTGCTAGATTCTCTTGTTTGGTTTTTTCATTTGCAGTAGCTGTTGAGTCAGCAATAAATTTATTTCTTTCAGCTATAGCTAGATCCGCCAAACGTTGTTTTTCTTTTGAAGCAGCTACTTCATCAAGTCGTGCTTTCTCTTTTGCTTCAGCATTTAAACGATCTTTTTCTTTTGCAGCAGCAAGCGAATCTGATTTTGCTTTTGATTCTACTTTTGCTAGACTATCTGCTTTCGCTTTTTGATCAGCAGCGAGTGCTAATTGATCCAATCTTGCTTTTTCTTTAGCTGAGGCTAACGAATCTGCGCTAGCTTTATCACGCACTTGTTTCGCAAGATCAGCTAATCGCGATTGCTCACGAATTGTTGCAAGAGAATCTTGTTTCGCTTTTTCCAAAGCAAGTGCTTCTAATTGTTGTTTTTGTTTTACTGATGCTAAAGAATCTTGGCGTTGCTTATCTAAAATTCGAGCGATACTATCATCACTAGCTTTTTGTTTTGCAAGCACTGCAGTTTTTTCTGCTAACATTTTTTTATCGGCAGCAGCAATAGAATCCAAATGAGCTTTATCGATTGCAGCTTGTTGAATTCCAAATTGACGACCTTGTTCTTTTGCTTGAGCGATAGAATCTTGTTTTGCCTTTTCAGCAACAGCTAATTCTTGTTGCTCGGCTAAACTTTTTGCTCTTGCAGCAGCTAATGAATCTTGTTTTGCTTTATCAGCTAATGCTTTTTTAGCAGCCTCTTGCTTCACAACTTCAGCAGCCATTTTTTGCTTTACATTTTCTAATTCCGACTTACGTGTTTTTGTATATTCAATATCGTAATCAAAATCAGCATAAGCTTCTTGATAGGCTAATTTAGCAACAGGTTTATCTGTTCCTTCAGGTTGAGTAGTACCATCAGGAATTTTAAACAAATCAGTTTTAAATTTATAACTGAAAATTTGTTTTTGCTCTTCATCAGGAACTTTCGTATCAATTGAAACAGCCTTTGTGATGCAACCTACTTTAGAAAAAATGATCGTGTAATTCTGTCCAAAATCTAGATTGATAATAAATTTACCACCGTTAGAACTTAAAACATTATCTACATTTTCTGATCCTTTAAGCACTTTAATATCGGCGCCTTCTAAACCTTTTCCATCTTGCAAAACATTACCATTTATTTCAAGAAACCCTACTTTTTGAGCTACTGATGAACCTAGATTTATAAAAATTAAACTAAATGTTAATAGAATTATAAAACGCATGTTGATAGATATGTTCAAGATAATTTAAATTTAAAGAGGTAATAACTTTTGTTAAACGAAGGAATTCGTTTCATGTTGCAAGTGGCTCACTGAATACTAAATTGGCTTTTGATAATGCTATGTTGAAGTGCTCCAAATTAACATTGGAACTTATATCCTTCTCGTAGAGGAAACTCATTAAATTTTCTGTTGCCAAATTTCCAATAAGCTCATCTTCAGACATCGGACAACCTCCAAATCCCTTCATAGCCGCATCAAAGTTACGGCAACCAGCAATATAACTTGCTGCTACTTTATCATACCAATTATCACTTTTACTATGAAGATGTGCACCAAAATTTATTTCAGGAAACGCAGGAATCACCGCATTGAACATATAACTTATATCCTTTGGTTTTGCTAAACCAACAGTATCCGCTAAGGCTATAGATTTGATTCCCATCGAAGCTATTTTTTCAACCCACTTTATAGCAATCTCATCATTCCATTCATCGCCGTAAGGATTGCCAAATGCCATACTGATGTAGATGAGCAATTCCTTATTGTTTTTTAAACAAAGTGATTGTAATTTTTCAACAGTAGTTAACGATTGCTCGATACTGCTATTCGTATTTCGATGTTGAAATGTTTCGGAAATTGAAAATGGAAATCCTAGATAGTTTATTTCACTAAAATTGATAGCATCTTCTCCACCTCTCAAATTCGCAATTATTGCAAGTAATTTTGTTGATGTAGATGATAAATTTAATAAAGATAAAACTTCGGCCGTATCACGTAATTGGGGGATAGCTTTTGGTGAAACAAAACTTCCGAAATCTAAAATTTCAAAACCAACTTTTAATAGTGTATTCAAATAATCCGCCTTCGTTGCTGTAGGAATAAACCACGACAATCCTTGCATCGCATCACGAGGGCACTCTGTAATTTTTACTTTTTCCATGTTTAATATTAATTCAAAACAATGCTAACAGTAGATAATTATCTAATCAAAACACCTTTTGCATCAAAGGCTAATCGAATTTCTGGAGAGGTAATTTTTGCAATTTCAGCTTTGGATTTCCCCTCATCTTCTGCAAAATGTTGCAACGCCTCAACAGAGGTAGTATCCATATACGCAGTACCCATAAAAATAGCATGCCTTCCGGAAGAATTTTTAGGAATAAAAAATTCTTCATTGAAACTAACATGCAAATTTGAACTATCAGCACGAACAATATCCATCCAACATCCTTTCGCTTGACAAACAGCTGCTATGTTACCTTCCACTTTAACAGAATCAATTTTATTTTTTCCTGATGCAACAAGAGCAAGTAAAGAATCCATTGAAATCGCATTCTTTCCATCAATTTTTTCACCATAGCTAATGCCTGAATTATTAATTGAATCAGTATTAACAATTGGTGCCTGATTTTGAGTGTCTATCTTGGGATTGTTACAAGCAAAAACAGCCAACAATAAGATGATGCAAAGTGATAAATATTTTTTCATTTTTTTCTTTATAATTTTTGAGAAAGCAAAGGTAACAAGGAAAATCATTTTCTGGAGGTAAAATCCAATTATTAACGAGTGTAATTGTACATATAAATTATTTTAATCCTGCCAAAAGGTTCTTCACTAAAGCAGGCCCTTCATAAATAAAACCAGTATACACTTGAAGTAAATCAGCACCAGCATCCAATTTTTCCTGTGCATCTTTCGCTGTAAATATCCCTCCTACTCCAATAATCACAAGTTTACTACCTGCCTTTTTCCTCAAATATGAGATCACAAAAGTGCTTCTGTCTTTAACAGGTTTCCCACTCAAACCACCTGCTTCAATCGTAATTTTATCATTAGTTTTTAAGTCAGTTCGCGTGATTGTTGTATTAGTTGCAATAATGCCATCCAACTTTTCTGAAAGCACAATCTCAACAATTTCATCTAACTGCTCATTCGATAAATCAGGAGCTATTTTCAACAACAAGGGCCGTGGTTTAGACATCGATTGATTCAACAATTGAACTTGACGCAATAAATTTGTCAGTGGCTCCTTTTCTTGAAGAACACGTAATCCTGGCGTATTAGGAGAGCTCACATTTACCACAAAATAATCCACAACAGGATATAAAGATTTATAACAAATTAAGTAATCATCAATCGCATTTTCATTTGATGTCAACTTGTTCTTTCCAATGTTTCCACCAATAATTAGTTTTCCTTTACGCCTTTTCAAATGCTCTACAGCAGCGTCAACTCCTTCATTATTAAAACCCATTCGGTTGATCAATCCATTATCTAATGTTAAGCGAAACATTCTTGGCTTTGGATTTCCATCCTGTTGAACAGGCGTTACCGTCCCGATTTCAATAAACCCAAAACCAAATGCAGAAAGTTCGTCAACTAATTTAGCATCCTTATCAAATCCAGCTGCTAATCCAATAGGATTCGGAAATCGCAACCCCATTAACTCCTTTTCAAATGAACTATTTTTATCGTTAAATAGCCAATTGAAAACAGTTTTTACTCCTGGAATTTTGAAAGTAATTTTTATTAAATCAAAAGTAAAATGATGCGCTTTTTCAGGATTCATCAAAAATAATAGTGGGCGAATGATCAACTTGTACATTAACAGCGAAAATAGTAATTAATATCATTTCATTCATCTAACTAAATTTTTAGACAAATCTAAATTATTTTTTATATTTGCTTCATAATTTCAATTCATGCAAACGGAGACGGAAGAAAATTACTTAAAAGCGATCTATCATTTATCAGCTAAAAGGGCTGAACCAGTTAATACTTCATCTATTGCTGGTTCACTTTCTACGACCTCTGCATCTGTTACCGATATGTTGAAAAAATTAGCAGAAAAGAATTTGATTGAATACGAACGCTATCGTGGTGTACGCATTACTCGTAAAGGCGAAAAAATTGCGATTAATATCGTGAGGAAACATCGCTTATGGGAAGTATTTTTAACACAAACGTTAAAATTTAGATGGGATGAAGTTCATAGCATGGCGGAAGAATTAGAACATGTGAGCTCGGATGAATTAATAAAACGCCTAGAAGAATATTTAGGCTTTCCACGTTTTGATCCACATGGCGATCCTATTCCTGATTTAACTGGGAAAATTTCTGCGCCTAGTAATTTATGTTTAGCAAGTGGTGAATGTGATAAACGATATACACTAACCGGAGTTAATGATCATTCTGTTTCGTTTTTGCAATATCTAGAACGTACTGGATTAAAGCCAGGAATCTCAGTACGTATATTAGAAATACAAGAGTATGACCACAGTATGCAAATAGAATTAAAAAACAAAACAAAGTTGAGTATCAGTAATGATGTTGCAAAAAATATTTTAGTTAAAAATTATGGCGAATAAATTAAATAATCCGCTTTCACTTTCAGAAGTTCACGGAAGTATTCATATAGACGGGAAAATGAGTTTTCGGAAACGATTGCTTGCATTTTTAGGACCTGCTTATTTGGTGAGTGTTGGCTATATGGATCCTGGAAATTGGGCTACGGATATTGCTGGTGGAAGTCAGTTTGGGTACCAACTTATTTGGGTATTAATGATGTCGAATTTAATGGCATTATTATTACAA
>JBBRAW010000076.1:0-17428 GCA_038206385.1 Bacteroidia bacterium | reverse complement strand
TTATTTTCGCATCAATAGAATCCGTTTTTTGTTTTTGGTCTGCAATTTTTATGCGCTCACTTTTTAGTGGCTCTACTTCTTTTGATTTGTTTTGAATAAAATTGAGATATGAATAGAAAAGGGTATTATCATCAGAGCCTTTTATTTTCATAGAGGAAACCACATTATTCATATCACATTCCATAGAGAAATGTTGATTCTTATCGATGAGTAATTCAAAATAGGTTTTGTTAGGAAAAACGAAGAGATATATTCCACCAGGAAGGTCTTCCTTCCCTTTAAAAATTATATTACCATTAGCATCGGCTTTCGTAGAATCCTTTAAATATTGCTTGTCACCGTAATAATTGGCTAAAAAACATAATGAATCTTTTAATCCTTCAATTTTAAAATGAAGTTCATAACCAGGAATTGCTGCTGCCTTGGTTTGAAATGTTGAGAAGCTACAAAACAGTAGAATGGAGACGATGATGTTTCTAAGACGCATATTTTTTTATTTTGCTAGGCAAATTTAATAATCTTCCCTGTTGTAATCATGAATCTTTCAACAGTTTATGAGGTATAAATTGTTTAAATTATGTCAAAACGGATTCTCAACTATTTTTTTCAATTGAGTTTATCTTTTTAGTATTTAAATTGACCTTTTGAGGGTATAAATTTAAACATTTTTCGATTTTATTAGAACCACTTGTATATTACGGTTAATATTTTGGATTTATTAAAGAAAGATGTTGTAAATGTTGCAGTATCAAACTATATTACACTCGTGATTACGGACTTTTTACTTCCTAGTTTACAACTTTCAGCCCCAAAACATTCTAATTAATTGATTCCTCAAAGAGGATAGCTACATCTAAACATGGCTGTAAAATGAAAATAAAAACTAAGTTCTATTACCTCGACAAAGGGAAGTACTTCGAATATGGTGGACAATTAGTGCTAGATGGGAAGCAAATCAAGAAACTCGGCACATTGCCTATTGAAGAAATTGGAAGATCATTTTATTTCGATGATACCCATTTTGAAATTACTTGCGAAAGAGAAAATAAAAGGTTTAAACGTGTTATTAATAGAATTATTACGGAGTCATCATACAAGACAACTCAAAGAGAATATTTAGCACGTTTAACATGGTTGCAACAGCAAAAACTATTGTGGATATTTAAACGTCATTGGTTACAACAACCTGGAAATATTGTTCACTTATTTATAACAATATTGATTATTTCTGTAGCCTTTGTTAGCTTCAAATTTGTATTGAATTCGTATTGATATTAACAAAAAGAATTCGCTATAATTGTAAAAAAATTAGCAATATTTATTATCTTATTAACTATTAATAATACGAAAAGATTAACTTTATGTTATAATCTTTATTCATAATGAAACAACAAAAATCAATGGTGCAATTGCTTAAGCGATACGAGGGCTATAGTTTTAATAACTTCGAAAGATTTTGTTTCTCTGTACTTTTGGTATATTTTACATTTATGATCTTTATGTTTTTTATTTTACCCAGAATATAAAGAATTATTAATAAATTAAATTCACTTATAATTAATTTGGTACAAGTTGATAATGCAAACCAAATTCATAAGTAATTCCTGATTGATATTCTTGTCCGATGAAAATTTTTTTTATTGATATAAAAGTTCCCCAATTTTTTGTGAACTCATAATGTAACTCAGGACTAAACTTCAAATAACCCCTATTTTGACCATATAATCCATAGAATAATCCATCCGAAATTTGTTTGCCATTTGCAAAAGGTTTGTTGATTTTATCACCATTCTCTAATGGTTGAATTCCTTCCACGCGAACATTAAACCAAAGATTTTTTAATGCAATAATATTTAATTCAACCTTTCCTGATATTTCATCGCCATAGCCCAAATTATGATTAGTGAATCCTACATAGGAAATAAAATTCCACTTAGTAGATGGTTCAAATGCCAATTTTATTTTTAGTTGCTCATGATAATCTTTGTAACCAGTATTCAAACCTATTTGCTGGTTGTTATTCCCAGTACCAATACTTTGATGAAGACCTATTATTATTTTTAAGGGATCATTATTGATAAATAAATATTCAATGCCTAAATCTAAATCTCCTGTAGAGGAATAGATAGTAGAAATACTTTTTGATGATGGATTTGTTGGTGTACCATTTACTTTATTAATTATATATGGCAAATCTATTATTGCATTAATTTTATTAGTTAAACCACCTCTAATTTCAAGACTACTTATTGAGCTTTGCGTTTTAGCAATAGATTTTTTTTCACCATCATCATCATAAACTTTATCATAGATGCAAGTGTTATAACTGAGCTTAAAATCTACATTTCCTTTTAATAAAAATACACCATTTCGCTGGGCAATAATTGTTTGTTGAAACAAAATGAAAGTAAATAATAGTAATATTTTTTTCATAATTATTGACTCGAATTTTATTTATTGCAATAGAAAGATATAACAGATATAATTATAGATTATTTTTCTTAGTATGAATTTTTTGATAATCTAAATAATAAAGAAGCTTCACCGCGAAAGTATTTGTTTGTGGAGATTGAAAAACATTATGAAAATTTTTACCATAATCTAAAGTGTTAAGTTCAGATTCGTTTTGAATACCGTTTTTATAAATGAAATTCAAAATACTTCCTGGAGAAAATCTCCATTCATAAACAAAATCTATATTGAATGCATTAAAATTAAAATCATTATTTTGATTATACGTGCTATTTTCTGTTAGTTCACCATCAGCTAAAAGTGAATAGTAGCTTCTATATTTACCTGTATTCCAATAATGACGACCAATTAAAGAAATGCTCATATCTTTTGTAAAGATGAAATTGCAATTTACTTCATTAACCCAAGTATCAATTTTTCTGGTACCAAAAATTATCGTACCGTCAGAAGCAGTGTTTGCATATCCTAAATTATAAGGATCAAAATCACTAATGAAGTTATAGATTATAAATAATTTGTCTGATGGTCGTACTCTAAGGCTAATTGCGTTTTTATAACCTTCCCCTTTAAAGCGATTCAAGAAATTTGAAACTTGAAAACTGTAATCAATCGCTAATGATTTTCTATAGTCTGAACTTATACCACCATTAAGATAAAAGTAATTGTATCCATGAAAAACTCTGTCTGGAGTTCTCGATTCATAATAATCATAAGGTCTAATTGGTTGAATTCCTCCATTCAAAAAGAACCCATTATAACTTAATGTATTTATAAATAAATTGAATCTTATTTCATTATAACCAACTTTTCCTGTTTTAAAATCAGTAGAATAATTAATTTGAACATTGTTAAAGGATTCACGAATAAATCCCCACGGATTATATAAATTGAAATCGAAATATCCATTATTCTCATTCTGTCCAACATTCTCATAATATCCTAAATCAGTACTTCTATAATTCGTATCTCGAACAGTTCTACTGATTCCATAATTGAAATTTCCACCAAGTTTATCAACGCCAAGTAGATATTTATAACCTATTAATTGATTCGAATTATATTGATAATTTTCTATTTTTTTGAAATAATTCTGGCTAATAAAACCTTCACTTTTTATATCATAAGTACTTTTTCTATTACTTATTTTAACTCCTGCACCAGTAACATTCGCATTGGTAAATTCTCCAGAACGTAAAGTGCTGGTATTTATAAGATATATGTCTGAGTTGTTTTTAAATTGTTGATCTAACACAAGGATATTATAATTTGTAAGAGGTTCAGTTAAAATTTTTCTTGTACTTCCATCTTGTGATTTTATTTTTGCATAAGCATTATTTGTAAGTGCATTAAAAAATCCTAGACCTAATCCACGATCTGTTCTTCCAGATATTTTTGTAGCATTAATTAGTTTTACTTTATTGGGATTTTCTTCTACTATTTCACCGTCTTTTATATTGTCGTAAACTGAATAATAGTTTGATGGTGTTTTGCCAATTCTTCTTGAGTAGAATAAATTTCCTTTGCTAAATAAATCAATTCCTTCTTTAAAGAATGGACGATTCTCATCGTAGATCGTTTCCTGGTAACTTAAATTCTTTACTGTCTTATCAGATTGTACTTGTCCAAAGTCAGGTAGCAACGACATATCGAGTGTAAAACGGTCATCAATTCCATATTTGATATCTGCTCCATAATTATAGGATGTGCTATTACTATATTTATAATTTCCCGTATCATCATAATCTGGAGCATGTTCATACGAAGCACCAACGTATGGAATAAGCGTAAGACGAACTGGTGTTTCAACATTAGAAATACCCACTAATGTTCCCCAGTAACTTTGAGGATTAGCTGCTGTTTTTGGCACGTACGACCAAAGATCAAATTCTCTATTACGACGTATTTCTCTATTGAATTGCAAACCCCATTCTTGTATTTCCTTTTTTGGAAAACGAATTGCTGAATATGGAATTTCCATTTCTACTGTCCATCCGTTTTTTGTAACGCTAACTGAACTAGTCCAAACCGCATCAAAAGTATTATCGCTAAATTTAGAATCAAATTGAATTCCAGATGCAGAAACACCAAATTGAAATGCATCTTGTTCATTATGATAGGTGTCAATTTTGAAAAAAAAACGATCAGCATTTAAATCATTTTGATCACGTTTTCCTAGCTGTTGCAAGATACTATCGGGTGAAGTATCGTGCATTTCAGCTCCAATGTAAATAGCATAATCCGTATAAATAATTTTCACTTCAGTATGCTGCGATTCTGGCTGGTTATCAAAAGGACTACGTTGTGTGAAATTCCCAACAGGAATTCCTTGTTGCCATACAATGTCATCAAGATTACCATTAATTTTAGGAGCAATAGTTACTTTCGTCGCAGTGCATACTTTGGTGGTATCCGCAGAATATGCAAATGATGTAAAGAATAATAAAAAATATAGTAAGAATTTGCTCATTATCTGTCTATACAAATATATAGTAACAAATAATAATTCCTAGCTCATTAACATATATTTAATAAAATTATTTTCCCATACAAAATATTGTTTTTCATCGACGATAGACAACTATTTTACGACGAAAAAAAAATCTATTACTCAACATTAAAAATTTGTAATTAATAGTGGTGTGAAAACCTGATTCAATAAAAAAAAGTCTCGACACTGTCGAGACTTTTTAGATCTTATCAATAATTTACTCACTTGAATAAATCTATTGATCATTAAAATTAGCTTTGTTTTTCAGCACTTCTATTTTCTTGTAAATTAGGAATATCATCAGCTGTAATTTCGAATTTATCTTCGTCATCTTTATAGCGCATTACTTGCTCAAGTGCATCAGGAACAACATCACTACAGATACAGATAAATGCACCCTTTTTAGCATTTTTAAATGCATAGTCAATGGCTTCTGGTTCACTAGGAATAACAGTAACTTTTTTACTTGGATCTACACTGTAAATTCCTTTAAGCATGAGGTCGATGATTTCACTCTCACTTCTTCCTCTTAAATTTCTGTCCTGACGAACAACTACTTCATCAAACATTTTTGCAGCTAAAGTTCCTAACAAAATAATATCTTCATCACGTCGATCACCTACTCCCGCAATGATTCCCATCTTTGGTTTGGCTTCAATCTTTTCAAGGAATCGTCCTATAGCTTGGAAACCGGCTGGGTTATGTGCGTAGTCAACCATAACAGTAAATTTCTTGAATTCAAACATGTTCATTCTTCCTGGAGTTTGAACTGGAGAAGGAATAAATGTTTCTAAGGCAAGACGAATATCTTCCATTTCAAAATTGCGAATAAATCCAGTAAGAACTGCCGGTAAAATATTTTGAATCATGAATACTGCTTTCCCTCTAAAAGTAAGAGGAATATTGACAATCTTATCAACCCTAATTTTCCAATTTCCTTTGCAAATTGTGATGTAGCCATTTTCTGCAATAGCAGCCAATCCACCTTTATCACAATGTTCACGAATCAATGGATTTTTTTCATCCATACTGAAATAAGCAACATTACTATGTAATCCTTTCGCCATGTTAGCAACAAGTTCATCATCGGCATTTAAAATCGCATAACCTCCAGGTCGTACTGCTTCTGGAACTACTGATTTTACTCGTGCCATATCATCGAGTGAATTAATATCTTTTAATCCTAAATGATCTGCAGCAACATTCGTTACTATGCCAATATCACATTGACCGAATCCTAAGCCAGCGCGTAAAATTCCTCCTCGAGCACATTCTAAAACAGCGAAATCAACAGTAGGATCTTTCAATACAAATTCTGCACTTTGTGGTCCAGTACAATCACCACGTTGCATCATAATATTTTGAATATAAATTCCATCAGTAGTAGTAAATCCAACTTTATATCCGGCAGTTTTTGCCATGTGCGCTAGCAATCGTGTAGTAGTTGTTTTACCGTTCGTTCCAGTAACAGCAACAATTGGAATTCGATAACTACTTCCTGGAGGGAATAACATTTCAATAACAGGATCGGCAACGTTACGTGGTAAACCTTCTGTTGGTGCGAGGTGCATTCTAAATCCTGGTGCTGCATTTACTTCAAGAATTGCACCTAGAGAATCAGCAAGTGGTTCACTTAAATCATCAGTCATAATATCAATTCCACAAATATCAAGACCAACAATTTTTGCGATGCGTTCAGCCATAAATACATTATGTGGATGTACTAAATCAGTTACATCTGTTGCTGTTCCACCAGTAGAAATATTAGCAGTAGATTTCAAAAATAAAATTTCACCAACAGGCAAAATACTTTCAAGTGTAAGATTTTTTTCAGCGAGAATATTAGTCGTATTATCATCCACTTTAATTGATGTCAATACTTTTTCATGACCATAACCACGACGAGGATCTTTATTTACTTCATCAATTAATTTTTGTATCGATGAAACACCGTCACCTTTAACAGCTGCAGGAGTACGTTTTGCAGCAGCAACAAATTTGTAATTTATAACCAGCAAGCGATGATCAAATCCAGTAATATATTTTTCGCAAATTACTGATCGCGAAATTTTCTTGGCAGCAGCTAAAGCTTCAACAGCATCTTCCCAATTACGAATATTGATTGTAGCTCCACGTCCGTGATTTCCATTTATTGGTTTAATCACGATCGGATAATTAATAGATACAATTGCATCTTTCAAATCATCTTCATCATAAATAATTCTTCCTTTTGGAACTGGGATATTCGCTGCTTCGAGTAAATTTTTTGTGTCTTCTTTATCGCATGCAATTTCTACAGCAATGCTACTTGTATTACTTGTTACCGTTGCTTGAATTCGTTTTTGATTAACACCATAGCCAAGCATCACTAAAGAATGTCGATTTAGGCGAATCCAAGGAATTCCTTTTGCTTGAGCTTCCTCAACGATCGATCCTGTACTAGGTCCAAGGCGATTGTCTTCTCTTATTTCACGCATCTGTTGAATGTCTGTTTCGAGGTCATAAGGAATGTTATCAGCTAAAGATTGTGTAATTCGAACGGCAGATTTCGCGGCATAGATACCTACTTTTTCTTCCATGTAGGAAAAAACGACATTATAAACTCCGTATTCGGAAGCTGACCGAGTTCTGCCAAAACCAACATCCATTCCAGCAAGAGTTTGAATTTCTAAGGCTATATGTTCTACAACATGACCCATCCAGGTACCATCTTTTACGCGCTTAAAAAAGCCACCAGGTTGTGACTCAGAGCATTCATGTGAATACATGGTAGGAAACATTGTTTCCATCCTTTCCGAAAAGCCATCAATACTATTACTTGGTTTTTCTTCCATTTCCTCGAGGTCGAGCTTCATCACAATAAGTTTATGACGACGAATTGACCAATAATTGGGGCCACGCATGGCACGAATCTCACGAATCTTCATAGGGTATAATTAAAATGGGTTATTCAATTTTTTTTGTTGATAAAACCGGAGCAACTTATCCAGTGGACGCTGAAAATAGAAATAGTTTCGTACTCTACCAAGCATTAGGAAAAAATGATTTCTTGACTTGCATTGGTTCAGAGCCTTAACTTAGCAGAATTAATAAAAGAATATGACATTACCGAAGGGAAAGTTAATCGCGATTGGCGGAAACGAAGATAAAGGGACAGAGCCAGAACCCAATTTCCAACAGAAAAATAATCTCAATTTTTTCGAATTACAGATACTCTCTAGGATTGCTCATGAGACGAAGAATCAGAAAAATTCTCATATAGAAGTTATCACAACCGCATCCAGTATCCCTGAAGAAGTTGGTGAAAATTATTTACATGCATTTACTAAAATTGGTTGTACTAACATCCAAATTATGCATATTAAGAATAGAGCCGATACTCAAAATCCAGAATTTATTAAGCGCATACAAGAGTGTGATGGTGTTATGATGACTGGCGGAAATCAACTTCGTTTAAGTACAATTTTTGGTGGCACTGAAATTTTATCAACACTGCATCAACGATTTATTGACGAAGAAATAGTTATCGCTGGTACTTCTGCTGGTGCAATGGCGATGAGTAATACTATGATTTACCAAGGTAGTAGTGCAGGTGCTCTCGTAAAAGGAGAAGTGAAAATTACTACGGGTCTTGCTTTTATTAAAGATGTAATAATAGATTCGCATTTTGATAAACGTGGACGATTCGGTAGATTAGCACAAGCTGTTGCTTCCAATCCTTCATGTATTGGAATTGGATTAGGTGAAGATACAGGAGTGATAATTCGTGGTAATGATAGTTTAGAAGCTATTGGTTCTGGATTAATCATTATAGTTGATGGACATGGAATTCGTCATTCTAATATTGCTGATTTATCGGAAGGATCTCCAATTAGTATTGAGCATTTAATAGTGCATGTAATGACTAAAGGAAATGGATATCTTTTAAAAGCAAGAAAATTCCTTATTGAAGAAAACGCAAACAATTCTTAATTCATTTTAAAATTGTTTCGATTGTTTTAGCCATGATTCATAAACAGAATTGTTGATTTCTTTTTTTGTTTACTTATCCCAAGTTTAATAAAAGTAAAATTTCATCATGTAATAAATACTAACCTAAACAATGAAGGTTTATATCATATTTATATGTTCACTTTTTTCTTGCTATTCCACATCATGTGTGTGCTCTTTTAATAAGCTTAATATTTTATATCGCCAATCAAAAGATGTTTGAATGCTAAGGCCTATTTCTTATACTATTTTTTTACGGACAAACAATTCAAATAAATTGGGTACTTAGTTTTATTCTTTAAATTCCACAAAAGTATTCCGGTAGTTGATCCAAACCGTTTTTCACAAACAATGCATTTATTGAGTTGAACTCTGCTCTACATTCCTCTATTGTGTAATCGTTATCTAATAAGTAGAGTACAATTTTTTTTCTTTGCATCAAGCTTCGATTCTACTACAATAAGTTTTATCCTTGGTGTTAAATGCTAATCAAAATCTCTGCAATAGTTTTTTGTGATCCATCAGCTCAATTGCTTAACCCATTCTTAAAATTTAATGAATACTTTAATAAGAATAATTTCTACGAAGCAAAGGGTAAAGTGAATCAGCACTTGCTCCAGGAAGCATCTCTATTGAGGGTTAATCAAAATTAGAACAATTAAATACTATCACTTTTGACCGACTAAATTAATAGACGACCAAATTAAAGAAAAGCCACGAGTGGCGAATTTTTAGTTTAAAGCAAGTACCCCCTTGCCATTTTTTGTTCTATGTAAAGAAAAGGCTTATTTGTGACAAGTTATATTCTTTTTTCAAATGACCTCGTTGACTATTACGCAACAATTCAAAGAGATTAAGCATGCTGATGAGATGAATTCTTACCATTGTGGCTTTCGTAAAGAAAACTTTTTCTGTAAGAGGATTTTTTTGAAGTATGGTGAGTAATAGTTGTGTGATAAGTGTACACCATACTTGTGTTCTAATAGCATTCTCGTTTTCACCATTGTAGTAATGCCGTTGAAAATTTTGTTTCATCATCTTGAAGAATATTTCTACATATAATCTTTTCTTATATCCTATTGCAACCTCCTGAGTAGTGATGGTAAAATTGTTGGTGATAAAAACATACTGTCGATTTTTAATTGGTACTAAGTGATAAAATGAATCAAATTAAATTAAATATGCCCTTCCTGGCTCCAAACATACCAAATCAAAGCTCTTGAAAATGAACAAACAATAAACTGAATTATTTCAAATAATTAATAATTATTTCTAGGTTTTACATAGGTGAAAAAAGGGTGATTAAGCAATATGTATTCGTACGAATTCTTACACTGTTTCCCGAAAAATTAATTTCTTTTGTTAAAAAAATATTCGCGTCATTTCACAATTTTGAAATGACGCGAATATGAAAGATAGACAGATATTATTTACTTACTTCTTTATAATATGCAATTTCTTAATATGAGCACCTTGAGAAACTACTAACAAATACACACCTGAAGAATAATTAATCCCTAAAGATAATTGTTCCAATTCTGAAGCTAACACTTGCTTTTTATCTAATAATTTTCCTAGTACATCGTAAACTAAAACATTGATTCTCTCATTCGATTGTGTTTGCAATGATATTCCAAATTTTTCACTAAATGGATTTGGAAACGAATTCAAGCTATAATCTGCTTCATTGCCAACTCCCTCATTAGACATTTTTGCTACACAGTTTGGCACCATATTGATACTTGTGCTGCTTCCAGCTATAGTTACCCCATTGATCTTACTTTCAAATAAGTATAAACATGATGGGGCAGTTCCTTTATACGCTACACCTATAACTGATTTTGAATCATATTTTACAGACATCACATATTGAGTTCCAGGAATAGCATTAGAAATGCACACCCTTCCAAGTCCCAATGAAATTTGTATCCCTGTGGCTATACTTGAGCAACTGGCATTCCACAAAGTAATTTGATTGCTTTGTTGAATAGCAAATAACGCTAAACTATTACTTGATTGTGTTTCTACAATATCAATACAGAAACTAGCTGATGGAGCAGTTATGGTTGTAAAATAAAAGAACTGACCAGGTGTTACATTAGTAATTTTACTAGAGTCAGTGGTATAACACAGCTGCCCGACCAATTGACTGCCTGGATTATTTATATAATCGGCACACGTTTTTGTTGTATGGTATATGCCAGCGTTATTACATGGCGTAGGCTGCGCATTGATTACTGCTACAATTGCTGTTGAAACGCATCCATTAGCATTTTTAACAGTGACACTATAACTACCCGAAGCTAAACCGGCAAAGCTAGTTCCGCTTTGGTAAGTAGTGCTATTAATACTGTAATTTAAACCTGTTCCTGTAGGTGCGGTAACTGTTATAGTTCCAGTCGCAATAGTACAAGTCGGTTGTGCAATGGAAACTGTAGCAGCCGATGGAGAAGTCGTTTGCGCATTAACAGTTACACTTGCAGAGGCAATCGAATTACAAGCTCCTAATTTTGCCTTTACCGTATAAGTTCCTGCTGGTGCTGTTATTGTACTTCCCGAAACACTTACTCCTGTTGAAGGAGTAACTGTATAAGTGTATGCAGCATTATAGTTGGTTATACTAAAGCTACCAGTAGCTTTAGTACAAGTTGGTTGCGTTACTGCACATAAGGTTGGTTGAGCTGGTGTGGCTGGTTGTGCATTGATTACCGCTACAGTTACTGATGAAACACATCCTGTAGAATTTTTAACCGTAACACTATAACTACCCGAAGTTAAACCAGCAAAGCTAGTTCCGCTTTTGTAAGTAGAACTGTTGATACTATACGTTAAACCTGTTCCTATTGGTGCTGTAACTTTTATAGTTCCTGTTGAGGTCGTACAAGTCGGTTGTGTAATGGAAACTGTCGCAGCCACTGGAGAAGTCGTTTGCGCATTAACAGTTACACTTAAAGAGGCTATCGAAGGACAAGATCCTAATGTTGCCTTTATCGTATAAATTCCTGCCGGTGCTGTAATTGTACTTCCTGAAATGCTTACTCCTGTTGATGGAGTTACAATATAGGTGTATGCCGCGTTATAGTTGGTTATGGTAAAGCTTCCTTTAGCTACTGTACAAGTTGGTTGTATTACCGTACCTAATGTTGGTTGCGCTGGTATGGCTGGTTGTGCATTCACAGTTACATTTGCTGAAGCTATCGAAGTACAAGCTCCTAATGTTGCTGTTACCGTATAAGTTCCTGCTGTTGCTGTTACCGTACTTCCTGAAACACTTACTCCTGTTGATGGAGTTACCACATAAGTGAATGCCGCGTTATAGTTGGTAATGCTAAAGCTTCCTGTTGCTACTGTACACGTTGGTTGCGTTACCGAACCTGCTGCTGGTGCAGTTGGTGTGGCTGGTTGCGCATTAATCACCGCTGCAGTTGCCGTTGAAACACAACCACTGAAATTTCTAACAGTAACATAATAACTACCTGAAGCTAAACCAGAAAAGCTAGTTCCGCTTTGGTAAGTAGAACTGTTGATACTATACGTTAAACCTGTTCCTGTTGGTGCGGTAACTGTTATAGTTCCTATGGTTGTTGTACAAGTTGGTTGTGTAATGGAAACTGTTGGTGTTTGTATTTGTCCGCACACTACATTGATAGTAACAATAGCTTGGTCGCAATTAATTGGATTTAATTTTTCGCAAATTCGGTATGTCAATGTATAAATTCCTGCAGGTAAATTTGGTGCAACATCAACTGAACCATTGGCATTTAATGTCAAATTAGCATTAGGAGTAACCGTTGTTAAATTAACTTGAGCAATACTAACAGGTATCCCATTTAAAATATCGTTCGATAATACATTAACTACTTTAGTACCTCCTGTGGTTCCATTAATTGGTCCTGCTGCATCTACTACTGCTAAAATAGCAGGAGCTGAAACCACAATAGTTGAGGTTACCGAACTACAGTTTGTTGGATTGGTAACTTCACATATTTTATACGTAAGGCTATAATTTCCTGCTGGTGTATTGGGTGCAATAGTAACGGTACCATTTGCATTTAATGTTAATCCTGTTGGAACAGTAACTCCTGTTAACGTAACATTTCCTGGAGCTATTCCAATAACTACCGGAGTTCCGTTTAAGTTATCATTTAAAGTTAATGCAGGTGTAGTTCCGCCTGTTAATCCATTTACTGCGGGTGTATTATCTACTACTGCTAAAATAGGGTGAGTTGACAAAGAAGTAGAAGTAACGCAAACTGGATTATTGTAAATTATACCTGAATAAGTATTCACTGCTCCTCCGGTAGAAAGCTGTCGGCCCGCTAGAAACAATCCGTCTCCTGAACTACACGCTCCGCCATGGGAAAGAAATGTTCCTTTTAAAACAGAGCCAGCTCCCATGGTAACAGCACCAGTAGCAACTCCGGCTCCGCCAATCCAAAAAACATTACAACGACGAGCTCCATTAGCTAAAATTATTTTTGATTGTGCCCCTACAGAAAATGCTCCAGCAAACTTAAAAACAAATATTGCATTGGGATTATTTTGACCGTCTAAGGTGATAGTTCCTGCTAAAGATCCTGCTCCTGCTATAAAATAAACCCCAGCATTAATTGTTTCTCCTGTTCCAAAAGCTGGCGCATGGGAAAGTACCGTATTGGGCAGAGCCATAAGCGAAGTATATGCGATATTTAAATCTATGTTAGCTTGTGCTGTAAGCGCATCTGCAGTATTAAAAGTTCCCACCATAACTGAAGAGCTATAACCACTTATACCGCCTACATCTGTACCAATATTGCCATCAATTCCCGATGTGCTAGTATTTGCTACCGCACCTAAATTAGTATAAAGTGCGAAGTTTGAAAGAACGCCCAAAACATCAACAGAAGCAGTAGAACTACAGCCCGATTCACAAAATATTGGAATGGTGCTAATTAAAGGAGGAGGACTTACAGAAGCACCAACTCCAGTTGTTAAAGCTCCTTCTAAGGTAAGCATTCTACCTTCAAGAACAGCGCCTGCACCAAGGCCAACAGCTCCTATCCTTGCAAATAAAGTTCCTTTTATATTAGCATTTGCTGCAACAGAAATAGCTCCTTCAGCAATCCAAAAAACATTAC
This sequence comes from Bacteroidia bacterium, assembly GCA_038206385.1. Taxonomy (GTDB): domain Bacteria; phylum Bacteroidota; class Bacteroidia; order AKYH767-A; family OLB10; genus JANXSD01. The sequence goes on along the minus strand of JBBRAW010000076.1, from coordinate 3,361 downwards.
AAGATTTTGCACCATTAGTTAGATTAACTACTGCACCAGCCCCTGCTGTCATTGCTCCGTAAAATTTAATTACAAAGAAAGCATCAGGATTTCCTCCACCATCAAGAGTAATAGCTCCTCCTAAAGAACCAGCTCCACCTATTGAATAAACTCCTGGGGTAAGTGTTTCGCCACCACCAAAAGCGGGAGCATGAGTGGAGGGGTACGTAACAAAAAGATCATTAAGATGAATATAAACTTTAAACAAATCGACTCTGCACTGAGAAGTTACAGCATTTGCATTGTAAGTATTTCCAGTAAAAGAAGGTGGCGCACCAAATCAGCTAATAATCCCAATATTTGTGCCTGCATCGCCTGTCCAGGTAGTTCCAGCTCCATTTGAAACTCCTCCTGCTCCTGTATAACCTTCAAAAGAGGAAAGTATTCCTAAATTAAGTGTTTGGCTAAAGCTTAGATTTGTGAACAACAATAGTGCAATAGATATTGCATTAAATAGTAGTTTTTTTTTCATATAATATAGATTATGTTGGGAATAGTTTTCATGGCTGAGCATTATATACCCCATTTGTTTAAGGGAAACCACTAAAACCCACAACACAAGGATACGGCGCTAAAATCAACTTGTCAATAGAAAATGGGGTTTGGGAATGTAAATTGTTTATAACTAATTATAAATCAGATGTAAGAAATGTTTGCCCTTTCATTAATTCAAAATATAAAGTAAATATTACAAAAAAACTGTAGAATTTTTGATGGGGAAATAATAATGGGTGTATGTTTTCAAACCAATCAGTATTTTTAAGCTTGTAAAAATAGTCAAACCTCAACAAGGCTCTTTTAACTTAGAATAATATTTTTAGAACGGAAGAATACTAATAAATGTTCGGATTTTATTTAAGGCAAATGAAAAATGTACTTCCAAATCTCTTACCTCATTATCAAAAGACAAACTAAATTTCTGATTAATAGTGTCTATTTTTTTATTCTATATCATTGATAATTACTTTTTTTACGGTTTTATGCATTAATTTTGTTTTTTCCGACAAATCATTTACTGATTTTTTAAGATCATTAATTTCCTTTTGAATAGACTTCTGAGTTACGTTTTTATCTTTCTCGAGCTCACTTATTGTATTGTTAAGTTGATCAATTATTTTACTAAATTCTTTTTTATCAAATGAAATAATAAGCGCATCATTTTCGTTTTCATCGTCGTCATAATTGTAACGGTAATTGTAAACAACTTCTTTTCCACGATGCGATTCTTTTCGTTGGGAACTAGGTGGCATTGGAGGTTCGGGTGGTGCAACTGCATCTGGTGGAATTGGATTCTCTGGAGGATTTGGCGCATCCATATCATGATCTTTAAGAAATTCTTTCATTGCAACCTCACTCGAAAAAGTGGTATCAATTCGCGTTTCTTTTCCATTTTCATTGTTAACAATCACAATATGCGATTTGGTTTTCTCTTGCTTCTTCGAATCTTGTGCATTGCTATTTGCAGCAACAAAGAGTATAGTGCAGAGCATTAAAATTTTGTAGAGTAGTTTCATCGTTTTTTTATATTTGACAATAGTACATTATATTTCATGCTCTATGCGTTAATGGCTAGTCAAACAAAGTTAATGTCAAGTTAATGGAAATTTTGACATTGAATCAAATCGTATTTTTGGAATGATGAATAAGAGAAGATTCTGGTCTACTGTAGTATTGATGAGTCTAGCCATGTTAGGATTGATTGCTCTTCAATCGTATTGGATTAGGCATGATTTGCAATTGAAGGAACAGCAGTTTGGTCAGAATGTAATGCTTGCCATGAATAATATTGTGGATCAAGTGGAGCAAAAAGAAAATATGAAGATTGTAGTTCATAAATTCATGAGTACTGCTGATTCTAGTAACTCATCTTTTTCGAGTGATGATTCTACTGAGGAAGTTTTGAATGAATTAATACAATCACCACCTGGCCCTCCTCCTCCTCCAGGACCACCAACTGAGATTAGCAATTTCGCCAAGGCAGTTAACCAACAAATTGTGAATCTTCGTGAACTTCGTCATCGTCGTTATCCTGATGGTGATTTACGCCTTCATCCTGATACTGCAACTATTGATATTCGTGTTGAAAAAGATGTTCAATCAAAAGAAGTTTATGCTATTGAAATGAAAAGTCAAGAGCAGAATCTAGTACAAGAAGAAGCTCGATTTGATTCATTAGCCAGTGAAACGGAAAAGAGGATGCGCTCAAAAATGCGTAAATTAAATACGATGATGCAAAAGTTTACTTTTCAAGTTGCAGATCATAATGGAAATATTTTCAGTAGAATTGATTCGATAACTCTTGACTCAATAATTCATTCTGAACTTTATAATCACGAAATTGATCAACCATATAATTTTGGTATCGCTAACCCACTTAAGAGAAAATTAATTTATTCGAAGTTCATGAATGACACTTCTAGTATAGTAATATCAAATTTTCGTTTACCACTTTTTCCTAATGATTTTTTCAAGCGCAATGAACAATTAATTTTAACTTTTCCCAATAAATTTAATTATTTATTATGTGGAATGTGGCCTCTTATTGCAAGTTCAATTATTTTTACATTGATAATGATCATAGGTTTTATTTATACATTAACAACCGTCTTAAAACAAAAAAAGCTTGCTGAGATTAAAAATGATTTCATAAATAATATGACTCATGAATTTAAAACACCAATTGCTACAATAGCGATTGCAAATGAATCCATTCGTGATCCTCGAGTTTATGGAAATTATGAAAAGCTTGATTATTTTACTTCTGTAATTAAAGATGAAAATCAGCGAATGTTGAATCAAGTGGAGCATGTATTACAAATGGCACAAATTGATAAAGGTGAATTATCTCTACGAAAAGAAATTTCTGATATTCATGATATTATTCATCATGCTGTGGGCTCTGCTTTTTTACCAGTAGAACAGCGAGAAGGGAAAATTGAATTACAATTAGATGCCACCAACGCTCATGTGAATGCTGATTCAAACCATTTATTAAATGTGTTTACTAATTTAATTGATAATGCGACAAAATATTCTCCTGAGAATCCTTTGGTTCAAATAAAATCTTGGAACGAAAATAATTATTTGATGATTAGTGTAACAGATCATGGAATAGGTATGACTAAAGAAGTTCAACGGCGTGTATTTGAAACATTTTACAGGGCAACATCAGGGAATATTCATGACGTAAAAGGCTTTGGGTTAGGATTAAGTTATGTTAAAGCCATTGTAGAATCACATGATGGAAGTATTACTGTTATTAGCGAACCCAATAAAGGAAGCACATTTACTGTACAGTTACCAAATTATATTTTATAATTAT
>JBBRAW010000075.1:0-17512 GCA_038206385.1 Bacteroidia bacterium | reverse complement strand
TTGATTCAGGCCTCCCTAAATTCCTTCCAAAGGAGGGACTTTAATTTGTTATCAGAATTATATTTTTAAATATTTTATTTTTAATCATGCAAATCATAGTAATCCTTTATAATCCTGTTCAATACAATTTGAAAGCATTATCTTAACAATCATTATAAATTCTTCAGTTTTCAGTTCGCCGCCTCGGCACCAAAATTAAAAAGACGAATGGACTTTTTCAAAAATGTATTTTCTGAAAAAGAAAGTGAAGAGACAATTTTGTTCTTTCAAGAGGGTGTTTAGAATAAAATAAATGTATTAGCACATTAACATATTGGCAAAGTAGAAGAAGAGCCTTCGGAACGATTCACAATATCATTATCACATTTTTCATTACTCACCAATCAACTTTGAATTATTATCAGTTAATTTTTTTTTAATATATTCTTTTAACTGATTAAAAGTCATGTTCTGAGTTTCGGAACTTATTTTGTCCCTGATATCTCTCATCATTTTTACTGCGTCAAATGTTTTTTCTTTTTTATTAGTCTCCATAATTTATAAGGTCTTTAGGGCTTCGTATTTCAATAATTGAATAACCAAGTTTTAAGTTAACCGAGTTATAACCTTTAATACGGTCAAGGTTTACAATATGTTTAATTTCCAACTTGCTAAAACATCAACTTTATTTATTGTTGCTAAAGCAATATGTCTGCAATCTTCAAGACTTGTTTTTCCAACAACTTTGTCTATTATGTAACGATCTGCAAGAAATATTGCTTCTTCAGTCAACTCAACACGTTCAAATTTATCAGAAGAAAATTGTAATAAATAATCTCGCACGTGAAGAGGTGCGTTAATAAGCTCAAGGTCGAGAAGATCTGAAATAACAAAAATAATTTCATTATTCTGAAGCCTGCGAAACAACATAATTGTTGCCTCTTTAAATTCTTCATCAAAGTATCAGCCAATTACGGAGGTGTCTATATAAATTCGCTGTTTCATTTGTTCTCTAAATCAAAGATAAGCAGAATACTTATCTCCCTAAAACTTTTATATTAGAACTTTCCTAAATAATGTTTCATACTCATCCGTAATCTTCTGCCAATTAAAATCAGTACGAATTCTTTCTTGTTGAAAGGAAGTAAATGATTCTCTTTTCTCTTCGAGCAAGTATGCATCTTTTAAAAGCTGAGCTGCAGCATTTGCATCTGCAAAATAAAATGCATGAACACCAAGCACATCTCTGCTAAAAACATTATCATGAGCAAGTATAAATGCGCGTGATGCCATTGCTTCAAGTAATGATGGATTTGTTCCACCTACTGAATGTCCGTGAAAATAAAAACGACAATACCAACGTAAATTATTCAAATGATTGATGTCGTAGATGCCCCCAAGGAAAAGAATATTTTTAATAGTTGCGTATTTATTTTTTAAAAAATATCCGTAAGGAGTTTCATGTTTTCCAATAACTAAAAATGGAGTGGTAGATCCTGAAATTACAACTGCATCTAATGCTGCTTCAATATTATTTTCTTTCTCTAATCGCGCAATAAGCATGTCATACTTTCGTGATGAAACATGGTATTGCTGCAAAACAGATTCATCAGGTGAATTAAAAATTTCTGCACCATAAGCAATGTAGGTCGCCTCTTTTTTATATTCGTTTTGTAAATAATTTTTTATTTCGCCATTATCAGCAACTAAGAAATCGGAATATTTTGCGCCTAGTGATTCAAACCATTTTGCCAACTTTTTCACTGTTGGACTCCATTTGTCACGTTTCCATTCTAAACCATCCATGTTGGTGATGAGAATAGATTTTTTCTTATTTAGAAATGGGAAAAACACAGAAGCTGTTGTATATCCTAACACCAATAAAATATCACAGTTACTTTTTAGTGCATCGCGTATGCAAAGAAAATCGTAAATAAAATTGCCAGCAGTTCCAATCTTTTTTTCTGGATTCCAACATTTTTTTATGGTGACTCCGTTATAATTATTTTTATCATACGAATGATAATTGGGATTATACACCGTCACATCATGACCAGCTTTTGCAAGTAACACAGCAAGATCTTCGGCGCACTGTTCAAAGCCACCATAATTATTTGGAATACCCCGTGATCCAGTAATGGAAATTTTCATGCAATTTTATTCTGAATCAAAATTCTTTTTAAAGGCATCCCATCCTTGTGCTTTCAATTCATGCTGCCCATTTTGGCGATCAATAAAATTATAGCCTCCACTTTTATCGGTGATATGACCAACAATGGTGAACTCAGCACGATCTTTAATTTTTTCGTATTCTGATAAAGGAATAGTAAAAAGTAATTCATAATCTTCACCACCATTCAATGCACAAATTGTTGGATCTAATCCAAACTCCATAGCGAGTTCACGCGTTTGGTGATCAATAGGAATTTTCTCTTCATAAATCTGACAACCTTTTCCTGATTCAGTACAGATGTGCATGATCTCCGAAGCCAGACCATCAGAAATATCAATCATCGCTGTTGGTTTAATATCATAAAGTTTAAATTTTTCTATGATATCCCAACGAGGCTCAGGTTTTAATTGTCGTTCTAATAAATAATCAAAGCCTTCGAGGTCGGGGTGTAAATTCGGATTCTCTAAAAATATTTTTTTCTCGCGTTCGAGTAATTGTAATCCCATGTATGCGCCACCTAAATCGCCAGTTACACAAATGAGATCATTAATTTCTGCGCCGCTTCGGTAAACTAAATCTTCTGCTTTCGCAGTTCCAATTGCAGTAACGCTAATTACTAATCCACTAGGTGATGTGCAAGTATCGCCACCCACTAAATCAACATTGTATTTTTTGCAAGCAAGTAAAATACCTTCGTATAATTCTTCAATTGCTTCTAGCGAAAAACGATTTGAAATAGCAACTGCTGTTGTAATTTGTTGCGGCTTGGCGTTCATAGCACATAGGTCGCTGATGTTTACTGTAACAGCTTTATATCCTAAATGCTTTAGCGGCGAAAACGACAAATCAAAATGGACACCTTCCACTAACATGTCGGTAGTAACAACGGTACGAAGATTTCCATTATCAATTACGGCGGCATCATCACCAATGCCAACGATGGTACTCGCGTTCTGCAATTCTACATTTTCACGGATGTGGCGTATTAATCCAAATTCACCGAGCTCACTAAGTTCTGTACGATTATTATGATTTTCAAACATGGCGCAAAGGTAAAGGGTATTTGCTAAAAAAGGATTAGCGTATAGCATACACTTGTTGCTTCCGTAATTATTTCTAAAAGAAATGCAGTCAAATATTTTATTTTGAGGAGGATACAGTAATGAATAATTTTTTTTTATGTTATCTAAAGGTTACCAATCCGATGTCTTAACAAAAACTTTACTTTCGCCATATAATTCAGCAAAGAGCATGTCATCATTTGGATTCTTAAAATACTTCATACCTCAAGATCGTAAGTTTTTTCCTCTCTTCGATAAAGCCGCATCTAATGTGCACGAAGGAGGAAAGGCCATCTATTTATTAGTCACTTCTACCACACCAGAAGATCGCCAACATTATATTCGATTAATCGAAAAGATTGAACATATAGGGGACGATATTACGCATGAAATCTTTAAAGAATTAGGAAGCAATTTTATTACTCCATTTGATCGTGAAGACATTCACCGTTTGGTAACTGCTATCGATGATATCATTGATTATATTCATGGCTCTGCAAAGCGAATCGACCTCTATAAATTGATGGTATTTGATTCGGATGTAGTGAAATTATGTGACTTGATTCAACAAAGTACGGATGAATTGCGGATGGCGGTTTTAGAGCTAAAAAACATGGATAGAATGCGCGATATTACTGCATCGTTAGTGCGAATCAATAGCATTGAAAATCATGCGGATGATATTTTTGATCATGCTGTTGCACGGCTCTTTGAACATGAGAAAGATGCTATTAGAATCATTATGGTGAAAGAAGTTTTACAAGGGCTCGAAACAGCAACGGATAAATGCGAAGATGCCGCCAATGTTATCGAATCGATTATGATTAAAATGGCTTAAGTTTCAACAATGACAAACTTGTTAATTATAGTCGTTCTTCTTGCTTTAGTGTTTGATTTTATCAATGGTTTTCATGATGCTGCAAACTCAATCGCAACTGTTGTGTCAACTAAAGTATTAAGTCCGTTAACGGCGGTACTTTGGGCTGCTATGTTCAACTTTATAGCCTATTGGTTATTCGAATTAAAAGTTGCGGATACTGTTGCAAAAACCGTTCGAGCAGAAAATATCACCCTCGTAGTCGTACTTTCAGGATTACTCGCTTCTATCGCTTGGAATTTACTCACGTGGTGGTGGGGAATTCCATCTAGTTCATCACATACATTGATTGGTGGATTCGCCGGCGCAGGCATCGCGCATGCAGGAAGTTTTCACGCTGTTCAGCTCGATAAAGTAATGCCAACAGTGTATTTTATTGTGCTTGCTCCAGTAATTGGAATGTTACTTTCTTATATCATTTCGGTGATATCCATTCACATTTGTAAGCGGATGAGCCCCTCCAAAGTAGATAAGGTTTTTCGGAGATTGCAGTTAGTTTCTTCGGCAGCATATAGCCTCGGACATGGTGGTAATGATGCTCAAAAAGTAATGGGAATTATCGCTGCGGCGATGGTTTCTCAGCATGTAATTGGAGATGTAAAATCAATACCAGAATGGGTGCCATTAGCTTGCTATACCGCAATTGCTTTAGGAACCATGCTTGGCGGATGGAAAATCGTTAAAACGATGGGTCAAAAGGTGACGAAATTAACTCCCTTCGAGGGCTTTAGCGCAGAGGCTGCTGGTGCAATTACATTATTTGGAACACAACATTTTAAGATTCCAGTTAGTACAACACATACTATTACAGGATCTATTATTGGTGTTGGGATCACCAAAAGGATTTCAGCGGTACGATGGGGTGTTACGATTCAGCTTCTTTGGGCTTGGATTCTTACAATTCCAGTTTCGGCAGGATTGGCAGCGTTGGTGTATTACTGTATTCGTGGCTTTTTAGAGTAATTTATTTCTCCGGAGAAATAAACCGGCAGCTTATCGATATGATCTTGACTATATTTATGGCAGATAATTTAATCCTAGAGAAAAAATTTAACTGTAAATAATTTATTCATTACTGTTCATTGTTCAAAAATAGAGCACATAAATTTTTCCTCGGTGTTCGCAATTAAATTTTGTTTTCACTAATTCATTGGTGCTTCCGCGGATGTTTATTTTTCCTACAATTGAGTTTTTTCAATGGGTTCTATTTCATTAGTGAAATGTTTAATTACAAGCTAAATGAAGAATTAAAAAAATAACAGGAGAATGCATCTAAATAACTTGTTACTTTGAACATACTTTCAATATGACTACCAAAGAAATTCTCGAACAGATCGAAATAGAAGTTCCCGTTACTGACTCTACTCTTCTAATTGCTTTAATAAATAAATCAGGAATATTATCGGATAAAAAAAATGTATCGGAACGCATTATTGCACTCACTGATATTTTGAACGATCATACTCATCTTGCAAAAGCATTACGCATCTATCTAATAAATTTATATAGCGCTTATGATCCTCTAACTTTATACACTGATGCCGGTATATTGCCAGGACATGGTTTTTTTACTGAAACGTTTAAACGCATACGGTATAAAATCCTTCCCCCTCTTGAAAACATTACTAGCACACAATATCTGGTAAGAGAAATATTTCATCACAAAACGGGATACAGGAATTTTGAAAACATTGATGATAATGTTTGGCTCCACCTTTTTATTTCAATCGGAATAGATGGTGATGTAACGAAATGGGAAAACAGACATTTGAATTATCTTTTAAATGCGTTAATGATATTATCGCAACGCATTACTGCAATTGGTCTTGAACCTGAATTAATAAGCAAGCTACCAGAAATTGATGATCTGCAGTCGCCTTTTTTTGGACTCTATCGCGAAGTACAACAATATGTCGACCGTTTTAAGGAAGATGCATCGTATATAAAAACAAACGAAGAAGATTACCGTCATATTTTAGTTATGGTTTCACAATGCTTACTTAGCATTGATGAGTTACATAAGCACAAAGAAAATTACGGAATCAGTATTAATCTTGCTTACTTAATGTTACGTTTGGAACAACATGTGAAGCGTTTAAAAACTATTTTTCAATTAATTCAGTTGAGTGATGTTAATGAATTTAATAAGGAGCTTTTCAGTTTTACCAGCGAATTAGTAAATGCCCAAAGCAAAAAATATAGTGTAAAAAAACATCTGAATGATAATCTGAGTTTGATTGCATATAAAATAACAGAACACACTTCACTCAAAGGCGGACATTATCGAACCGTTGATCGCAAGGAGTATTTTGCAATGTTGAAATCAGCAATGGGTGGAGGACTTATCGTTGCATTGTTGGTGATGCTGAAAGTATTTGCCCATCACCTTCAAATGGCTCCTTTCGGAGAAGCATTCGCATACAGTATGATTTATGCAACAGGTTTCATAACCATTCACCTGTTACATTTTACACTTGCAACCAAGCAACCTGCAATGACGGCTAATACGATTGCGGAATCACTAGACGGAACAGGGAAAAATGATAAGGTTATGTTAAAAACTGTAACGTTAATAGCCGAAATTTCAAGCGCACAATTTATTTCTTTAATCGGTAACATCATTATTGTTCTTCCGGCTGCATATTTATTCGGATGGATATATTTTTATTTTAGTGGAAGTAATATACTTAACGCAGAAGAAGCACAAAGCATGATACTAAACTTGCATCCATATAAAACAGGAGCTCTTTTTTATGCAGCTATTGCTGGAGTTTTTTTGATGAGCAGCGGTTTCATTGCAGGATATTATGATAATAAAGTAATATATAGCCGTATCCCTGAAAGGTTGCAACAACATCCGTTACTAAAAAAAATATTTTCAGAGAAACAATTAAAAAGACTAACAGGATATTTAAAAAACAATCTTGGAATTATTCTAGGAAATTTCTTTCTAGGAATTTTTCTTGGGACTACGCCATTGCTTGGGAAGTTTTTCGGACTTCCGATTGACGTACGCCATGTAACACTTTCAACTGGTAACTTTGGATTGGCTTTACAGTCGGGTGGCGTGCATATCGGAGCCAGGTTACTTATTGAAATCAGCCTTGGAATTATTTTAATGGGGATCATTAATCTCCTTGTAAGTTTCAGCCTTGCAATTTATGTAGCGGTTCGTTCCCGCAGCTTAACCACTTCGCTTATGCGCAATCTTCTTACGGCAATAAAAACTTACTTCCGTGCCCAAACACTTAGTTTCTTTATCCCACCGAAAACAAAAGTCGACACTGGTAATGCTGTCTAAATATCCTGTTCTGATTTTCATGTAAATTGAAAGTTGTTTAAAAAATTTATTAGATAAAAATTATAATTGCAGATTGAAGTCCAGAAAATTTTTATCAAAGAAAAAACGATTCAGAAGTAGTAAAATAATATTTGCTGTACAGCTTTTTTATGAGGTCGAAGAGAATAATGACAAATAAAAATAATTTTCAAAATCAAAATAAATTCTTAAATTAAGCTTCTATGTTGCATTTATTTCAAAAAATAAAATAACTAATTGAGGATTAAAACAAAGAAGCAGTCGGCATTTTTTTTTATTTCGTCATTAGCATCATACGAGATTTTTGAAATCACACCAATTGCCTTTTTGCAACGCTCGATAAAATTTTCATATTTATGGTTAGCACGTTTAAATGCTTGATAAGATAAATAAATAAAAACCTTTTAGCTTTTAAATTTGTTATTACTTACTCTGTAAAAGTAACTAAATCTATCATGAAAAAAGCTGATCAAAAAGCATTTGGAACAATGTTAAGAGTTGATAAAGGACCTGTAATTCCACCGCCAATGGTGAAAGGAATTCTGAAAGTGATTACAGATGCTGTTAGCAAATGGCCAAGAATAATTACTACAACTCATTGGGATCCTTTCAACCCAACAGTTGTTGATGGCGTGGATTTTTATTATGGGGAAGAAGAGCTTGGCCACATACATCTCGACGGAAGTGCACATATTGCTACGAGTCTAAAGTTAGGAAAGGAACTAATCGCACAAGGATTAGCAAAGCCGTTTAGATACACCCAAGGATGGATAGAAGAAGATGTTCATCACAACGGAGCTGAAGCTGCAATTGAATTGTTTCTGTCGAATTATAAACGTTTGTTAGGAGAAAAATAATCCTTTTATTTTTAAAAATAAGTTTGTCAATTTATGAAAGCACAGAATTATAAAAATCATATTCGATGGTATATTCCACATCATTTTATTTTTTTGCCGTTACTTTTTTCTCTGATGTTTCTTGGGATTTACAAAGCATTTATAGTTCATCATCATCAATTAGTTTGGATATTATTTAGTGTTGTGTTTTTCTGTCTTATCTATCTTACGCTGATGTTACGTCAGCATTATGCTTTGGTACTGCAGAACAGAATTGTAGAACTTGAATTTCAGTTGCGTTATTTTGAGTTATATCAAAAGCGATCATCAACTATTATTTCCCAACTTACATTTGATCAGATCGCCGCATTGCGTTTTGCCGATGACGAAGAATTTAAATTGCTTCTTGAAAAAGCTTTGAAAGAAAAGTTAAGTGGTGACGAAATTAAAAAACTGATTAAAAACTGGCAACCGGATGAGAAGAGAGTTTGATGTATAGAAAAAATTAAATTTCCTTTTGCGTTAGGGATAGCAGTGGAAAGCCCGCAGGCCTGCACTTTCGCAGGACGAGGACTTGCAACGAATAGCCCGACCCCTGAAGTAAATCCCGCTTAAAATGCGAAGCATTTGAATACGGGAAAACTCCAGGGGGAACGCCCAAAGAATGAAACTTCACGCTTCTTAAAACATTGTCGAGAATTACTTTATTCTAATAAAAAGGTTTTTATCTATTAATATGAACTGTTTTTCAGAGAAATTAATTCCCAACTTGGTCATAATTGTTTATAACCTCGAAATTTAAAATATTTCCCATCTGATTCTAATTTGCTCATTTTCTGAACAATTCCTGCTTAGAACTGTTCTAAATAAGGTGAAAAAGCCGTATCTTTGCGGTAAATATTAACAGGAAAAATGATCACTGTAACCGAAAGAGCTCTTGAAAAGGCAATTAGCCTCATGAAAGAAGAAAAACATCCCGATGGTTCGTTTATCCGTGTAGGTGTTGATGGCGGAGGATGCTCTGGCCTGACCTACAAATTGGAATTCGATCACGAAGTAAAAGATAACGATAAAGTGTTTGAAGATAAAGGCATGAAGATCGTTTGCGATAAAAAAAGTTTCCTCTACTTGATAGGTACTGAGCTCGATTATAGCGATGGATTGAATGGTAAAGGTTTTGCTTTTCATAATCCAAATGCATCTCGTACCTGTGGTTGCGGAGAAAGTTTCGCCGTTTAATCATCCATTAACTTACTCTAAAATGTCAGAAGATTTGAAAATCCTAGATGAAGTCACGCAAAGTGAATACAAATGGGGATTCGTAAGTAATATTGAAAGCGACAATGCTCCAAAAGGGCTGAGTGAAGATATCGTTCGATTTATTTCTCAAAAGAAAAATGAGCCATCATGGTTGTTGGAATGGCGCCTTAAAGCTTTTCGTTATTGGCTAACCATGGAAGAACCGGTTTGGGCAAATGTGCATTATCCTAAAATTGATTTTCAAGATATTATTTATTACTCGGCACCAAAAGCAAAACCTGTTTTGAATAGTTTGGATGAACTGGATCCAGAAATAAAAGCAACGTTTGATAAATTAGGAATCTCTTTACAAGAACAAAAAAGATTATCGGGTGTTGCAATGGATGCTGTAATTGATAGCGTTTCTGTGAAAACAACTTTTCGTGAAGCATTAGGTGAATTAGGAATTATCTTTTGCTCTTTCAGCGAAGCAGTTCACGCGCATCCTGAATTGATAAAAAAATATTTAGGTAGTGTTGTTCCACATACTGACAATTATTATGCTGCTTTGAACTCTGCTGTATTTAGTGATGGATCGTTTTGTTACATACCAAAAGGCGTTCGTTGTCCGATGGAGTTGAGTACTTATTTTAGAATTAACTCAGCAGGAACTGGTCAGTTTGAACGCACACTTATTGTTGCTGAAGAAGGTGCTTATGTAAGTTATCTTGAAGGTTGCACTGCACCAATGCGTGATGAAAATCAGTTGCACGCAGCAGTAGTTGAAATTGTTTCGCATACGGATGCAACAGTAAAATACAGTACCGTACAAAATTGGTATCCTGGTGATAAAGAAGGAAAAGGTGGCATCTATAATTTTGTAACGAAACGTGGAATATGTGCTGGTGATCGTGCAAAAATTTCATGGACACAAGTTGAAACAGGTTCTGCAATCACATGGAAATATCCTAGCGTAATTTTAAAAGGCAATTATTCAATTGGTGAATTTTATTCTGTTGCTGTAACAAATAATATGCAGCAAGCCGATACGGGAACTAAGATGATTCACCTCGGTAAAAATACGAAGAGTACAATTATCTCGAAAGGAATTTCTGGTGGTAAAAGTCAGAATAGTTATCGTGGTTTAGTAAAGATAAATAAGAATGCAGATAATGCACGCAACTTTTCACAATGCGATTCTTTATTGCTTGGTGATAAATGTGGCGCACATACTTTTCCTTATTTGGAAGTAAATAATAAATCAGCGAAAGTTGAACACGAAGCAACAACAAGTAAAGTTGGTGAGGATCAAATTTTTTATTGCAATCAACGTGGTATCTCTACGGAAGATGCAGTGAATTTAATTGTGAATGGCTATTGCAAAGAAGTGTTTAATCAATTACCGATGGAATTTGCAGTAGAAGCTCAAAAGCTTTTAGCAATTTCATTAGAAGGATCGGTTGGTTAAAATAATTAGTTTAAAAAATAAATTCAGTACGAGAAAATATTTAGAATGCTTACGATAAAAGATTTAAAAGCTTCAGTAGAAGGAAAAGAGATTCTGAAAGGACTCAACCTTGAAGTAAAAGCTGGAGAAGTGCACGCAATCATGGGACCGAATGGTTCTGGAAAAAGTACACTTGCCTCTGTATTGGCTGGTCGCTCAGAATATGAAGTAGATGGTGGAACAGTAACACTTGAAGGAAAAGATTTGCTCGACATGAAACCAGAAGATCGCGCGCGCGCTGGAGTATTTCTCGCATTTCAATATCCAGTAGAAATTCCAGGTGTTAGTAATGCTAACTTTTTAAAGACAGCTGTTAACGAAGTGCGTAAATCACGCGGACAAGAAATTCTTGATTCGAAAGATTTTTTGGTGTTGATGAAAGAGCGAATGAAATTGGTGGAGATGGATAAAGCGATGACACAACGTTCGGTGAATGAAGGATTCAGTGGAGGAGAAAAGAAACGCAATGAGATATTTCAAATGGCAATGCTTGAACCAAAGCTTTCTATTTTAGATGAAACAGATTCTGGTTTAGATATCGATGCCTTACGAATTGTATCGAATGGAGTAAATGCTTTACGTGATGGTAAGCGTGCCTTTATTGTGATTACACATTATCAACGATTACTTGAATATATTGTTCCAGATTTTGTGCACGTTTTGTACAAAGGACGTATCGTGAAATCAGGAACGAAAGAACTTGCGTTAGAGTTAGAAGAAAAAGGTTATGATTGGATTAAAGAAGAAGCGGAAGCGCTGAATGCATAGAAATGAGCAGTACAACTATAAATACAATTAACGCAAATTCTCTATTACAAGATTTTGATTTGTTCACCGACTTATACGGAAAACAAACAAGCTCTTTTCAAGAGTTGAGAAAATTTGCTGCCGATAAATTTAATAATCTCGGTGTTCCAACTCAGAAAAATGAAGAGTGGAAGTACCTAAATTTATCACCACTTCTAAAAAATGATTTTCGATCAGTAAGTCATACTGATGGTTTTGAAATTGATGCAACATCAGCAAAACAATTTCATTTATCTGGAGAAAACGCATTTGTTTTTATAATCGAAAATGGAAGGTTAAATAAAGCCGCTTCGAATGTAAAAGTTCTTCCAAAAGGGTTAACCATTGGAACATTATCGGAGTTAGCAAATGATGCTCGAGTACAAAAACATTTTGCACAACATGCTGATGCTTCTTCAGAGCCATTTGTTGCATTAAATACAGCAATGTCGTTTGATGCTATGATTGTTTTGGTAGATGAGAAAATTAAAATAAACGAAGCAATTCAATTTGCCTTTGTGACGAATGTAAATCAAGAAAATATTTCTGTACCTATTCGTGTTTTAATAATTGCAGGAAAACATGCAGAGTGTACTGTAGTTGAAAGTTATCATTCACAAAACAATCAGCATAAAGTTTTTGTTAATGCAGTTTCAGAAGTGGTGATTGGCGAAGAAGCAAGAGTTCACTATTCTAAAATTCAAAATGAAAGTGAAAATACATTTCACATTAATTATCACCAAGTAAATCAAGCAAAAAATAGTTATCAGCACATTACAACATTGTCATTAGGAGCAGCAATATTGCGTAATAATTTACACATTCGTCTCGATGATGAAAACTGTACTTCTTACCTCAATGGACTGTATGTTTTGACAGGTACGCAAGTGATGGATAATCATACGTTGGTAGATCATGCAATGCCGAATTGTTACAGTAACGAATTGTACAAAGGAATTATTGATGATAAGTCGCAAGGTGTTTTTAATGGAAAAATATTTGTTAGGAAAGACGCACAGAAAACAAATGCGTATCAATCAAACAAAAATATATTGTTGAGTAATGATGCTTCTATCAATACCAAACCACAGTTGGAAATTTTTGCTGATGATGTGAAATGCAGTCATGGTGCAACAACAGGTCAGATTGATGAAGAAGCATTGTTTTATCTGCGTTCTCGCGGAATTGCTGAACCTGAAGCGCGCGCATTATTAAATCATGCCTTTGCTGCAGCAGTAATCGATCAGGTTGAAAACGAATCATTGAAAGAAAGTCTTTTGCTTTTACTCTCACGTAAGTTACGTGTGATGGAAGAAGTGTAAGCATAAAAATATGTCAACTACTGACAAAAACATTTCCGCTTTTGATGTGGCTCAAGTCAGAAAGGATTTTCCAATCCTCGATGAAAAAGCTTATGGTAAGCCTTTGATTTATTTCGATAATGCGGCTACATCACAGAAACCACAAGTTGTTATTGATGCGATATCAAATTATTATTCGCATTACAATGCAAATATTCATCGAGGAGTACATTTTTTAAGTCAGAAGGCTTCGAATGCTTTTGATGATGTTCGTTTTAAAGTAAAACACTTTTTAAATTCACGATCGGAAAGAGAAATTATTTTTGTTAGAGGAACAACAGAAGCAATTAATCTTGTCGCATCAACTTATGGTCGACAACATGTTCATGCAGGTGATGAAGTGTTGATCACAGCAATGGAACATCATAGTAATATTGTTCCTTGGCAATTATTATGTGAAGAGAAAGGAGCGAAATTGAAGGTGATTCCAATGAATGATGCAGGGGAATTAATGATGGACGAAATAGATTTTCTTATTACTGATAAAACAAAAATAATTTCAGTTGTTCATACGAGTAATTCTTTAGGAACGATAAATCCTGTTAAAGAAATTATTGCGAAAGCGCATGCAAAGGGAATTCCTGTTTTTGTTGATGGTGCGCAATCAACGGTTCATAGTGTGATTGATGTGCAAGATTTGGATTGTGATTTTTTCGCTTTCAGTGCACATAAAATGCTCGGACCAACAGGTATAGGCTGTTTATACGGAAAGGCTGAGCTACTCGAGCAGATGCCACCATACATGGGCGGCGGTGAGATGATCAGTTCGGTATCATTTGAGAAAACTACATTTAATGAAATACCATTTAAGTTTGAAGCTGGAACTCCTAACATTGCCGATGTAATAGCACTTGGTACTGCAATAGATTATCTCATGCAGATGGATCGTACAGGAGCGTTAGCGCATGAGCATGAATTGTTAAATTATTCAATGCATCATCTTTCAAAAATTGATGGTGTTCGATTAATTGGTACTGCTCTAAATAAAGCAAGTGTAGTTTCATTTGTGTTGAAAGATATCAATGCATTTGATGCAGGAATGTATCTCGATACAAAAGGTATTGCTGTTCGTACTGGCCATCATTGTACTGAACCAATCATGACGCGATTAAATATTCCGGGAACGATACGCGCTTCATTTTTATTTTATAATACGTTTGAAGAAATAGATGTATTAGTGGAAAACGTTGCGAAAGCAATTGCATTTTTAAAACCACAACACGCATGAATTCAATTGCAGCATTAGAGCAACAGATTGTGGAGGATTTCGAATTGTTCGATGAGTGGGAAGAGAAATATCAATACATCATTGACTTAGGACAGAAGTTAAAACCATTAGCTACAGAATATAAAATTGATGATAACAAAATTAAGGGTTGTCAAAGTAGTGTGTGGTTGCATGCATATAATGTAGCTGATAAAATATTTTTTGAAGCAGATAGTGATTCAACATTTGTAAAAGGTGAAATAGCGTTGCTGATAAATGTTTTAAGCGGACAACCTGCAGAAGAAATTATAAGTACCGAATTAGGTTTTGTTGATCGCATTGGATTACGTCAGCACATGGCACAAACACGTGCGAATGGATTAGCAGCAATGATTAAGCAAATGAAATTATACGCCCTCGGGTTTCAACATAAAACAGTGTGAGATGGAAGAGCAGAATTTAGAACAATCGCAGCCAGTAATTCCTGAAGTACGACCGCTTCGTGATCGAGTTATCGAAACATTAAAGACCTGTTACGATCCAGAAATCCCAGTTGACATTTGGGAGCTTGGATTAATTTATGAGATCATCATTAACGACGGAAATGATGTTCATCTTCGAATGACGTTGACATCTCCAGCTTGTCCTGTTGCAGAAACATTGCCACCAGAAATAGAAGATAAGATTCGAAATATGCCGGATGTAAATAAGGCTAAAGTTGAAATCACTTTTGATCCACCATGGGAAAAGGAAATGATGAGTGATGAAGCGAAGTTAGAATTAGGAATGTGGTGATCAATTCATAATTCATAATTCAGAATGCAGAATTCCCCCGAGTGCTAAGTAAATTAAAAATAATTTAATAGTTAGCACAACCTGTTCTGTCGTTTAAAGGGATTAGCACACTACCACAACTTGTCCAAGTGTTTAACGGGATCAGCACACTTGCAAATTAGCACACTAGCACAACTTGTCCCGTTGTTTAACGGGATTAGCACACTAGCAAACTAGCACATTAGTATGGAGATAATAAATAAAGTTACGAATTCAGGATTAGTTACGATTGACTTGGAAGAGATGTTTCCTGTTGGTGATCGTATTGTTTTTGATATTAAACCAATTTTGATTGAAGAACTTTTGCTTCGTGAAAAAGATTTTAGAGCGTTTGTAAAGACAAATGATTGGTCGCTTTATAAAGATAAGTTTGTCGCAGTATATTGTTCTAGTGAAGCAATTATTCCACGTTGGGCTTGGATGTTAGTAGCATCATCACTTGAACCTTTTGCGAAGAAAATTGTTTTTGGAGATGCAACAGTATTGGAAGAATCACTTTTTCATGAATTAATTTCAACATTAGATATAGAAACATATCGTGATCAGAAAGTGGTGATTAAAGGATGTAGTAACAAGCCTGTTCCAGTATCCGCATATTTAGAACTTACGGCACGACTTCGTCCGGTAGTGAAAAGTATTATGTATGGTGAGCCATGCAGCACTGTTCCTGTGTATAAACGTAAAGAAGGTTAATTGCATAATGGCAAAATATTTATCTTAGCTTAAAATTATTCTATGGGCCGCATCATTGTTTTTATTGGTATATTATTTTTCTCATTTCTGAGTGGTATTTCTTTCGCACAATCCTTACCAGAAAAAAGTCCTTCGCGTGATGATGTTTTTATTATGGTTGATAAGATGCCTGCGTTTCCTGGTGGTAAAGATGCCATGCAAAAATTTATTGCGAAAGAAATAATATATCCTGAACAAGCAATTGAAGAACATATTGATGGACGAGTTTTACTTTTAGTAATCATTGATAAAACGGGAAAGGTTCGAAATATTATTTCTAAGGGAAGCCCTGATAAAATTTTGGAAACGGAAGCTATTCGCGTTGTTAGGTTAATGCCAGATTGGTCGCCCGGAATTCAGAATGATATTGCTGTTGATGTACAGGTAAGTATTCCAGTGATGTTTAAATTAAATCAATAGTTATATGTCGTTAACGCTCGATGAAATAAAATATCCTATCCGTAAGGAGATGGAATTATTCGAGCAGAAGTTTCGTAAATCGATGCAAAGTACTGTTCCGTTATTGGATCGTATTATGCATTATATAGTGAAACGAAAGGGTAAGCAAATGCGTCCGATGTTTGTTTTTTTAACTGCGGGAATGACAGGTGAAATTGTTGAAAGTACTTATAGAGCTTCTTCACTCATTGAATTATTACACACTGCAACTTTAGTACATGATGATGTAGTTGATGATAGTAATTTGCGTCGTGGATTTTTTTCTATTAATGCACTTTGGAAAAATAAAATCGCAGTTCTTGTTGGTGATTATTTACTTTCACGAGGATTACTTCTTTCTGTAGAACATGAAGAATTTGAATTGTTGAAAATTGTTTCAACGGCTGTTCGAAAGATGAGTGAGGGAGAATTATTGCAAATAGAAAAGGCAAGAAAACTAGATATTACAGAAGAGGTTTATTATGAAATTATCACTGCAAAAACTGCATCATTAATTGCATCGTGTTGTGCTACTGGTGCAAGTTCTGTAGGTGCAAATCAAGAAATGGTACAACGCATGCACGACTTTGGCGAAAATATTGGAATTGCTTTTCAGATAAAAGATGATCTTTTTGATTACGAACAAACAGAACAAACAGGCAAACCTCGTGGCATCGATATCAAAGAACATAAAATGACATTGCCAGTTATTTACACATTGCAAAATGTAAGTAAGGACGATAAAAAATTTATCATCAATACAGTAAAAAGTTACAGTGAGGATAAAGTACGTGTTGAAAAAGTTATTCATCTTGTCATGCAAACAGGCGGACTAGATTATGCTCGAAAAGCAATGTATGATTATCAGCAGCGTGCATTTATTTTACTCGAAGGAATTCCTGAATCAACCTATAAGCAATCACTAATAAATCTTGTTCGCTTTACAACTGAACGAAATCATTGAGTTAGATCTATATTTAATAAAACATTTTTTAATAGAATAGATATTGTAATCATATTGCCATAATGAAATCGATTATGATTATTCAAACCCCGAAGGGATGATATAATAATGGATAGAAAATTAAACCCCGAAGGGGTGACATAATAATGGATAGAAAATTAAACCCCGAAGGGGTGACATAATAATGGATAGAAAATTA
>JBBRAW010000074.1:0-17522 GCA_038206385.1 Bacteroidia bacterium | reverse complement strand
AAGATAAATTGACAAAAAACAGAGTCGCCTATTTGATTTGGCAACAACCATTTATTAGCGTTGGCAAAGACACCTTTATTAGTGAAATGCTAAAAAGCTGCTCACTTCATCCTGTATTTGAACATAAGTACAGATATCCAGAAACATCCATAGAAGAATTAAAAGCCTTAGATATCGACTTCCTATTTCTCTCTTCAGAACCATTCCCTTTTAAGGAAAAACATAAATTTGCGTTAGAAGAGTTATTTCCTGAAATTGAAGTAGTTTTGGTAGATGGAGAATACTTCTCATGGTATGGCTCAAGATTAAAAAATGCTCCCTCCTATTTTCAAACGCTGTTATCTCAATTAAAAAATAGAAATTAAGTTTGCAACATTTATTATTGCAATAACGCTATGACTATAAAACTTACATTTCTATACCTTATGATTTGCTTCTTTATTTCAGAAGTTGCAAATGCACAAAGCGTAGGACTTGTTTTAAGTGGCGGTGGAGTAAGAGGGATGGCTCATATTGGCGTATTAAAAGCACTTGAAGAGAATCATATTCCAATTGACTACATTACTGGAACATCGGCAGGAGCTTTAGTAGGCAGCTTATATGCTTCGGGATTAACACCCGACCAAATAGAACAAATGGTTACATCGACCGATTTTGTTAAAACGGTAAGTGGAAAGTTTAGCGAAGACAATTTATATTATTTTAAAAGTGATCCACTTGATGCAGGATGGATTTCTATTAAATTAATTATTGATTCTACATTTAGAACACAACTTCCAAGTAATGTTGTGAATCCTGCGGAAATAAATTATGGTCTTATGCAAAGCATGGCTTCACCAATCGCTGTTGCAAATTATAATTTCGACAGTTTACTAGTTCCTTTCCGTTGCGTATCCGCTGATATAACTGCAAAAAAACCGATTGTTTTTAGCAAAGGAGATTTAGCATTTGCAGTAAGAGCTTCGATGGCTTATCCCTTTTATTATGCACCCGTATTAGTTGGAGATAATATTTTATATGATGGAGGAATTTATAATAATTTTCCTTCTGATATTATGCTTAATGATTTTAATCCTGATGTTATAATTGGTGTTAGTGCAGCAGGATTACCCGACATACCCAATGAAGGTAATTTTTTAAGTCAGTTAAAAACAATGATTACACATACCACTAACACAACATTACCACGAGTACAAGATTTTTTAATAGAACCAAATATTAAAAGTATTGGATCATTATCATTTGATTTATATAATATTAAAAATGCAATTGATAGTGGTTATAATGCAACCATAATAAATATTCCAGCACTTAAGTTAGCTATAAAACGACAAGATAATATTACAGAGTTAGCGACTAAGCGGCGTAAATTACAAGAATCATGTTTTAACATCTCTATTGATGGAATTTATGTTTATGGCGTAAGTGAAGATGAAGCTATTTACATTCGAAAGACATTAAATCCACGAAACCAATGTATGAGTCTTCAACAATTAAAAAAGAATTGGTTTAAGCTTGTTGCTGACGATAACCAGCGATATATTTTCCCAAGATTAATATTTAATAAAGAAACAGGAAATTATGATTTGCATTTGGATGTGAAAAAAAACAAAGGAATTTTTCTCGATTTTGGTGGCAATGTTTCTTCTCGCCCAACTAACACTGGGTTTATTGGTATACAACATAATATTTGGGGAAGGAATAGTTTAAAAATAAATGGAAATATATATTTTGGTAAGTTTTATAATTCAGGACAAATACGATTACGTTATGATTTACCTGGTAAATTTCCGATATATTTAGAACCGTTAGCTACCGTAAATCAATGGGATTATTATAAAAGTAGCAATGCATTTAATCAAGATGTAAAACCATCCTTTCTTGTTCAATATGATCGTAGTTATGGAATATCCATTGGAATGCCAATTCGAAATAAAGGAAAATTAATGGGTGGTTCAAATTGGTTTAAATTAAAAGATCGCTATTATCTAACTCGAAGTTTTAGTGAATCTGATACAACTGATCAATCGAGTTTTGAAGGAATTTCATGCTTTCTAAAATTTGAAAGAAATACTTTAAACAGAAAATTATATGCTAACGAAGGAACCTACTTTGAATTGCGCTTAAGATATACCAGAGGTACTGAAATAACGACACCAGGAAACAAAGGTATCCTTAGTAAATATCCTGATCAATTTCATGAATGGTTTTCAGCTCTTTTAAAATACGACAATTACTTTGCGAAAATAGGACGTTATAAAATTGGTGCATCTTTCGAAGCTACCATTAGTAAACAAGATTTCTTTTCAACCTATATTGCTTCCGTTTCCGAGGCACCAACCTATCAACCGCTCTTAGATATGCAAACACAATTTCTTGAATTTTTTCATGCACATAATTATGCAGGAGTGGGAATAAAAAATATTGTAAGTATTTCTAACAATATAGATATTCGATTAGAGGGATATTTATTTCAACCTTATCGAGAAATTTTGCTTGATAATAATTATAAAGCAAAATACGGAGGTGTATTCGAAAAGAGATACCTTGTTGGAACAATAAATCCAGTTTACAACAGTCCAATAGGACCTATCAGCCTCTCCTTAAATTATTATTATAAGCGCGATAAACCTATTGCTCTAATGTTTCATATAGGATATATTTTATTTAATAAAAAGGCTTTAAATTAGTAAAACTTTTATTTGATTTATAATAATTCTTCTAATACTTGAGATCAATTAAAAAGAAACTTCAATTAGTTGGCTATTGGATTAATGATTTGAAAATTGATTTTTACTAATCATTGTCACGTGATTTTTCCTTACTTCTAAAATAAATTGTTATTGGAACACCTGAGAAATCGAAATTTTCTCTCAATTTATTTTCGAGGAAACGTTTATAGGATTCTGCAATATATTGTGGATGATTACAGAAGAAAATAAATGTAGGAACGCTTCCTGGAAGTTGGGTAATGTATTTTATGCTTACGGATTTCCCCTTAAGCATTGGGGGAGGATAATTCTGAACATACGGAAGTAAAATCGAATTCAATTTTGAAGTAGGAATTTTTTTCGTTTTATTCTGAAAAACCTGTAATGCTGTTTCTAATGCTTTATGTACTCTTTGCTTTGTAATCAGTGAAGTAAAAACTATTGGAATATCTTCGAATGGCGCTGTCTTCTGACGAATAGTTTCTTCAAACTTCTTTGTTGAATTTGTATCCTTCTCAACAAGATCCCATTTATTTACTACAATCACAACTCCCTTTCTGTTGTGTTCACAGAGATGTAAAATATTTAAATCTTGCGCCGTAAGTCCATTCGTTGCATCAATCATTAACATGCAAACATCAGATGATTCGATAGCACTAATCGAACGCATTACCGAATAAAATTCTATGTCTTCTTTAACATTTTTCTTTCTACGTAATCCAGCGGTATCAATCAATAAAAAATCAAAACCAAAACTATTGTATCGTTTATAAATTGAGTCGCGTGTAGTGCCAGCAATGGATGTTACGATAGATCGCTCCTCCCCAATCAATGTATTCATCATTGATGATTTACCAACATTAGGCTGACCAATAATTGCGAGCTTCGGTAAATCTGGATCTACCACATCTTCTGGATCAAAAACAGCAACCATGTCATCCAGTAATTCGCCTGTACCACTTCCACTCATTGCTGAAATTCCGTACACTTCACCAAGTCCTAAAGCATAAAATTCATTGATGTCATAAACACGTTTTCCACTATCTACTTTATTCGCAACTAAGAAAACTTTCTTATTTGATTTGCGAAGTAAATTAGCAACGTCTTTATCAAGATCACTTAATCCAAAAGCAACATCAACAACAAAAATAATAATGTTTGCTTCTTCAATTGCAAGTTGTACTTGACGTTGTATTTCTTTTTCAAAAATATCATCTGATCCCATGATATAACCACCCGTATCAATCACAGAAAAATCTCTTCCGTTCCAATCAACTTTTCCATAATGACGATCGCGTGTTACTCCTGAAGTTTCATCAACAATAGCTTTACGTGATTCTGTAAGCCGATTAAAAAGCGTGGATTTCCCAACATTCGGTCGACCTACAATTGCTACAATATTTGCCATGATAATTTTATATAATTTTCTTTCTCCCGAAAGGTATAAACGTAATTTAATAAATCAATTTGGATAAATAATTATTATTCGTAACCGAATCCTTTTAGCATTCGTTCGTTGTTACGCCAATCATCAAGAACTTTTATTGTAAGATCTAAATGCACTTGCTTGCCAACAAATAACTCCAATTTTTTTCGTGATTCAATTCCCAATTTCTTAATTGCCTTTCCTTGATGTCCAAGAATAATCGCCTTTTGAGATTCGCGCGCGCAATAAACAATAGCTGTAATTCTATCAATCGTTTCACTTTCTTTATACGAAGGAATTGTTACCTCCACAGAATAAGGAATTTCCTTTTGATATAATTTCAATATTTGTTCACGAATCATTTCAGCAGCAAAAAAACGAACGTTTCGGTCAGATATATCATCGTCTTTATCAAAATAAGCCGGGCCTTCTGGCAAAACCTCCACAATACGATTTAACAACGAGTCCAGATTAAAATTATGCAAAGCAGAAATAGGAATTATTGCCATCGGATTTAACTCTTCTTTCCAAAATGCTACTGCCGCTTCTACTTTTTCTTGATACGACTCATCTACCTTGTTGATGACAACGAAAAATGGCACCAACAAACATTTTATCTTTTCTTTTAAATCATCTTCGATTTTTAGATCTCTTATTTCTGTAACATAGATTACAATATCTGCATCCGTAAGCGTCTCATTAACAACATTCAACATGCGTTCATGTAACTTGTATGCTGGTTTGATAATTCCAGGAGTATCTGATAAAACTATTTGATATTCTTCCGTATTGATAATCCCTTTGATCCGATGACGAGTTGTTTGGGCTTTTGAAGTAACAATTGACAAATCCTGACCCAACATAGCATTCATAAGCGTACTCTTGCCTACATTGGGTTTACCGATAATGTTAACGAAGCCTGATTTATGCTTTTCCACGAGGCAAAGATAGGCTTTAAGATCGGAGTTTGGATGCTAAATCACTTTTGCGCCCCCAGTATAATCAAGCTAATGGCTCTTTTAAAGTTGAAAATCCATTGGAAATACTGGAAAATTCTTCATTCAAATTAAAATAAAACTTTTCGAGAATAAGATGCTTAATCTCACCTTTTAAAAATAATTAATTAATCCGAAGTGGATTTTTGCAGAACGAAAAACTATCGGATTATCTTGCTGGCTTCCTAATGCATAGGTAAAAGAAAATATTCCAAGTCTCGTTTCGAAAGTTAATCCAGCACCAAATCCATAAGGAGTATCGCTTAAAAAAGTTGCAGATCCAGTGCGTTCATAATATGCTAAATTATAAAATAGCAGCAAGTAAGAATTTTGTTCGAGTATAAAACGATATTCTGCTTTGCCAATTATATAGCGTGATGCAAGTATCGATGATTCATCAAATCCACGAAGAGATTTTAATCCGCCGAATCGAAATAATTCATTTTCAAATATGTTAGGACTTTGTAAATACGCAGCATTCGTTCCGATATTCAAAACACTTCTTGCTGCAATTGGCAAATAAATATCGGCATGCACATCTCCTTTGTATTGCGTAGTTTTTAAATTGACACTATCATAAACAGCTTCATTAATTTTACTGTTTTTAGTAATCTTTCTTATTCCAGCTCCGGCGGTAAAATCTACAGAATAACCTTGACGCGGATTTAATCTGTAATCCAATTTTTCAAATTGAAATCCGATGCCGTATGTATTAGCTGCAACATCTGCAAATGATGGAAGTGTGGTTGCATTCGCATAACCTTTTGTAGAAATAAGATTACTTGTTTTTCTACCAACAAATACTTTGAACGAATTATTTCCACTCAAATAATATCTTGCACCTAATTGACGATTAAATTCAAGGTAGATAGAATCTTTTTTATAAAGTGTTAAATCAATATCAGCACCGAGAGGTGTATTGAATAAAAATGGATAGCTAAATTTTATTTTTAAATCCTGAGTTCGTGGTTGTGGATTTGTCCAGTTTAAATCAAGTAATTCAGCTCTACCAAATGCATTGTGCAAACGCAATTGAATATCGCCTGTAATGTATGTTTTACCCGTTTGAGTATTATCAGGTTGCAGCCCTATAATTCCATTAAACTGACTTGCTTTTTTTTGTTGAAGAAAAAAAACTGGGCGAGCTAATCCTGGAAGAAAAGCAATTTCAAAAGGGCGAGCTTCTGAAACAAAAGGTAATTCTCGAATTCGTGTTGAAATACGATTTATTAAATTTTGATCATACGGTTCACCAGGTTTCAATGAAAGATAATTCAATAAATAAATTTTTGAAAGCTTAGCATTTCCTTTTATTTCTATTGTATCGATTACAATAAACGGACCTTTATCAATTAACAAAACTCCATCAATAGTGTTTTTTTTAATAACAATACTATCCATTTTAACTATTGCAAATGGATAACCATTATTCGCCTCCCAATTTAACAACGAACTATTTAATCGAGCATATCGCGAAGGAGAAAATGATTTATTTCGATACAATCTATCACGGACTCCAGCAGCTGACAAAACTCCTTCATCAACCTTTTTAGTTCGTAAAGTTGCAAATTGATAACGCTCACCAATATTCCACCAAACTTGAAAAACAGAATCGACTTTTAGAACACTATCTGCATTTGCGGAGAGATATCCATCGCTATAAAGTGAAGATATAGAATTGCGAATTTGATTTTGAACATCTCCTTCATTTCGTGCAGGAGCAGTTTTTTGAAGATTCGTTTCAAGGTCTTTAACGATTTTTTTTTCTGAAGGATTTATTGCCAGATAATGAATTATAAACTGTGCACTCAAATTATTCGACACTAAAAACAGACCGAAACAAATCAGTAATTTCAAACACCTAAAATATTTTATCGTTGAAAACATTGCGTTGAAATTAATCAGAATTAATCAATCAATATAAATTCTTTCCCCAATCGATAGGCGATTTATCAATCGATAATAATATTTGATTTGCTTTTGAAAAATGTTTACTTCCATTAAATCCCGTTCTAGCTAATGGTGAGGGATGCGCTGCTTCCAAAATAAAATGTTTTGTAGTATCAATCATTGGCTTTTTAGTTTTCGCATACAATCCCCAAAGAATAAAGATGATTTTATTTCCATTGGTATTCAGTTCTTGAATTACGGCATCTGTAAATTGCTCCCATCCCATTTTTTGATGCGAACCTGGTTTATTTGCAGCAACAGTTAAAATTGCATTTAACATAAGGACACCTTGATATGCCCATGATTCAAGATTTCCATTTTCAGGAATCGGAATTCCTAAATCACGATTCAATTCCTTAAATATATTTAACAATGAAGGTGGTTTGCGAATTCCTTTACTTACCGAAAACGATAGCCCATTTGCTTGGTCAACTCCATGATATGGATCCTGACCAATAATTACCACTTTAACGCTATCAAAGGGAGTATATTCGAAAGCTGCAAAAATTTTATCAGTAGAAGGATATATTACTTCACCTTTTATCGTTTGCTGATCAATAAAATTTATTAGCTGATGGAAATAATCTTTAGAAAATTCGTTTTTCAAGTGTTCCTTCCACGAAGATTCGATATTTAGTTTCATTTGGATGCGATCCTGTTTATTAAAAAATCAGTTTGCGAATATCTACTAAAAATGTTAAACGATATTCTTATTTCTCAACTTAATTATCCTCATGAATTCATGCGAAAGTTTTTCAAATCTGCCTTCGTCGACACTTCATTTCAGAAATTTTTATCAACAAAATGATAAAATTGAGCAATCGAGTTTAATACAGTTATGACAGAAAAAATCTATACAAATTCCAATTTTAAATGCTATTCCATTTCAAGAAACACTTGCCTTTCCAATTCATCCCGATTTAAAAGGTGTGCAACATATTTTTAGGTAATACTATATTTGTATATAACTTATTAATTTTCAATAAATTATAATTAAAACAAGAACGATGTCGGTTTGTCTAATTTAAAATTTCATTTCCAACGTAATTATAAAACTCCAAATCCGAATCATTTCAATTTTAACATCATAAAATTTCACAATAGAAATAGGACAATAAATTAAGCTGTTAATTGTTTAAGACATATTGTGTAAGAAATTTCAACAGTCAACCTATAGCCTCAATAAAAATGCTTTATTTTGGGGTATCAATCATTTGCAAAAAACACATGCGTAAATATCTCATCTTCTTCTTGGCAGGATTCATTATCGCTGCTTCTTTCACCTCATGCAAGTCACGTGAAAAGTGTCCAGCTTATGGTCAAACAGCAGTAAAAAACACAAGCCGACCTGCTTAATATTGGCTTCTTAAAAATCTTTAATCCGGTCTCACAAGGGCCGGATTTATCTTTTCATAAGTAGTTTATTTTCACTCTTTGATTACGTAGTTTTGCCATAGTAAAATCAAAAATTGTGCATAAGGAATTATGCCTTGAGTCTTGTTAAAGAAATAATCGTAAAACTTAATTCGCATTATGGAGCTGGAAATTGAAAAACCGGCAATATTCGAACTTATCGCAACAAAAGATAAGGATGCACTTGAAGAGAAACTAGAAAAATGGTTACCTCTTGAAATAGCGGAGCTATGCGAAGAACTTAATCCGAAGGAACAAGCATTAGTTTTTAATGTCATTGATCGTGAACAAGCTTGTCAGGCATTCGAAGAGCTTGATTTCAATATGCAAGTGGATCTGCTTGAAGAGTTAAGAAGTAGGCAAGTGCAGTTGATCTTGAATGATATGTCGGCAGATAATCGTACTGCCTTTTTAGAGCAACTCGATAAAGAACGACTCAATAAACTTTTAAAGGTTCTTACACAAAAAGAAAGGCGTGTTGCATTATCACTTTTAGGATATCCGGAAGATTCTATCGGACGTTTAATGACGCCAGATTATATTGCAGTAAATAAAGAGTGGAGCGTTAAACAAGTAATCGATTACATCAGAAATTTTGGCGAAAATTCAGAAACATTAGATGTCGTTTATATCATTGATGAGAAGGGATATCTTGTTGATGACATTCGATTAGGTGATATTTTATTAGCTAATGATCATGTTTACATCAAAGATTTACTTGACGGAAAATATCTTTCCTTATTGGTTACTGATGATGAGGAAGTGGCTGTTGATGCTTTTTCGAAAAGTAATCGTGTTGCGATGCCCGTTACTAATTCAGGAGGATTATTACTCGGCATTATTACCATCGATGATATTCTTCAACTATCAAAAGAAGAAAACACCGAAGACATTCAAAAACTCGGAGCAGTAGAAGCATTAGATGAACCTTACATGGACGTATCACTTCCACAGATGATTCGTAAACGTGCACCATGGCTTGTCATTCTTTTCGTAAGTGAGATGTTTACCACCACTGCAATGTCGTTTTTCGAACATGAAATTGACAAAGCAGTAGTGCTTGCATTGTTCATCCCTTTAATCGTATCAAGTGGTGGCAATAGTGGTTCACAAGCATCAACACTTATCATTCGTGCGCTCGCATTAGGTGAAATAACATTGCGCGATTGGTGGCGAATTATGCGAAGAGAAATTATGACGGGATTGCTTTTAGGAATTATACTTGGCGTGATAGGATTTGCTCGCGTATCAACGTGGAGTTTATTCACCGACATTTATGGACCACATTGGATGCTCATCGGATTAACAATTGGGGTATCCGTTTGCGGTGTTGTATTATGGGGTTCTGTAATGGGATCAATGATGCCGATACTTTTAAAGCGATTAGGTTTTGACCCCGCAACTTCTTCTGCACCATTTATTGCAACACTAGTTGACGTAACAGGACTAATTATTTATTTTAGTTTCGCAGCATTGATTTTAAAAGGAACATTGTTATAGCTTTTGCAGATGTCAAAAAAGATTTTGCTTATTGATACGATGCACGTTTCCTTTACAGAGATTTTAACGGCGAATAATTTTGAATGTGTGGAAGGTTTTCACTTATCAGAAACAGAAGTTCTTAACCAGATAGAAGAGTATTCTGGGATTGCAATAAGAAGTAGATTTAAAATCTCGAAAGCATTTCTTGAAAAAGCATCTCACCTGCAATTTATTGCACGGGCTGGTGCAGGAATGGAAAATATTGATGTTGATGCTGCGACCAAATTTAATATCGTTTGCATCAATGCTCCAGAAGGTAATCGTGATGCCGTTGGAGAACATGCAATAGGAATGTTATTGGCATTAATGAATCATTTATTACGTGCAGATGCTGAAGTAAGAAACGGTATATGGAAGCGTGAAGAGAATCGTGGTGTTGAGTTACAAGGAAAAACTGTTGGCATTATCGGCTTCGGAAATATGGGAAGTTCTTTTGCGAAAAAATTACAAGGGTTTGATGTTGAAATTTTAACTTATGATAAATATATTCACATTGACCAACAAAAATTTTCATTTGTAAAACAAGTTTCATTGGCTGAAATACAACAACGATGCGATATATTAAGTTTACATGTACCGTTTACTAAAGAAACAACTTATTTAGTAAACGATCATTTCCTAAATGCATTTACTAAATCAATATGGTTAATTAATACAGCACGCGGAAAAGTTTTAGAAACAGCATCACTTGTTAAAGCATTACAATCGGGAAAAGTTATTGCAGCTGCTTTAGATGTTTTAGAATATGAAAATATTTCTTTCGAACATTTAGATGCATCCAAACTTCCCGCACCTTTTCTATTTTTAATTCAATCAAAACAAGTTCTTCTCTCTCCTCATATTGGCGGATGGACGCATGAGTCGAATGAGAAAATTGCCAAAATACTTGCAGAAAAAATTATTGATCTATTCAATAACAAACGCTAATAGATTTTATTTTTCGAAAATGAAAAAAAATTATTTTAAGGGTAACTAATGATCGTATTCTGGTTGCAATAATAATCTGCCAGTTTTATTTTTTTCAATTTCAACACGATTCATCTTTTGCTTGCGCGACTTTCCACAATTGTACATTACCGATTGATCATAATAATAAGGGCTCATTACATTCCCAGATTGCCCGGTTGGCAAAACACTTTGTGAATTTTCTACATCATTAAAATCTAAAGCGATTCGCATTGCAGGTCCATATTTCGCTTTATAAATTCCATCCCCGTTATAGTCGAATGCAATTTGATTAATTACTTCTTGTCCTCCTGGTACTGCAAATGGTCCAACATTAAAGAAATAGTTAAAAGGTTTTTTCATTCCTATTGGATGTACATGCTCTAATAAATGTACTCTACCCCATTCCCATGTTTTAGGGTTGTTACCTAGTTGAGCAATTAATTGTTGAACAGTTTCATCAAATGCTCTTTCGAAAATTACTGCACGTGTTTCTTTCACATTCGCAGTGTGAATATCATCCCACCATATCGAGCTGTCATTTTTCATTAATGGAAGCAAAGAATTTTTCATTACGTGCGTACCTAAAAATGCTTTTAAATTCTCCGCTCCTAACTCATCTTCCATTGTTGCTTTTAGCACATTAAATATTAATTTATAATAAATCGTTGGACCAATATCACGTAGTTGATGATCACCATTCCATTGCATTAAGTAATTAGCTGCCTCTTTATAATTTGAAGATTTATCAATTAATTTTTTACTAACTACTTCCATAATTGTTTTAGCAATGAGTGGTGCTACAGGAGAAAGCACATCCGTATTCATACGTTGCATATCTGCTAGTGAATAATTTTTTTTTTCACACAACAAAGTTTCAATTCGTTTCGCACGATCTTCAGGAACATAATATCCAGGATACAACCCACATCCAGGCATACTATCGGGTTGATTGTTTGCAGAAAAAACAAATCCTTCAGGAGGGTTTTCGGATTTCGGATTATCTTTAAAATCGTAATATCCTTGAGGATCATTTTTTTCATTCGTTCCATCTTGTAATAACACTGGATCCATTTTTGGATTTCGTTTTACTAATTTTCCGGATGCCCACCAAGCGATATTTCCTTTTGCATCACCATACATGATATTTAATCCTGGTGAAATTAATTCGGCAACAGCAGCTTTTGTTTCATCAAATGAATGTGAATGATTTAAATTATAGGTGACTTGCAAAAGGTTGTTCGGAAATTTTAAATGAGTCCATGATGCTGCGACAGGTTCGTCCGTTACACCTTTCCATTCTGGCATTACTTCTTGCATTAATGGTCCGTGACGGCTAGTACGAACTGTTAACATTACATCTTCTTCTCCCTTAACATGAATCGTATCTTTACGAATAATTAATGGATTCCATTTTCCAAAACTCCAATACTTGGTACTATCACCTGGTTTAATTCTTTCCGCATAAAAATCAAGATCATCATTTTCGAACATGGTTAATCCCCATGCCAATTCACGCGTATGACCAATTGCTGCGAACGGAAATCCTCCTAAGAAATTTCCATAAAAACTATATCCCGGATATTCGATGTGTGCTTCATACCATACGCAAGGTTGTCCATAACCGATATGTGTATCGTTTGAAAAAAGCACTTTTCCTTTTACAGTATGTGAAGGAGCAACTACCCAAGCATTACTCCCAACTAATACTGGAATAGGAATTTTATTTAATAAATTATCAACCGTATTAAACGCTACGAGGTGAGCTGTTACAGTATCTGGAATTTGAAAATTCATATTACGTTCTGTTCCTTCTACATAATGTGCATTCAAATCATGGTAATATTTTGATCCAAGTTTTTTAGAAATAAAACTCATTAATGGATCTGTTCTAAATGCCATTGCAAAATTAAATGCCATAAATTCAGAAGTTAGAAACATATCTACTTCAGTAAATTTTTTCTTTGTTATTCCAAGCATTTTAAATTCAACAGGAGTTCTACCTTTTAGGATAAATTGATTTATTCCTGCTAAATATGCTTTTGCCGAACGTTGATATGCGGAGGTGTCCGCATTTAAATAGAGAGCGGCGGATTGTGTTGCATGTTCTTTTAATCCTAGTGTTCGAAAGAAAGCATCAATTTTTACAAAGTCATTTCCTAGAATTTCTGCTAACCTTCCTGATGCAACACGGCGTGTCATTTCCATTTGAAAAAGCCGATCTTGAGCATGCACATATCCTAAAGCAAAATAGGCATCTTGTTCATTATTTGCATAAATGTGAGGGACTCCATAAAAATCATACATCACTTCAACTTGATCCTTCAACCCTTTTAGCTGAATTGTTCCAGCAAATTGTGGCTTCTGTGAAGTCAGATAAATGAGTGTTGCTAATATTCCTACTAAGGAAATAATTAAAATAAAATAGAAAAATTTTCGTAGTATGAGCATGATCGTTTATTGGAAGATTTCCAAATATAAGTAATCTAATTTTACAGTGATAAAAAACCCTGAAGTAGATGAACTTCAGGGTTTTTTATCGATGTATAAATACCTAATTATTATTGAACGATCAGCTTTTGAATAATTCTTCCTTCCGTTGTATTAGCTTCTAAAGTATAAACTCCCTTTGCTACCTGATCTAAATTAATTGTATGAATGAATCCATTATTTTGCTTAATTATTTTTTGAGCAAACACAACACGACCTTGTACATCATACACTTTTAAATCTATCGTGCCATTGTATTTCCCGGCCCACGAAATATTGAATTCTCCTGTTGATGGGTTAGGATAAATAGTAACTGTTTCGAATGATAAAGAATTTTCATTTAATCCGATTACAGCTGTTATTGTAAAATTCACATTTGAAATATCGAAGAAAATATTTCCAACTGACTCAACTTTAATTCTAGCTTTTATAGTTGTAACATTAGGCATTTGAACAGATGCTAGTCCATTATTTGCAACTCCCGTTGCTAGTGTATATGGATAGGTTAAACCTCCATCAATAGATAGCAGGATATTTACGGAATTTACAGAAATAGGACTTAAATCAGTATTCGCAACGTTCCATGTTATATTTTGCATAGTAGATCCTGCCCATGTTACATTTGTATTTGGTACTGTAACTAAAAAGGGACCTGCAGTTCCATTTACAGTAAGTGTTACAAAACCTGGATCATAGGTTACACCACCTCCACCAGATCTGTTGTCTCTGGCTGTCAATCTAAACTTTAATGATCGTGCATACGTTGGTAATATTTCGCCCTTAGGTATAGTGTTATTATTTAGGGAAGTTAGCGCGGGGAATATTCTATATGGATTCGAAGAAGGACTATAGGTACGAAGTGTTGGAGAATTTCCACTAGGGCTGTTTGCATTTGTATTTGGTCCTAAATCAAATTCTTCCCAACAATAGGTTATTGGATCTGAATCTGGATCATTTGCAGCACCTGTTAAAACAAAAGGTGTACTGATTGGAATTGTATAATTGCTTCCAATACTTGTAATTACTGGAGGATGATTTAGTGTTACTGTTTTAACAGGACAAGAATTTCCAGTTGCTCCGGTATAAGTAGTATAATTGCGTATTTCATCAAAGTTTTTAGTATGAAAATAAGCATCACTGTGGGCTTGTAAATCATTGGTAGCAGTGCATATTCCAGCATAAGCCATAATGGTGCTCCCACTCCCTGTTTCATAAGCCGCACCGCTAGCGATATTTCCTGAGCAGCTTCCAGTATTGGAATTGAAAGTATGATTACCACCGAACTGATGTCCCATTTCATGAGCAACATAATCGATATCAAAAGGATCTCCAACAGGAGCAGGAGAACCTGTTACACCGCGTGCTTTTTGACCAATATTACATACTACTCCTAACCCTGCAATTCCACCACCTCCAGTGCTAAAAACGTGTCCAATATCATAATTACTTGGGCCTACTCGAATGTTTACTGTTGCTTGATTTTGCCCAAGCATTGCAGCACCATCAGCATCATCATAAGGATCAGTTGTACCATCTAAATTGATTAATGTATCATCATTAGCAATTAGATTCATGTGGATAGACAATTCCTTTTCATAAACGCCAACCACTCTATTAACGCTAGTTACCATGTGACCTAATGTGCTTAGTTTCGTGGGTGTTCCAGGAAAATAATTTGCATATTCACCCGTACAAGCTAATGCCAAACGATAAGTACGAAGAGTATCACCTGCATTTCTTAAAACTGAATTATTAGGATTATTTGCATTACGTTCTTGGCTTACAGGCATTAAATTATTCATGGCATCATCTGTACCTACAACATTACATATATGAGCATGTGAATTAATAGCATCTGATTTATTGTAAACCATGTATGCTTGGTTTGTAGAAAAATTTATTGGATCAATAAAAACTGATTCATCTGAAGCAAGAACCATTGCATGAAATCCACTTTCTGTAATATCAATTCGGATAGTTGCTGTTGGGTTATTTAAACTTTGTCCTGCATACGTTTTAATGGAAGGATATTTTAATTGTAATCCTAGTTCCATTACAGGTGATTCCACCATTGCAAATGCTTGCGTTGTTCCATCTGGCATTGGCAATTCTAAAATCAAAGGAGTTTTATTGCTTCTTTCCATCGGAGCATTTTGCAAATAACCAGAAAGTGCTACAATATTTAGTTTGTAATACTTACAGGCGTTTACTTTGATAACTTGGTCGCCATAAGTTTCTGCTTGAGCGGCAGAAATCGTAGTCCAATAATTTATAGAAGAGGCATTTGCAAGTTGTGTACAAGCTAATACCAATAAGAGGGTAATGATTTTTTTCATGTTTGAAATTTCGGAGTAACAAAACTAATTAGAAAAACTAAATCTTACATGAATAAAAGGGATGTAATGCAAAAAGGTCTTCCGAAGAAGACCTTTTTGCATTTATTAATACTTTATTATTTTAGTAAAGGAATTTCTTAGAAACTGATTTGCTTTTATTACGAAGTGTAATCATATACATTCCTCGTGCTAATCTTGTTCCATCAATTTTCAATAAATTAATTCCCTGCTGAACAGCTAATCCACTTCCTGTTGCAATCACTCTTCCTGTCATATCAAACAAGTTGTAGCTCACTGGTGAGTCGCTATCGTTATCAAAGAATGTTTCGATACTACTGTTTTCAATGTTTACGTACTTGATTTCGAATATAGAAGTTAATCCAATACGAACTGGAATATATTCAGAAGCAATTGTTGTCGTTCCATCCACATCAGTTTGACGCAAACGATAGTAGTTAATAGCTCCTTTTATAGGTTCAAAATCCCATGCTGTATAGTTTTGGATGCTTACACTATTACCATCACCATAGCTTTTCACTTTTGCTACATCCGATACGTTTTCGAAGTCAAGCGTACGCTCTATTGTAAAGTAATCGTTGTTTTTCTCACTCGCAGTTGTCCAATCTAACAATACATCTTCCCCTTTCAAGTTTGCACCAAATGATATTAACTCAACTGGTAAAGGATTGTTTTGCGTAGTGATCGTCCAAGGGTTATAGTTACCATATAACCAAGGATAATTATTTACAGTAGCATTGTAATTTGTACTTGCAATTGTATTGATCATATAGTTACCAAACGTATATGGAGTAGAAGCAAATTGCAATCTCTTCCAAGTTCCTTGCAAATCAGGGAAGGTTTGTACAAACCATGGTTGCGGACGTAATGGATTTGAAATTGAATTAGCACATAAGAAAGGAGAAACACCATTTGGACAAGGTCTTTCATCAAAAGCCATTGTGAAGGTAAGTGCAGTTAGAGGAAAATTAAATGCAATATTATTTCCAACTTGTGATTGAGTTGCGGCTGCACTTAAAACAACTGTTGTTGCAGTTACAGAAATTACCGTTGTACCAGCAATTCCAAAACCAAAAACAGTTTGTCCAGCAAAAATTCCTGTTGTATTTGGAGTAATGCTTGCAATTGTAGTAGATCCAGAAGTTGTTGTTCCCAAAACCTGTTTAACTGGAGGGCTCGTTTTATTTAATATCCAGAAACGATCAGCAGTATAAGTGTCATTGTTATTGCCTGCTGCTATACCAAGACCTGTTGTGAAGATTAGGCCAACTGTGGTAATTGTTGCATTACCTGACATGGTAATTGTTGTTAAAGTTGTTGATACAACAGTAGTACCTAATGGAATTCCAGATCCTGTAATTTGATCACCAATAGCGACACCAACAGTACTTGCAATTCCCGAAATTATATTACTTCCTACAGTTGAATTTCCCGTTAAGGTTTTTGTTGATGGACCACCTGAATTAAGATGATTTACAGAAGGAGGCAAAGGTAAATTTGCAGGTGCCTTATATGTTGCAAAAGAAACAGTGTCCATATCAACTGCGTTCGTAACTGCTAAACTGAAATTAACTGGAATATGCAAAGGATTTGCGACTCCGTAAAGAGGAACTGTTGTGCTTGTTACAGCAAATGGAATCGTTCTATTACCAGTAATATTTTTTATCAACCAATTAACTTTTGATAGCGAATCTTC
>JBBRAW010000073.1:0-17561 GCA_038206385.1 Bacteroidia bacterium | reverse complement strand
TGAAGTAGAATTATTAATTGTTAACACTAACGTTTGAACATCGGTACAACCAGCAGCATTGAGTCCAGTAACAGTATATGTTCCAGAAGCTGTGTAAGTTGTTCCATTTGCAGACCAAGTATAAGAATCACAATCAGTGATACTCACCGATGATGAAGTAGAATTGTTAATTGTTAAAACTAATGTTTGAACATCTGTACAACCAGCAGCATTTAAACCAGTAACAGTATATGTTCCAGAAGTTGTGTAAGTATTATTGTTTGCAGACCAAGTGTATGAATCACAATCAGTGATACTCACCGATGATGAAGTTGAATTGTTAATTGTTAAAACTAATGTTTGAACATCGGTACAGCCAGCAGCATTTAATCCAGTAACAGTATATGTTCCAGAAGTTGTGTAAGTAACATTATTCGCAGACCAAGTGTATGAATCACAAGCAGTGATTGATACTGAACTTGAAGTAGAGTTATTAATTGTCAACACTAACGTTTGAACATCGGTACAACCAGCAGCATTTAATCCAGTAACCGTATATGTTCCAGAAGTTGTGTAGGTATTATTATTTGCAGACCAAGTATACGAATCACAAGCAGTGATTGATACTGAACTTGAAGTAGAATTATTAATTGTTAACACTAACGTTTGAACATCTGTACAACCAGCAGCATTTAATCCAGTAACAGTATATGTTCCAGAAGTTGTGTAAGTAATATTATTCGCAGACCAAGTGTACGAATCACAAGCAGTGATTGATGTAGAACTTGAAGTGGAATTGTTAATTGTTAAATTCAAAGTAGCAACAGAATCACAACCTACAGGATTTGTTGAAGTGAATGTATGCACACCAGAAGTTGTATATGTAACAGCATTCCAAGTATACAAATCACACTCGGTAATTGTAGTAGAAGAATTTGAACTGTAATTAATTGTTAGATTTAAAGTAGCAACAGAATCGCAACCTGCAGCATTAGTTGTTGTGAAAGTGTGAACACCAGAAGATGTATATGTAACAGCATTCCACGTGTAAGAATCACAGGCAGAAATATCTGCGCTTGAAGTGCTAGGATAGTTTACAATAACATTTGTTGCTGAAGAAGTAGCAATACATCCATTCGCATTTGTAACTGTAACAGTATAGTTTCCTGCTGTGTTTACAGTGATGGTTTGTGTTATTTCGTTTGTACTCCATTGGTAGCTACTTCCTGAATTCGAAGTTAAAACAACATTGTTTCCATTACATATTGTTGTTGATCCAGAAGCAGAAATAGAAGCAGTAAATAAAGCTGGCTCTGTAACTGTAATGGTTGTTGTTCCTGTACAGCCATCAATATCAGTAACAGTGTAAGTATACGATCCTGCTGATACAGTAAAGTCTCCTTCACCAGTGTAAGTTGGATTTCCTCCTGATGCAACAACATGTACAATCGCTTGTCCTCCGTGACATAATATTGGTGAAGTAATTGTTGCACTTGCAACAACAGGTGTTGGTTGAGATATAATTACATGGAATGAACAAGTTACAGTATTGTTAGATCCATCAGTTGCAGTATATGTAACAATAGTATTTCCTATTGGGAAAACATTACCCGAATTGAAATTTGAAGTGAACGTTAATCCACTGCAATTATCAGATGCTGTAGGAGCTGCCCATGTAACGACAGATCCAGTTGCGCAAGCAGAAACAGTTATAGAAATATCAGAAGGACAGTTGGTAATTACAGGAGAAATAGTATCTGTTTTGACAACTGTAAAACTGCAGATTGAAGAATTGTTTGATAAGTCATTTGCAGTAAGTGTTACAGTAATATTTCCTATTGCTGTAACAGCTGTACCTGCAACAGGAGACTGAGTAATTTCAATCAAACCTGTAGAAGTACAGTTATCACTTACAGTTGCAAGTGAGGTATAATTTGGTAATACAGCACTACAATTCGCATCTAAAGATAGTGTTTGTGATCCTGGACAAGAAATTGAAGGAGGAATACTATCAGATGCTGTTACATTGAACGAACAAGAAGATTGATTTGATGATTGATCTGTAGCTGTAATTGTTATTGAAGTAATTCCAACTCCTAGAATAACTGTTCCTGGTGCTGGCGTTTGAGATAAAACAATTCCACCTATTGCGGAACAATTATCACTAACCGTAACCAGACTTCGATAATCAGCAAGTGTATAATTACAATTAGAAGTTAAATTTACATTTTGATTTCCAGGACAAGTAATTGTTGGTGCGGTGTTGTCAATTTTGTTTAGAATAAACGTGCAAGTTCCTGTATTGTTGGATGCATCTTTTCCACTGATTGTAATAGTTATTGGACCAGAACCAGAAACTATTGTTCCTGCCGCTGGACTTTGTGTTTTAGTAATTGCTAAAGTTGAAGTGCAATTATCACTAAACGTTGCAAGACCTGTATAGCTTGGAAGTGTTGCATTACAAGATGCCCCTAAAATGAGAGTTTGCGTTGATGGAGTTGTAACAACAGTTGGTGCTGAATTGTCAACTTTTGTAACATTAAATGTACATGTTGAAATGTTTGATGCAGCATCAGTTGCTGTTAATGTTATTGGGAAAGTGCCAGCATTTGATACTGTACTTCCTGCTGTAGGAGATTGAGTAATTATTACGGAACCTGAACAATTATCAGTTGCGGAAATTAATTCTGTATAATCTGGAACTAATGCAGAACATGATGCGCCTAATGAAAGTGATTGCACTCCTGGACAGCCCGCAATAACTGGTCCTTGAGCATCTAAAATTATAACATCAAATGAACAAGTTGCAGTACCATTAATATTTGTTGCAGTTGAAGTAACGTGCGTTGTTCCAACAGGAAATACTGATCCTGATGCATTCGAATAAGTTACTGTTGGAGTAGGAGTGCCAGAAGCTACTGCACTAAAGCTCGCTGTTCCTGTACATAAACTTGTAGTATTATTTTGTGTAATGTTTGATGGGCAAGTTGTGAAAGTTGGTAATCCAGTTGTTTCACCAGTAACATAATCACCAAAGTTTAAACCAGCTATAGTACCTTTTGTAGTTGTACTTAAAGGAACGTTTGGAGCAGTTGCATTTGGTGTTGTTCCAGAAAATCTTCTTATCACAAAATTAAGTGGATTCGCCGCAGCATCGTAATCAGTAGAAGTAAATTGGCATGTAACATCATAAGACGTTATTCCAGTTACTGATGAATTTGTTAATGTCCAATATTTATTTACATCTTTTGCGCTTTGCAATCCTGAGATACTTCCATTACCAATATTTGGATGTTCACCTGCAGTAATTTTTGCAGCAATACTTCCAGTATTATTTGTTGATCCTATAATGTTCGTTAAACTAATTGGTAAAAAATTGGACGCGTCACCAATCTCAAATGATACAGAAGTAATACTTGAATTAATTTTCTTTGTTAAATTTCCATTCACATATTTTCCTGCACCTGTACCTGTTATTGATCCGCTTAATCCCATAGTTACAATATTTGCCGCTGTTATTAATCGTCCAGCAGTGAAATTTAAAACTCCATTTACAGTAATGCTTGATCCAAGATTCACTCCTGAATTATTTGAAACAGTAAGATTGTTCATTGTTGAATTTGAAAAAGCAGAGGCCTGTACTGCTGATCCATTTAAAATATAATTTGCAGCTGGATCAAAAGTACTAGTAATATTAGACGAAGTAATACTTCCTGATGTTCCCAATACTCCGTTTGCATTTGCAGTTTGAAAGTTTGCTCCTGCGTTTAAATTAAAAACAGCCGAAGTACCTGTGCCCTGGGTTTTAATTTGTGCTGTACCCAGAAATATAATCGTTCCTCCAGTGCTTACAGTAATTGTTCCCCTATAACCTGCTGTAGTATTACGAGGTAATTGAATATCTGAATTTATTTGTAATGAAGATCCATTTACAATAGTAATATTTGCATAATCAATACTTGCAGGTGTTGATGCAGTATACGTTTGTAAAACTGATCCTTGATATTGAATAGTACCATTAAAGGAGTTTCCAGTAGTTGTTAATAGTGGAACAGCTGTACTTGTTGCATTGAAATTACCTTTTAAAATTGCAATTGGTGATCCTGTTGAAGCATTTGAAAAATCATATACTCCATTTCCACTTATAGATAAATTTCCGTTAATAATAAGTAATAAATTTGTTGATGTAGTATTTTGACGGAATGTACCTGCGCTAATTGCTAAATTTCCATCTAAAATTAACGCGCCTCCAATAGTATAAGTCCCTGCAGCAGTAATGGATAAATTATTGTAATTACCACCACTAGATACTGCTAACACAGGTATTGTTTGACCAGTTGCATTATTGAAAGCAATCGTACTTCCCGCAACAGTATAAATATTGGTGCCTTGTGTAAAAGTTCCATTTATTTGAACGGTTCCACTACTTGCAAGAATACGAGAACCTGTACTACTTGATGTTAAGTTGTTATAAATAAATGCAGGAATTGTTTGCGATCCAGATCCATTGAAATTGATGGTACTACTTGTTACGGTGTATGTATTTGTGCCAGGAGTAAATATTCCAGAAACACCAACAGAACCCGAAATGGTTCTTGCGCCTGTACTACTAGAAGTTAAGTTACTATAATTTATTGCGGCAATTGTTTGTGAAACACTTCCACCATAATTTACAGTACTACCTGCATTCAAGGTTACGGTTGGAAAAGTAACATTTGCGTTATGATTATATGTACTACCTGTATTAAAATTAGTTGTTCCACTTGTTGTTAAAGTATTAGTAGCAGTTAACACACCATCTAAACTTAAGTTTTTACTTGTAACAGCTGTTGTAATTGTAATTGTATGAGCTGCCTGAACTAAAATACTTGTTGCTGCATTTGTTGGAGAAGCAGTAGCTGTTATCCATGTTATGTTATCATGCGAACTTTCCCATGTTGCAAATGTTGCCCAATCACCATTTGTTAACGACCGAAATCTATCGGTTGTTAATGTTCCATCAGTAACAACTAATGGTTGAATTACTGGAGTTGCTGCATTGTAATTTGTATTTCCAATTTGTGAGGCTGTAATATTTGTTGTTCCAATACCAACAATTGTAACTGTACTTCCTGATATAGTAGCGACAGCTGTATTCGAACTTATATATGTTACAGCGATACCGGAACTTGCTGTTGCTGTTAATGCAAATGGTGCATCAGCTATAGTTTTATTTGGTAATGCATTAAATGTTATTGTCTGATTGGCCTTTGTAATGTTTGCAGTTAATCCAGTTAGAGGGGATACCGTATAATTTCCTGAGGCACTACCAGTAAGCAAAATTGTTGAAACAGTTATTGATATTGCTGTACCAACATTTGCTGATGCAAAAGTTCCTGTTGGAGTTCCGGAAACACTCACGTTTCCGTTATCTGGACTAAGTACTCCAGTTAAAGTAGCAGTTCCAGATAAAGTAGCAGTGTTGTTTCCATCATAAACTTTATCTATTGCAGATAAACCTGAAACTGTTAAATTTACGGGAGTCACATTTGCTGTTAATAAACTTGGTTGAGTTAACGAATAATTTCCGATCGCACTTCCGCTAATTGTATATCCTGTTATTGTTGTTGCTTTTGTATTTCCTGCAGCAGCAGTAGTGAAAACTGCAGATGCTCCTGAAGTTACTAAAGTTACGTTCGCTATGTCAGCAGCTATTACTCCAACTAATGAAGATGCTCCCGTTAATGTTGCAGAGGTAAATGTATCATAAGGTTTATTGCTAACACT
Source organism: Bacteroidia bacterium (assembly GCA_038206385.1). Taxonomy (GTDB): domain Bacteria; phylum Bacteroidota; class Bacteroidia; order AKYH767-A; family OLB10; genus JANXSD01. The sequence goes on along the minus strand of JBBRAW010000073.1, from coordinate 11,816 downwards.
AATCCCTGTTATAGTTAAAGGCTTTGCAGTAATATTTGCTGATAAGCCTGTTGGTTGTGTTAATGTATAATTCGCAGCGTTTGCTCCACTTAAGGTACTTGTTGAGGTAACAGCAATTGGGCTTCCAGAAACTGCTGTGCTTGCAAAGGTTCCTGTTCCTATAAGTGTTATAGCATCTGAATTTGCAATGTTCGCTAAAGTGCCTGTTATTGACGCCACATTTGTATTATCATAAATTTTACTTGTACCCGCCGCCGATGTTATTGTTAATACTCTAGTGCTAACTGTACTTGAGATTGTTGCAACATTTACACTTGAAGCACTGGTACTTGAACATACAACATTTCCAGAATAAGGTGAGGAGGTAAACGTTGCAGTTGCAGCTAATCGAATATAAACTGGTGTTGAAGCAATTGTACCTGCTGCACCCACTGTAATGCTAGTTCCTACATTGGATGCAAAAGTTGAACTAGTGGAAGCTTCAAATCCTGAAGGTGTTGTTACAGTAATTCCTGCTTGCATATTCACTCCTGAAACACTAAAGGTAGATGTAGCAGAAGCTGTTCCGTAGGTTGTGCTTAAAGCAGAAAAAGAACCTGTGGTGCTAATTACTGGTGTTAATAATCCTTGTACTTGAAAATTTTCTAAATAAACGTTTCCAGTACCAGTGTTTCCAACCGTTAGACGAAAGGCCAAACTTGTAGATGGATTGTCTGCAGCTACTGGTAATGTAAATAATCCTTCAACCCACGTACCAGCATTCGTAAGATTTAGTGGTTGTGTTCCTATAGTTGCTACAATACCTGTAGAAGTAAATGCTGCTCCATTTAGGCTGTATGAAACAGTAATGGTATTTGAGCCACTATTTGCTCTATTTCCTTGGAAATAAATTTTATATGTTTTGTAAGTCGGTAAGGATGCTCCACCCAATGTAAAGGTCCAAATTGTGTTTGTTGGAGTTGTGATTGCATTTCCCGCAGTTGAATTTGAGGTAAAACTATTGGCACCAGATGCAACTCCAGCTATTGTTCCAAAGGTTCCTGTGCCTGATGGAGTACAAGTTATTCCACTTGCTAAGGTTGGCGTCAATGCAGCTAAACTAGCACCAGAATTAAAATTGTAATTTACAATAGTTGATTGAGCTTGCACAAATGAAATGCAGCAAAATAAAGAAAGCAGGAGTATTGCTCCAGCCTTAGGCAAAGTGTAGAAAGAACTCATAGAATTTAAGTTTTTGTTGGACAATAGAAGAGTGACTTTAATTAGAGCCAGCAATTTACCTTTCAAACAAAACGTAATTAATTTAAATTTGGTGAAACGTCACAAAAACCGGATCAATTAACTAATTAATTAAGTTAAAATCAAACTAAAAAATGGACTGTTACTTCTATTTTGAGGCAAAAAACTTACAAACTGAAGTAATTCCACATTGATCACATAACGGTTTTCGGGCAACACAAACGTATCTTCCATGTAAAATAAGCCAATGATGAGCAAGCGAAATAACTTCTCCTGGAAAATATTTAACTAATTGAAGTTCCGCTGATAGTGGCGTTTTAGCATTGATCGTAAGACCTATCCTTGCAGCTACTCTAAACACATGTGTATCCACTGCCATAGAAGGTTTACTAAAAATCACCGATGTTATTACATTCGCGGTTTTTCTACCAACTCCAGGTAATTGCTGTAATTCCTCTATTGTTGAAGGAATTTTCCCATCAAATCTTTCCACCAACATTAATCCCATTCCAGCCAAATGTTTCGCTTTATTGTTGGGATAGCTGATACTCCTTATGTAAGGAAAGATATCTTCAGGTTTAGCTGTAGCTAATATTTCGGCGGAGGGGAAGGCTTCAAAAAGTTTTGGTGTAACCAGATTCACTCGCTTATCAGTGCATTGAGCAGATAAAATCACAGCTACTAATAATTGATAGGGATTGGAATAATTCAATTCTGTTTCCGCATCAGGACGATGTTTTGAAAAATAATCTATAACGAATTTATATCGATCCTCGCGCTTCACAATTGTACATTAAAAAACCGGAAGCAAAGGTATGCATCCGGTTTTCATTTTTGTTCTTTTACGATTTAACTGTGCATCAAAGGTGCAGTTATTTTCGAATAGTTCAGAATCGTTTGGATAGATTTCTGAGAAGGTGTCATCAGCGTTTCGTGTACTAAAGCTTTTGCAGCCAACAAGTCATTGTACGTTTCAGCGATTTCATGATTTGTATCGATAGCATTTTGAATCAATACAGTATCCATTAACTGAGTTTCATTGTACAGGTAAAGAACAAGGTAATTTAATGTAGATATTTGGTTCATAGGCAACATAACGCGATTTTCATTCATAACGCTACCTAAGTTCACATATTGTGTTTTATTTCGACAACAACAATTGTTTATCGGAAATCAACTTACGCAAGTTTATTAATGCATAACGCATCCTCCCTAAAGAGGTGTTGATACTTACTCCAGTACATTCGGAGATTTCTTTAAAACTCATGTCAGCAAAGTGTCTCATGATAACTACTTCCCGCTGATCGAATGGCAATTCTTCTACCAGCAACCGAACTTGATTTTGAATTTGTTCATGAATCAATTTATCCTCAATGTTATCATCCATCAATGGCAAACTATCAAAGATGCTGTACTCCTCAGTATCATGCACCATTGGCATACGCTTCAAGCTCCTAAAATGATCAATTACCAAGTTATGACCAATACGCAAAACCCAAGAAAGGAATTTCCCTTCTTCGTTGTAGTTGCCAGATCGTAAGGTGTTAATTACTTTAATAAAGGTCTCTTGAAAGATGTCGTCTGCCAACTCTCGGTCTTTCACCAATAAATAAATACTAGTGAAGATTTTACGCTGATGGCGAGTAATTAAATCTTGAAGAGCTTCTTCCTTTCCATTTAGGAAACGGGATACCAGTTCATGGTCTGTTGTTGTGGTCTTACACATAGTTCATCCCTGTTACAGGTTGGTTTTAATTTGGGGTGAAAAGTGATAATATGTGTAGAGATTCGACCTATAGACAACAGATTTTAAAGATGAGACAGAGATTTATGGTAAATGAACGCTAAAGAATATTGAATATTGTGTAACTCTTTTTGCTTCATCAAATATACGAATAATCGATTTCAATACCTAATCAAAAGCATTGAATTCCTTTCATAGGGTTATTTTTTACAAATGTTTTACGAATCATTTTAAGGTTTGTTGGCCTTTAGTCTTCTACACATTATACTTTGGGTGGTTTTTTTCCTATTTGGTAATACAATGAGGCAAGCCAACGCTGAGGTAAAATTCGTATGAATACAGAAATGGTTTTTGAGAAACCTCCAGGAACAATGATCATTCTTTTTTTCATCGTTTTTCGTATAGCTATTTCTCCTACCTTTTTTACTGGAACAACCATTTGCTTCCCAAACCAACCTAGCTTGTCTTGTGTATCTTTAATAATTGAAGGCTTGGTATAAACTGGTCCAGGACAAAGGCAGCTTACGGATATATTTTTTCTTTTCAGTTGATAACGCAAAGAGTAACTAAATGAAATAGCAGCAGCCTTTGTTGCCGAATACAAATTCTTTTCGGGAATAGGAGCGAAGCCTGCCATGCTAGCAACGTTTAGTATATAGGATGGTGAATTTTTTTCCAGCAGTGGAAGCAAAGTAAGGCTAAGCGTAACCATTGACTCAATATTTAATCGGATCATATACCGTAGAGTATCTATAGGCAGTGACAGATAATCGTTTATTCCACCTAAACCAGCAACATTACAGAGAACCTTTAAATGAATATCCTTTTCTATACACCATTGCGCAATTTCTTCTGCTGATTTATCAAAACTTAAGTCTTTAGCAATTATTTCAACTTTTATTGGATAAGCACTTTCTAATCGTTGTTTAACCGCTACTAAAGTGTCCATACCCCTTGCAATTAATATCAAATTATAATTGCGACTAGCAAGTGCTTCTGCAATTGCATACCCAATACCTTTACTACCACCAGCAATTAAAGCATAAGGATGTGTTGAATCTGCAAAGGTTTTTGATTGGATATTATGAAACTCTTTTTGAGATTTGAATTCTTTAGCAAATAATCCATTAAAGTAAAAAAAGGCAATTAAAGAAAGTATTAACAACTTCAATCTCATTTCTGGATACATTTTATTACGGATTTAAATTTCTAGTATTTTGATTTATTTAGCTTGAAATAATTACTAAATAATTGTGCCTCGACCTTGTAAACCATTATTAGCAATACATTAACGGTTAAAATTTTGATCCTATTATTAGAATTCCAACCTGTTAATAAACTGGTGCATTTCTATCTGATAAATAGTGAATTAGGCCTTGCAGATAGCCTTCAACGCTGCTTATATTTGCCATAGTATCCTAAATCAATCTTATCCTTAAATTATAAAGCCATGAACAAAGGTGAATTAATAAAGAAGATTGCGGCAGACGCCAAGATCAGTCAAATCCAAGCTAACGCTGCATTGAATTCATTCATATTAATAACTTCAGAGGCATTAAAAAAGGGCGATAAAGTAACCTTAGTAGGATTTGGCACCTTCGGTATTTCAGAACGATCCGCACGAATAGGAAGAAATCCTCAAACAGGAAAAGTGATTCAAATTGATGCCCGAAAAGTTGTTCGTTTTAAAGCTGGAACGGATCTGTCGAAAGAAGTAAAATAAAAATTTTGTTTATGATTGCGAGCCCTCGTTAGAAATAGCGAGGTTTTTTTTTGATTTTTTTTACAGCTATTTTACGTTAGACTTTTCATTAGGAACTAACTTCGCTGCCTATCACAAAATAAATTTATGTTTCGAAATCTTCTGTTAGTATTTTCAATTGTAACTAGTTTCTCATCCGCACAAGCGCAAATTAATCCTGTTGAGTTTAATAAATCCACACTTCTTTATAAGGGTGAAGAAAAACATTTATCCAATGTTCGCCAACTAACATTTGCAGGTGATAATGCTGAAGCTTATTTTAGTTTCGACAATCAAAAAATAACTTTTCAAGCGCATAACGAAGCATGGGGAAATCATTGCGATCAGATTTATCTTTTTGATTTAGCAAATGCAAATATGAAAGATGCAACTCCACAGTTGCTAAGCACTGGAAAAGGACGTACAACGTGTTCCTATTTTCTTCCTGGTGATACAACAATATTATACGCATCCACGCATTTAGGTAGCGATAGTTGTCCGCCGAATCCTGCTAAGCGCGCTGATCATAAATATGTATGGCCCATCTATAAAGAGTTCGACATTTTTGTTTCTGATCTAAAGGGGAATATTTTAAAACAACTAACATCCACTCCAGGATATGATGCTGAAGGAACAGTATCACCTGATGGAAAGAAAATTGTTTTTACAAGTATTCGGTCAGGCGACCTTGAACTTTATACGATGAATATTGATGGGTCGAATGTGAAACAAGTAACGAAGGAATTAGGTTATGATGGCGGTGCTTTTTTCTCACCAGACAATAAACGACTCATTTTTCGTGCAAGTCGCCCGAAGTCAATTGAGGAAATTAAGGAATATACCGACTTATTAAAAGAAGGATTGGTGATGCCAACACATATGGAATTATATACTTGCAAAGTGGATGGTAGTGATTTGAAAAAAATTACCGATATGCCAAATGCAAGTTGGGCACCGTTCTTTAGTCATGATGGTAAGAAAGTTATTTTTTCATCCAACTATAAATCTGATCCAAAGAAAGGACTTCCATTTAATCTTTACATGATAAATTTAAAATCAAAAAAGGTGGAAAAGATTACGATGGATGGAATGTTCGATGCATTTCCAATGTTTTCACCTGATGGAAAGCATTTAATATTTTCTTCCAATAGAAATAATAACGGGACACACGATACGAATTTGTTTATTGCTGATTGGAAAGATTGAAATAAATTAAGAATTAAGAAGTATGCTTATTTTTTCGTGATTCTCTGCTAGTTGCTCCTGTGGAGTAATTTATTTCAAATCCTCTTTGTTGGTAATTGATTGAAATGAATCAAAAATTACGAATTACGCAAATTTTCTTAGTTTTTAATTTATTTTAAATCTACTTCTTTCAACGTAACTAAATTAAGCGGATTCATTTTTAGACCGTGAACATTGTTACCAAAAAGACGAAGTACACGATCATAATAAAGAACAACAACAGGAGCATCTTTCATCACTAAGTTATCCATTTCACTATAAAGTTTCCAACGCAACGTATCGTTATTTGTTTGCATTGATTGCTCATATAATTTATCAAAATATGGATTTGAATAATGAGTGTTATTCGGACCGTTGGGTGCTTTGTTTTTAGAATAAAATAATGCAAGATAATTTTCTGCATCTGCGTAATCAGCAATCCATGATCCTCTAAAAAAACTTAATTGTTGTTTCGAAACCATTTGTCGGTGCTGACCCGCTTGATTAATTTCTAACTTAATGGTAATGCCAATTTCTGCAAGTTGTCCTTGAATGTATTCGCATAAATCTTGATATGAATTTGTTGTACTCATTAATATTGGTGGCAAGCCTTTTCCATTCGGGAATCCAGCATCTGCTAAAAGTTGTAATGCTTTTTTAGGATCATAATGATAACCTATTGTTGACAAACTATCGAAGCCTGGAATTCCTAATGGAATCATTCCTGCTTCTCCTGGTGTAGCCATTCCATTACGCAAATAAGTGATCATCTTCGAACGATCGAAACCCATATTTATCGCTTGACGAATTCTAATATCATTTAATGGATTTCCTTTCATTGCAGCAAGATTACTATCCATTAATATTCCTAAATATTCAGTGTTAAGGTAGGGTGCTGTTTCCATTTGAAATCGACCTACGTATTTATTTCGGAGCTTGCCATTTGGTGTGAGTAAATCATCTTTATAACTAGCATCTAAGCCAGAAACAAAATCTAATTTTCCTTTTAGGAATTCAAGAAATGCGGATTGCTTATCACTAATAAATGAAATCATAATTGCATCCAAATAGGGGAGGCGTTGTCCTTTTTTATCTACCTCAAAATAATTCGGATTCTTGTGAAGAATTAATGCAGTTCGTTCAATCCATCTGTTAAAGAGAAATGGACCAGTACCGATGGGATGATTTCGAAAATCTTTACCATAATGTTCCACAATTTCATGAGGAACAACAGCTCCATAGGGCGAAGCAAGTAATCCTAAAAATGGTGGAAATGGATGATCCAATTGAATGATAAATGTTGAATCGTTTTTGTTAATGAAACCTATGAGTTCACTGGCTTGATTCCTTTTTATCGGATTAAAAATCCAAGCACCAGAAGACGCCACTTTTTTATCCGCAATACGATTAAAGCTATACAAAAAATCAGCAGCAATAACTTTTCTTGTAGTTGTAAATAATGGGTCATCGTGAAAACTGACATCATTACGTAAGTGAAAAGTATACGTCATTGCATCATCGCTAACTTCCCACGAAGAAGCAATACTTGGTAAAACATGTAGCTTTTCATCGAGCTGAACTAATCCATTGAAGAGGTGATTACAGGCCCAAATATTCGCTTGATTCGTTGCAAAAGCTGGATCTAAGGAAGTGATTCCAGCGCTTTCATTGTAGCGAAAAACTTTTTTTCCTCCGTAAGTATCTTTTTTCTCGTGACAAGAAAAGAACATCATCGATATAAATAAGAAGGGTAATAATTGGCGCATTTGGCAAATGTATTCGAAAGGTTTGAAGGATCACAAATCCAGAATGATGATTCATTACCTTTGCGCCCCATGCAAACAGTCGCTTTCCATACACTTGGTTGTAAACTTAATTTCTCGGAGACATCCACCATTGCTCGTCAGTTTCGTGATGCTGGTTGGCAACGCACTGATTTCCCTGCTGTTGCGGATGTTTATGTGGTGAACACCTGTTCTGTTACCGAGAATGCTAACAAAGAATGTAAGCAGATTGTGAACCGTGCGATGCATGCAAATCCTGATGGAAAAGTGATCATTGTTGGATGTTATGCGCAGTTAAAACCAGAGGAGATTGCGAATATTCCGGGTGTTGATTTGGTTTTAGGAGCAACGGAAAAATTTAATGTTTTACGTTATCTCGATAATCTTAAAAAGAGCGAAGAGGCAGCTGTGATGGCATGTGAGATTGATCAAGCAACAACGTTTGTTAGTGCTCATTCATCAGGTGATCGTACGCGTGTATTTTTGAAGGTACAAGATGGTTGTGATTATAGTTGTTCGTTTTGTACGATTCCATTGGCAAGAGGAAAATCAAGAAGTGATACCATCGAGAATGTTGTTAGTCAGGCAATGGAATTAGTAGCGGATGGTGTGAATGAAATAGTACTTACTGGTGTGAATCTTGGTGATTTTGGTCTTCGTGAAGGATCGACAAAATATCATGATCGTTTTATAGATCTTGCAAAAGCGTTGGAAGAAATTGATGGGTTAGAACGAATTCGTATTTCATCTATTGAGCCCAATCTGTTAACAGAAGAAGTGATTCGTTTTGTCGCTGCATCAAAGAAATTTGTTCCGCACTTTCATATTCCTTTACAAAGTGGTTCTGAAGTGATGTTGAAGGCGATGCGTAGAAGATACATGCGATCAATTTATACAGAGCGAATTGAATTGATTAATGCATTGATGCCAAATGCAAGTATTGGTGCTGATGTGATAGTTGGATTCCCTGGAGAAACGGATGCGTATTTCATGGAGACATTTAATTATTTGCACCAATTAAATATTACCTATTTGCATGTGTTTACTTATTCAGAAAGAATAAATACACTTGCTGCAACAATGGCTGATGCTATCCCGATGAATGTCCGTAAAAATCGTAATCGGATGTTGAGAAATTTATCACTAAAAAAACAACAAGCTTTTTATCAGTCGCAATTAGGAAAAGAATTACCTGTTTTATTTGAAGCAGAAAGAAGTGGCGAGTTAATGTATGGATATACATCGAATTATATTCGTGTTGCACATCCATATCATGAGTCGTTCGTAAATAAAATTATTAATTGTCAAATTAACACGATTAATCCGGAGGGTTTTGCAGAAGTAATTTTACTTGGTGAAACTATTACTAGGTGATAACCGAAAATATATGTATCCAACAATTTCAGATTTATTAAAAGACATTTTCGGAATTAATATTCCATTACCAATACAAAGTTTTGGTTTTATGCTTGCGATTTCTTTTTTATGTGCAGCATATACGTTGCAACTAGAATTGAAACGGAAAGAAAAATTAGGGTTAATGAGTCCTTTTTATGAAACGGTAATTAAGGGAAGACCAGCAAGTACGTTTGATTTAATTTCTTCGTTTTTACTAGGTTTTATATTCGGATACAAATTATTATTTATTGCCTTAAACTATACTTCATTTGTGGAGGACACACAAGGTATTTTGCTCTCTGCAAAAGGTAATATTTTGGGAGGTTTAGCTGTTGGATCGATATCGGCATATTTACGTTACCGTGAAAAAGAAAAAGAGCGATTAGCACAACCAGAAAATGTGCAAGTGTTAATGCATCCTTATCAATTGGTTGGAAATATAACAATGGTTGCTGCTATTTCAGGAATCATAGGAGCAAAAGTTTTTCACAATCTTGAAAATTTAAATGAGTTTGAAAATCATCCTTTAGAAGCATTGGTTTCCTTTAGTGGATTAACGATGTATGGAGGATTAATTTTTGGATGCATCTCTGTGATGTGGTATTGTAATAAGCGTGGCATTAAACCGCTTGTAATAGCAGATGCTACAGCGCCAGGATTAATGTTAGCTTATGGTACAGGAAGATTAGGTTGTCAGATTGCAGGTGATGGTGATTGGGGAATTGTAAATTTAAATCCCAAACCATCATTTTTAAATTGGTTACCAGATTGGGCTTGGTCTTATAATTATCCGAATAACGTAATTAATGAAGGAATGCCAATCCCAGGTTGTATTGGTAAACATTGTATGATGTTACCGGATGCAGTTTTTCCAACTCCTTTGTATGAATCAGTTACTTGTATTTTATTGTTTTTTGTTATTTGGTCGATGCGAAAAAGATTTGACATTGTAGGAAAAGTTTTTGCATTTTATTTATTACTAAATGGAATTGAGCGAATGTTGATTGAACAGATACGTGTAAATAATAAATTTAATTTTTTAGGATTACAAGTTACACAGGCCGAAGTTATCGCTGCAATTTTAATTTTAATTGGTGCTAGCGGATTAATTTTCTTACGGAGCAGAAAAGATGCCGAAGCAGTATGATAGATTTAAAAAATATTTGTGAAGCTGCTATTCCTATCATTAAAAAGGCTGGAGAATTTATTCGATCACAACGTGTGTCATTTAACAACGAAGCTGTTGAATACAAAGGGTACAATGATTTAGTTTCTTATGTAGATAAGAATGCAGAGTTAATATTAGTGGAGGGCTTGCAGCAGCTTATTCCTGATGTAGGATTTATCACTGAGGAAAATACACTTTCAATTACTGATCGAGATTATCAGTGGATCATAGATCCGTTAGATGGCACAACAAATTTTGTTCATGGCATACCGTGTTATTGTGTGAGTGTTGGTTTAACTTTTCATAACAAACTAGTGATGGGTATTGTATATGAAATCAATCTTGATGAATGTTTTTATGCTTGGAAAGGTGGAGGAGCATGGATGAATGGAAAATCGATATCTGTTTCAAAAATTGATACCGTGGCAAAATCATTGTTGGCAACTGGCTTTCCTTATACCAATTATGATCGAATGATACCGTACATGGAAGTATTTGATTATTGCATGAAGAATACACATGGCATACGGAGACTTGGTTCTGCAGCTGTTGATTTAGCATACGTTGCATGCGGAAGATTTGAAGGTTTTTACGAGTACGGATTAAACTCCTATGATGTTGCAGCTGGAGCATTTATAGTGATGGAAGCGGGAGGAAAAGTCAGCGATTTTTCTGGTAATGAAAATTTTCTTTTTGGAAGAGAAATCATCGCCTGCAATAATGGAATGTTCGACGAGTTTTTGTCAGTAGTAAAAATGTATTTTGATACCAATTCAAAATGATGAAATTATGTATCAAATATTATCTGTTATTTTAGTTGAAGATGGCGATCTAGGTACAGCCATATTCAAATTTTTATCACGATAGCTATTGTAATCATTCATATTTAATTCAATTTTCTTCTCCCGACATATCTTGTTTTTGTGCTAGTGGCTTGTGCTTTATAACTTTTGCTTCAATATAAAAAATGATTTCTTCAGAGATATTTTTGCATTGGTCACCAACACGTTCTAGTTTTCGAATCATACTTAGTGTATACAAACTTTGATTGATTCTATCAAGATTGTTTTTGATAAATTCACCTACTGATTCATTTGCGTTCATGTTAATTTCGTCAAGAATCTCATCTTTTTTAAACACACTTCGAGCTAATCGAGTATCTTCTAATTCGTAAGCGGTCATTACATCGGTAAGAATGATGGAGCTTGTATCAAACATTTCTATAAGGCGCGTTTTTTCTAATAATTCTTTTTCGACTTCTAGTTTAATATTTAGAACAAATTGGCAAATTCCCTCAGCAATATCACCTACACGTTCGAGGTTAGAATTGATTTTCATGCAAGCAAGCACGAAGCGTAAATCAACAGCAAGAGGATTTAAAAGTGCAATGATATTTTCGCAATCGCGATCTATTTTTAGCTCAAAACCATTTACACGTTTTTCATTTACCAAAACTTCTCTTGCAAGATCTTTATCAAATTGTACTAATGCCGCTTTTGATGTATTTAATTGGGACAG
>JBBRAW010000072.1:0-17571 GCA_038206385.1 Bacteroidia bacterium | reverse complement strand
CATTAATAATCCTATTCCTGCACCTTTTTTTTCTTTTCTAACTTTCGACAATATCTCCATTTGTGGTGTAAAAAGTTTAGCTTTCAATTCATTTGACATTCCTATTCCATTATCTTTCACTTCGATTATAATTTCTTTTTTTTCTTTTATGACGTTAAGAGAAATTTGATCACCATTATGTGAATATTTTATTGCATTTGAAATTATATTCTGAAGTATGGAGTCAAGCATTTTTTCATCTGCAAAAACGGTTATGTTTAAAGGTATAGTGTTGTATAGTTTAATGTTATTTTCTGTCGCCGGCTGTTTTAATGTATTTAAAACTTTATTGACAGATTGTCTAATAGCTATATTTTTTGGTGAAAATGTTTCTGAGGCATATTTTACTCTTGCCCATTCCACTAAAGAATCGAGTTTGAATAATTCCTCTTTTGAAGAATCGTATAAATAATTTATCATCTTTGACGCTTCTGCAGGTTCTATGGTTGTAAAATTGGATTTTAGATGATCAGCAATGGAGATAATACTTGCTAATGGGCTTCTCAAATCATGTGCTATCAATGAAAGTATATTTTCTTTATGCTCATTAAGTTCTTCTAAATTCTTAATTTGTTTGTTGAGATCATCATGGGATTCTTCTCTTCCTACTATCTTAAGGGTAACTTTATTGATACTTAAAATTTTTCCAAGTGAATTTATAATAGGATTGATTAAGCTAGATGAAAAATTTCGTGACTTATCTTTAAAGATGTGCCATCTTCTATCTATGGCAAATTTTTCTTTTAATCCAATTTGTATTTCCATAAATATTATTTTTTTAGATTTTACTTTAAATTTATTTGATGCGTATGTACTTTACTTTAAACATATTTAAATTATTGTTAAAATTTATTCAACAATTATTTATATTCTCAATTCAATAGAATGTCTTTTTTTAATAGAAGGATAACAAGAATCCATAAAAGATTCTATGAGAAATTATTTTAATGCGTTTCTAATTGTGGAAGATGCTTTACTGAATATGAATCACGTTCTACATCAAGAGGCGATTTAAGTTTTGCTATTTTCCATTCATTACTAAAGTATTCGATTTGATTACATAGGAAACAATTTCTTGAAACAGTGAATTCATATTTATCGCCATTGTCTTTCATCCAATTTGAATAATCTTTGTAACGCCAATTGTGTCCAATTAATTTACATAAACTATTTAAAGTTTTATGAATTATTGAAGTATGTGGATTGGATGAGGGAGTTTTTTGAAATTGAAATTTTGCTTTCATAATATTTACTAGTTTTAAAAAATCTTATTGAAATTCACAATAGTTAATTAATTTTATTTTAAGAACAAACGGGAATTTACTCCCGTTTGTTCTATGGAAAAACTAATATTACATATTTCCCTTTTGAGAATTAGTGTTCCCTGTTTTTTCTTGATTTTTCTTGGGTTCAACGTTAACTTTTTTGTTTGAGCTATTTGAATTATCAGTTGTTTCTTCTTCATTCTCTTCGGTATCTTGATCAGTATTGTTTGATCGATTTTGATTTGAATTGGAATCCTGATGCTGTTGTTTTCCATGTTGCATGTTTTGCGATGCAGTTGGATTGTTTGGATTGGTTTCAGTAGTTTTTTTACCTTCCTGAGTTTGTTGTTGATGTGACTTGTTATCAGATTGCTGATTGCGTTGGTCATTTTGGTTTTCTGTCATCTTGATTTTTTTAGTTGTTTAAATAATTTATTGCGATAAAGATCTCTAGCTTTTTAAAATAGTACATTATACAATTTTATTTTTAATTTATATAATTTACTTGAAGTATAATTTTTAAAGTGGGAACCTATTAATTATGTAAAAAAAATGTGCCACGAAAATTGATTTAATAGTTATGATTTAGTAATTGAATAAATAACTATGATGTGGAAGTTAAAAGTAGCTGTTTTTAAAAGAGGAAAAGAAATCTAAAAATTTAATGAATATTGAGAAATAAAGTTATTTTTTCTATTCAATGTTAAAATCAAGAGTAATAATTTGTTCTATATTTTTTAAGAGCACTTGGTAATTATTTGGTTTTTTAATGAAAGCTTTCGCTCCAAGTTCACGAATAAGTTTCATGCTATTATTATCTGTAGTTAAAATCACAACAGGAATGTGTTTTGTTAATGGATTTTGAGTTAATGCAATTAAACATTCAATACCGTTCATTACAGGCATGTTGATGTCCATAAAAATTATATCAGGAAGTATTATTGAATTTTTGAGCCTATGAAGTGCTTCGATTCCATTGGTAGCTATTGCATATAAATTTGTATTGGCAATTTCATTAAGCGCCTCTGTAAAAAAGTCTTGGTCGTCCTTATCATCTTCAACTAAGAAGATACTCTTTGAGCCTATCATTTTTATTGGATTTGATTCTTATCTCAATTATATGGATTGCAAAAATGGACACCTTTCTAGTGATATTCATTATATAATAAATCAAAATATTTATATAATTCTCCATTTATAATAGTTTTTTGCTCTTAAAATGATCGTTTTTTTTGTTTAAATCCTTTTTATTCAGCTGATTTTTAAAATTATCAAGGTGAATAGCTCTAGTGGATTATTGGATTTATCATTTTATTGAATCGAATTATGGTGAATATTGTGCTAAAATTGTTCAATTTTCACATTTTAAATCAACTTTACTCATATTGAATTTATTTTTTATTATTATTGTCATGGAAATTACCAAAATATGAACGATTACGATCAGTCACAGCCGCGTGAAGCATTCTTTTCTAAGAAAATTCGTGCTGGAAAAAGGACTTATTATTTCGATGTAAAAGCAACTCGGGCTAATGATTATTATCTTACTATCACCGAGAGTAAAAAGAAGCCCGGAGAGAGTAATGATCAACCGTTTTTCGAGAAACATAAGTTGTTTCTTTACAAAGAAGATTTTGAAAAATTTACGGAAGGGTTAATGGATTCTTTGCAGTTTATACGTGAGAAACGATTATCAGAAGAATCTACCGGAACTCTAGATCAAAATGAAAATTACGATAAAATTGAAGGTAGTTTTATTGAATCTGAGCCTCTAAAAAGTTCTTTTACAGATATTGATTTTGATGATCTGAATAAATAGAATACTTTATAGCTGAAAATTATTCTACATCACATCAATGATTCGAGTTCACGATTTACAAGTACTAAAAGTGATTCAATAGCGGGAGCAATATTTTCAAAATTCACTAAAGCAGTTTCAGTATTTCTTTTTTCTTTAAGTTGCTCTGTAAGATCATTGAGTTGATTTTCTAAAATGGATCCTGCAAGCATTTTTACTGGTGACTTCAGTTTATGTGCCGACTGAAATGCCTGTTCCCAATTAGAGTTAAGTATCCCTGTTTTTATCTCCGAAGTCAAAATAGGTATTTGTCCGCTTAACATGTGTAGAAAATGGCGAACATCATCTTTGTTATGATTTAAAATCGTGTAAAGATGCTGCATCGCATCCGACGAACTACTAACCTTAACACTGCCAAAATCTTCCATGATCATTCGATCCGTTTTTGATAAATGCTTTAAGAGAATCTCTTGCAAATCTTGCGGACTGTACGGCTTTGTTAAATAATCATCAATACCAGCATCCTTAGCAAGCTCACGATCTTCCTCAGAAGCATTAGCCGTTAATGCAATAATTGTGATATGCGATTCATCATTTTCATAACTGCGAATTGCCTTACTTAATTCGTATCCATTCATGCCTGGCATCTCTACATCCGTGAGCAAAACATCATAAAAATTATTCTTCATGCATTCAAAAGCACTTATACCATCACCAGCAATATCTACGACAGAAATTCCTAAGTTTTGAAGAATACGTTTTCCAAGAAACTGATTGACACGATTATCATCAACTAAAAGTATACTAATTTTTTTATTAGTATATTCTACATGAAATATGCCTTTTTTTTTGGGTTCCATTTTTCGTTATGCAATAGGTTACTTTTACCGTAACAAAGTAATAGTTCCTAATTTTTTACCTTTTAATTTATCACCTTCGCTATCTAAGCCTTCAAAGTTTATACGGTAAACATAAACTCCATCTAAAGCATCTTTGCCGTTGTATTTTCCATCCCAAGGAAGACCAGGATTGTCAGTGTAAAATACTGTTTGTCCGAATTTATTCAATACTCTAAAACTATATTTAGAAACGTTATTAATTATTGGTTGAAATACATCATTTAATCCATCACCATCAGGAGTAAATGCACTTGGGATAAATAGTGTTGGTACACAAACTTCTAATACTTCTAGTGAAGCGGTACGTGGACACCCATTATTATGAATTACCTTAACAGAATAATTTGCTTCTGATAACACAGTAATTTTTTGTTTTGTTTCTCCTGTAGGAAACCATAAATAACTATACCCAATTCCTGCATCTAAATGCAATGTATCACCACTGAAAAAGCAGTAGAGCGAATCTTCTCCTAAATTAATTGGTGGATTAGGAAGATAATCTGTAAAAGAAATAGTGTCGGTACGCGCACAACCAATATTATTTACGATGACGGAATAATCGCCAAGTGTTGTGATTTTTATTGAGCTTGTAGTATCACCTGTAGACCATTGATAATTTATTCCATCAGTAATTGTTGCATCGAGTAATACAGTATCGCCTTCGCATAAAAGAGAATCAGGACCAAGATTAACAATTGGAGGATTTACAATAGTGATCGTAACACTATCTTTCACAAATAATCCATTGAGATAATAAGTTGTAGGAACTGTTGGCGACACCGTAACACTGGCCGCCAGACTTAATGTATCAGTTGGTGTACTAGCTTCACTCCAATAAAATGGAACATTAGAAGTAGCATTTAGCGTTACACTTTCATTAGGACAAATTACAGTATCCGCTTTTATTTTTACTGATTCACTAACTGGTTTTACAACTACATCATCAACATAATAATATGCAGAGTTATCAAAACTTGCACATCCTGTGGCATGAGGTCCGAAGTCGGTTTTTTGTAAAGCAGGATTCGCATCAGTATAAAACAAACCAATAGTAATATAATTTTCGCCTCCTGTAGCTTTATAGATGCCGGTTATGATCGTCCAGTTAACAGTATCTGTTATGATGGTATTACTTTCAATTATTGAAGGAAAAGCGATAGGACTAGTTCCAGTTTGGATTGGAAAATTATTGGTAAATAAAGCACCAATTTTATTGCAAGCATAGCGCGAACTATCAGCACGTAAAACATAAAACCAAACACGATACAGTGTGTCTTTAAGCAATGGAATTGCCAAAGGAGTAGAGATATATTCTCTATAATTATTATTCAAATCAAATTGAAGACCTGCATAACCTTTTAAGCCGGTTCGTTCAGGGGCGTGACCTCCTGCATTATTCGGCACATCCACTTGATCACATGCAGTGATAGGTAAAGAAGTTTGACCAGCATAATATAAATCGGGAGTAGCATTTAGTTTTAGCCAAGGCACAGCTAAACTTTGTAATTGATCTTGTGAAGTAGGATTACTAAGTACTGTTTCAAAACTAGAGTTAGGTACTAAATTTTGCGCAGAAAGTGAGCATGAAAAACTACAAGCCACCATAAGGAGCAGGGCGCGTAAAGTGAAATACTTCATGGTTTTTGCAAGCTAATTTCTGTTACTTCAATTCTTCTTTCGAGTGCCGCCGAAACACTATATACCGAAGCGGCTTTGTTATCCAAACGATCACTCACTTTATTTGTTGCTAGATTTTCACCAGCAGGATCATCATTAAGCACCAGACTTTCGGTTTGAATATATTCTTTCAATTTTCCGCTGTTCCAATGTTGCCAATAATTCTTTAAGCTACTAATTCTTCGCTCCGACAAAGTTAGGTTATAAGCGTTATCAGCCAAAGGGCTCGCGCAACCTTGAAGCTTAAGTTGTAAACGATGACCAGATTGCAATAATTCGTAAATCACAGCAGTGAAATTCTCTAGTTTTTGGAAATTTGCAGTGATAGAATCATTGAAAAATGCTTTTAGATTTTGCTGTTCTAACGTATCATTTTTATGTTCGTTTTGGTATTCTGGCAGCTTTTGCAGATAGGCACTAGTAAGTTTATCGAATATGCTTGAAGTGATTGATTTTCTAGTATGTGGATCTGGGAAATCATTGTCGAAATAAAGTCGTAATGGCAATAATTTACTAAGCTTATTGATGATTAAATCAACAGGTAAATGTGAAATGGAATCGAGTGGAATTTGTACTAGCGGTAATGAACTTATTGGAATTGTTGGAATTTGTTCAACGCTATCTTTTTTAACAATTGGAATGTCTTCGAGCTTAAAAATATCATAACAACAAGCACCTTCGTTTAATTGCTCAGAAGGAGGACGATTGGATACCAAATAACGCGATCTAGAATCGGAATAATTGGCAGAATAATATAAATCGTTGTACCCAGAATTTATCGGCGGACCAGGATGAAATGTGTATTGAGGAGTTTTGTTTTTATACGAAGTAGCGAGTAAATCAAATCCTCCCAATCCATCTTCGCGATCAGAACTAAAATACAAGGTATCAGTCATGGCATCATAAAAAGGAGTCATCTCCTCATCGGAAGAATTGATAAGCGCACCCGCATTTAAAGGAGTGGAATAAACACCTTCGGGATTTCTTTTTGCCAACCAAATATCATGCTTCCCAAATCCATTCGGACAATCAGAAGAGTAGAATAATAAATAACCTTCATTTCCATTCGTAGTGATGCATGGTTGTGTTGATGTATACTTTGGCAAATTGATATTGTCGGGTAAAATTATAGGGCTTTGCCATTGTTTGTCTTTGTAATTGGATTCCCATAATGTGCAAATCAAATTATTTTCTTCGTCTTCTAAACAACGATTAAAAATCATTAATTTATGATCAGGACTTATCGACGGATTTGCATTATTGAATTTTGGTGAATTAATTAAATTCGATAATGCTTCTGGTCTTTCAAATGTATTATCGCTAATTTTTGAAGTGAGTATTTTAGATGTTAACTTTTTATTTTCCGTTTTGCTTTTTGTGAAAAATCGCATTGACGAATAATAAATTACGGAATCACCTACAGCTGATGGTGCAAAATCAGAATAAGTAGAATTGATGATTTCTCCTGTATGATTTACATGAATGAAAATGCTATCCTTGTTTAATTGTTCTGCAAAATTTACTCCATGAAGAATTTTATTTAAACTGATGCTGTCTGTTTTTGTAAGATCTTTTTGAGAGATTAGAACTTGTTTTGCTTCATCAAATCGTCCTAAACATTTTAACAAATTTGCAGTTTTAAAAATAGATTTGAGTAACAATGAGTGATCGTTTCCTGCATTTATATTTACCGAATTGTACCAATGTAATGCGTTGGGATAATCATGCAACGAATTATATGCTTCGGCAATTTTAAAACTTAGTAATGCTGATTCAGCGTAAGCTAAACTCGAACTATAAAAACTTATTGCAGCTAAAGGATCTTTTTGTTGCATACTTCTATCACCAGCATGTTCGTAAGCAGCAGCTGATTGGGCATTACTATTCGTACTGATAAAAAACAGTAACGTAAAAATAATAAGTATGTATAGTTTTAAATTCATTTAATACAGCGGACAAATTATTCGTCGTTGTGAATTTGATTTTATTTTCTTTGACATATAGATGAGCGTAATTTCTGGCCCTCCTCTGTAATTGCTAGCTTTTTTTAAAGATGATGTATTGATATCATACGAAAATCCAAATCGAAATTTATTATAGTATAAACTTATCATTGGAATTAATGCATCTGAAGTTCTGTAAAATAATCCTAAACCAACAGCATACCTTTTTGCAGATTCATTTCGCATTGTCAATTTCGCTTCCATCCCCAAATTTAATTCTTGAAAATTATCTTGCATCATAAAATTTATTGCTGGTAGAAGAGATATTTTTTCATTAAAAATAAAATCACTACCAACATGCAATTGCGAAAGAATAGGCAATTTTACTTTTTCAGTATTATAATAACTTAAATTAGCCCGGTTAAGATGTTGAAATTGAATTCCAGTATTCCAACTATTTTTTGCATAATGAGCAGACCATCCTGCACCAAATCCTACATCGGCATACGCGTAATTTGTTCTATCGAAAGATTCTCCATTAGGTGATTGCGGAATAAAATTATCACCATCAAATTGATTATCGAAATTAAGTTTCGTTACATCTAGATTTTTTTGAACAAAACCTCCGTTCACACCAACGTGTAAGAAGTATACAGAATCTTTTGTTAATGCAAATGAATACGAAAGTGCTAAAGTTAGTTGTAATGTTTGTAATGCACCATCTCCAGCTTTATCTTGATTGATTAATAGACCAGCACCTAAACCTTTTAATTTATCATTTAAAGCATTTAGTTTTCCATCAATACTTACGGCAAAAGTTTTATAAGGGACAGTTACAGATGCCCACTGTCGGCGATGTAAACCTGCAACGCGAAGATCTGCATCCATGTTACCTGCTTCTGATGGACCTAAGTTCATTGGGCTATATTGAAATTGAGAAAAATGTAAATCCTGCGCATCTAATTTCATAAAGAAACTAGTTGCAAAAATCATAAACAGAATTAGATTTACTTTTCTCAATTGATAATCATTATCGTATTACTGTGATGTTTCCCTTTTTGGTAAACTGCAACTTATTGTAACATCCTATCGTAAGATAATAAACAAATACGCCAGGAGGTACATTTTTTCCTTTGTAAGTTCCATCCCAACCATTTAATTTATTATCACTTTCAAAAACTTTTTCTCCCCAACGATCATAAATAGAAATATGCATTTTCTCAATCGTATTTCCTCTCACAAAAAGCACATCATTTTGTTGATCATTGTTTGGCGTAAATGCGTTAGGGATATATAATTCTGGTTCTTTACAAAACACATCTTTCACTAAAATAGTTACCGTGTCTTGATTTTTACATAGATTTTTATCAATGATTGATAAGACATAAGTTGTTGTTTGTGATGGCGTCGCTATTGGATTTGGTACTAGATAATTGTTTAATGATTCAAGAGGAGTCCAAATAAAAGTATAGCCTAAAATAGGAGTAGCATGCAGTGTTGTAGATTGACCTTGATAGAGAATTGTAGTATCTGCGGAAGCATGTATTACTGGAAGCGAATCGGAATATTGAACAGTAATTGTATCTTGAATTGTACAACCTATACTATCTGTAACAACGAGCAAATAATTTCCAGGACAAAGTTCAGTGGCATTATACGATTGCTGCGCTTGTGGATCGTTCCATTGATATTGATTTCCTCCATTTCCACCATTCGTAATTGCCCCAGCAGTTCCTATGCACGCACCTTTACAATATGCAGGTGTACTTATTAATTTTAGTGTAAGTGTATCGGGTTGGGTAATCGTAATGGTATCCATTAAAATGCAACCTTGATTATCTGTAACGGTAACAATATAATTACCTGCGCATAAATTTATTGCAGTTGCATTTATTTGGTTATTGGGATCGCTCCATAAATATCTATAAGGAAAATTTCCATCAACAGCATTAATAGTTGCGGTAGCATTGCATTCACCATTACAACGAACATTATTAATTTGAGAAGAAGAAATATGAAGCAGCGGTGGGACAATAATTTCTGATATTACTGTATCAATACAACCTCGCGTCGATGTAGCAATTAATGTTACATCATAAGTGCCAGCAGATAAAAATTGATGAATGGGATTATGTTGATCAGAAGTTACACCATCTTTAAAATCCCAAAACCAAGAATTCGTTGTACCACTAATACTATTTGAAGTATCCGTAAAGGAATATGTATTTGTACAGGTATCGCGTGAATAATTTAATGATGCAGCATATTCCGGTAAGATGGTAACTGTTCCAACAGTAGTATCAGCACATGTTGGCGATAGGGCAGAATAGGCGATAAGTGTTACATTATAAATTCCTGTATCTGGATAAATAAATGTAGGCGAAAATGCATTTGAAGTATCTGATAAAGTTCCTGACAAACCAAAATTCCAGAGGTAGGAGCCTGCGTTTAATGAAAAGTTTAAAAATGTAACTTCATTTGTTTTGCAATTAATAATTGGATTTTGAATTGCTGCAACAACATACGAAGGACAAGGAACAACATTCAATTGAAAATCTCTTCGCAATGTGCTTATGTAGGTTCCATTTCTTTTAAATTCCGTTGCACAAATTCCAACAACAAATTGTCCGATTGTATTTGGTGTGCAAGTTAACTCGCCTGTAAAGCGATCAATTTTTAGAGGAACACCACCAAGCATATCATTCAAATTAAATGGTGGAATAAATGTAACATTGCTATAAGGTGGGGGATTAGGTGGCTGCGGCATAGGATTAATTGTATCTGCACCTGTGTAAGGATAACATAATTCATAGATGATAGAGTCTCCATCTAAATCGGTAGCGGAGTGATCAAAGACAAAGGGAATTCCAGCGCAGATAAATGGGGGAGGCCAATTATTAAATTTAGGATTACTATTTACTGCTAAAAAAGATGATGGAATTGTAGCATAGTAAGTAGCTCCTGTAAAGCTTGGGTCGAAAATATTTTTTATTGTTCGGTTTCTGCAACAACGTTGATACGATAATTGATAACCTTGCAATCGCGGTGGAAGTGTTACGATTCCAGTATAAGAAGTATGCTCATAACAAATATTAGTAGGAGGGATGAAGCAAGGAGAATTGATGGTTGGAGGAATCGTATCGGATCCTGGAAACGTTAATAATAATTCAGTAACAAAATTGTTAAATTGATCAAAGATTCCCACTGATGCTGGATTATCAAATGGAGGGACGCCGTTGAAGCAATCCCGATACATTGTTAGTCGAATTTCATATTGATTATTTCCTAAATAAGTATAATTGAGTTCACCACCAACAATATGAGTAGCTTGCACATTTGCAGAAAAAAAGCATAGACAGGATAGTGAAAAAACAAATAGCCCTATCCTTTTTATATTCGCAGAAATCATCTATCAATGATACGGAACATCGGGATGATAATTGATAAGTAAAACGTAAAATATTTCAACGTAGTAATGTTAATGGAAATGGCGCTAAATAAAGTTTAGAAATGTTTTATTTTATCTTTAACGACAACAATTTTTTGTCGCCTAAGAAAGCTTCCAATAGGTCTTCTTGCTTTATTGGGCCAACACCTTCAGGAGTACCGGTAAAGATTAGATCACCTTTTTTTAGGGTAATGTAAGAGGAAACAAAAGCGATGATTTTATCGACAGAAAAAAGCATTAAAGCAGTATGTCCTTTTTGTCGAATTTCACCATTAATATATAAGGTAAAATGTAGATCATTGATTGGATCTATGGTTTCTTTTGCAATAAAAGTTCCTACTGGTGCTGATCCATCAAATGCTTTAGCTAGTTCCCACGGGAGTCCTTTAGATTTTAATTTTGATTGTAAGTCGCGAGCTGTGAAATCGATTCCTAAACTTACTTCATCGTAATAACGATGAGCAAATTTCTCAGCAATATTTTTTCCAACCTTATTAATTTTCACTACTAATTCTGTTTCATAATGGATATCATCAGAAAACGATGGATAGAAAAATGGTTGTCTTGCTTGCACTAATGCCGTATCTGGTTTCATGAAAATGACAGGATCAGATTCAACAGGATTATTTAGTTCTGCGGCATGAGCAGCGTAGTTACGACCTACACAAATAATTTTCATTTTATTTAAATTTCAAGTAAATGAATCAGTATCTAATTGTGAAAAATATTTCTTTTTTAGTAGATAATAGTCGGCAACAATACTTCTATTGTAAATCCCCTTTATGTGATTAGTTTTTTTGCGTGCTTGTTGCACTTTACGAATTTTAATTCTTTTTGGTAATGATTTATAAAATGATAGATGAGCCCAAAATACTGCTTTCATATCATAGAAGTCACCATCAAATAAAAATTTCATTCCAGCAATGCCATCTAACAATAATCTTAAAAAGATAACGATAAATAATTTTGATGAAGGCAAATTTTTATGCATCATCATTAAATTATTTCTGAAATTATAATATGTTTTACGTGGATTACTTTTGGGTAAAGTGCCACCTCCTACATGGTAAACGATACTTTCTGGAACTACACAAATACGTTGTTCATCTTGTTGTAATCTCCAGCATAAATCTATTTCTTCCATGTGCGCAAAAAAAGATTCATCTAATCCACCAATAGTGTGAAATGATTTTGATCGAATAAACATACAAGCTCCAGTTGCCCAAAAAACATCACGAACATCATTGTATTGCT
Source organism: Bacteroidia bacterium (assembly GCA_038206385.1). Classification (GTDB taxonomy): domain Bacteria; phylum Bacteroidota; class Bacteroidia; order AKYH767-A; family OLB10; genus JANXSD01. Next base: position 5,248 of record JBBRAW010000072.1, on the reverse strand, counting down.
CATTATCTTTTTCAAGTGTATTATAGATTCTTCCTCTACAAAATGGGTATCCTAAGAAATCGATAAAACCACCAGCACCTCCGGCATGCTCGAGAAGGTGAGGGTCTTTGTAGGAGCGCACACGCGGTTGACAAGCAGCAACATTAGGATTTGATTCTAGGAACTTTAAAATTGGTGTGATCCATCCTTCGGTAACTTCTACATCCGAATTTAATAGAACATAATATTCTGCATCAACAAGTTTTAAAGCACGGTTATAACCTCCTGTAAAGCCGTAATTACTATCAAGTTTTATTACTTCAATATCATTCGAAAATTGTTCAAGAACCTTTAAGGAATCGTCCGTTGATGCATTATCAGCAATAATAATTCTTGCTTCTGTTTTACTATGTTGAATTATCCCTGGCAAGAATTCTTTCAAAAAATGCTGACCGTTCCAATTGAGGATAACGATAGCTAAGTTCTTTTTGTCGGGCATAAATTGGTAAAACTAAGGGCTGCCAATCGGCAGCCCTGCAAAACTAATTTCTTTTCTTTAATGTTTAATGTGGTGAGGTGAATAGTTGATCAGAATGAGTTCCATAGTAATCATTTGTTGGCTTGTTTTGATCAACAGCATTAAGATTATTAAAACGTTTTTTCAACAATAATTGCCATTGACTATCGTAAATTTCACCCTTTGCATCACTATGAATTAATTTAAAATCATTATCTGCAGTATCCATGTTTCCGAAAACGAATTTGCGATCTGTTTCTTTTTTTGCCTTGTAATATTGCCAAATTTCATAAGGATATGAGTTTGGTTCATTGTACTCTGGCGCAATATGATTTGGGGGGCCATATTGAAGGTAAACTCTTCCACGATCTGTCATATAACCTTTCTTATTTATTGCATGATAAAACTGATCTGCTTTATCAACTTGAATTTTATATTCTATCCAAGCTTTAGAAGGATTTTGAGCATCTCTTTTTATCCAAAAATCATAAAAAAATTGTTGCATAATTGTGAGATCTGCCAATTCTAATTGATTCATTGCAAAAGTATTTTCATTGGGAGATGATATAGGCCAAAGGCAACGAATATATTCTGCGAGAGTATCTTTATTAGTTATCTGAGAGGCGAAAGTATTCGAGACATTTCTACTTGTAAAATCTCCATTTGCAGACGCAATTTCTTCAACAGGAGCGCTACGTTGAAAGAATGTTTGTTTAACTGCTAATAACTCATTGTTTCGATTTCTTACCTCTACAACCACATTGTAATTGCCTGATGGCAACGTACTAATATCTAATTGCGTGAGAAGAATAGAAACTGGTTCTGAATTTTTGCGTGAAGAAATACTTTGGCTTTCAATAATTTTTTTTGTCTCGAAAGTTTCGATATGATAATTGAGTAAGTAAGGGTCCTTTCCAAGAATGGAACTGGTATTATAAATCTCAGCATATAATTTTAGTTCATTATTATTTTTATCATAAAAGTTAGCTACTAGAGGATCGAGTTCGTAGCCATTTTTTACAACAGGACTTTCTGATGCGCTAGCCTTAAAATCATTTAGAAGTTCAATATCAGAAATAGCAATCACATTCGTTAGATAGGAAAGTGTGATATCTTGTTTGAGTTCATAAGGTTTTGCACCAGGATTGTTTTTATCTTTAATAGTTAGCACCATCGTATAAGCTCCATCAGGCAGACTAACTCTTTTTAAGTCGGTAAAATTAAATAGTGATTTAAGTGTATCAGGAATTTCTGGGCTTAACAAATTATATTTATCAAAATACTTTACCGTTTCTAATTGCTTATAGATAATTGATACTTCTATAGAAGCTTGAAACTGGCCAGTACTAGTTTTTGCATAATTTGCTGATGCGCCAGTAACATTGAGATACGTTTCAACATAAGGACCATTTCCAGGAGCAAAAAAGGTGGAAAAAGCAAAATGAGCTTGCAAATTTTTCGCATTGCTGAATAATGGTATCATCAAACAGCATGAGAGGCAGATCAATAAGTTCTTTTTCATGGTATTCTATTTAGAAAGCTAAGTTACGGTAATTGTACTGATTGACCACTTCACGGAAGTACTTTATATTCAGTAATTATCAACCATACGTTTTGAGGACGGTGATTTTTAGCAGAAAAATAGATATTCAATCCACTTTTTAACTCATAAAATTACAATGAGTGATGCTGAATAACAATTAAAATGAGATCATTATTAGTTAGTTAATTCTTTAGGAATTGAGAATCAGTAAGAAGTGAGGGAAAGGGTTAATCGAGTTAAAATTATACAATGATTTTTGATTTATGCGCATCATGGAATTGAAAAATGCTTTACTTTCGCGCCCGGAGAGTTGGCAGAGCGGTCGATTGCGGCAGTCTTGAAAACTGTTGAGGTGTTAAAGCCTCCTGGGGTTCGAATCCCTAACTCTCCGCCATAAGGATCCATACATGATTGAAAATCAATTATTTATGGATTTTTTTATTTCAATTTAGTCCATATTTAGCCCATTTTTTTTTTTTTAATTATAATTTTTGCTAACAGGAAGAAACTTACCATCGAACAATTCAAAAATTAAAAATATCTAAATTCCATTAATTCTAAATTTTATTGTTCGAATCGCTACCGAATAGAGACGAAAAATCAGGACTCTTCTTTAAACGTTTGGGACAGCAAAGGTGTTTATTTTGTTATCAGACACAAAGACAACATCCAATACAACGTAGTTAAAGAAAACGAACTGCCCATTGATAAACACCAACACATTTTAAAAGATGAAATTATTGAACTCAAAAACAATATATCAAAGGAAAAGTATCCTAAAAAAATAAGGAGAGTAGCGGTTTGGGATGATGTAAACAAACAAGTCATCGAGCTTATTACTAATCACCTCACATGGACGGCTAACACCATTGGAGAACTCTACAAAAGTCGTTGGAATGTGGAAATATTTTTCAGAGACATCAAACAATTGCTGCACATCAAATCATTTATTGGCACCAGTCAAAATGCAGTGATGATACAGATATGGACTGCCTTAATAACCATACTAATGCTAAAAGCATTAAAGGCAATGGCAAAATTTAGTTGGCATCTTTCAAACCTTATCGCATTCATTCGATTAAATCTCTTTGTGAAAATAAATTTACAACACTGGATTGACAAACCATTTGAAGAATACAACGACCCGCCTGAAGAATCACTACAAGGGGTTCTTTTTTGAAAAGCATGAAAAATATAATTGCTTCACTCGTGAAATTTATACTTTTATCCCGTATTGAAATCGTTTAGGACACTATTGATAATAGATCATTTAAACGATTAAATATTCAACAGTGGAGAAATCTAAGGTTAGAATTTGTTTTAGTTTTTCACGAAGTACTTCGAAGTCGTTTGGTTTGGTGAGAAAAAAATTTGCTCCCAACTCTTTTGATAATTCTCGATCATGGATAATATTGGATGTGCTTGTAATTCCCACGGGAATTTTGCTTAACAATTTTTCTTTTTTGATTTGTCTTAGAAAATCAAATCCATTCATAAAAGGCATGTTAAGATCAAGAAAAATAAGGTCGGGTAAATAAAAGTCACCTTTTAACTTTTCTAATGCAATTTTTCCGTTTATGGCTGTGTAGCATTGCAGTGAAGGATTTATTAATTCAATAGCTTCAATAAAAAAGAGTCTATCGTCTTCATCATCGTCAACAAGTAATATTCTGTTCATGATTTTGGGATATAAATAGTAAATGTAGAACCTATATTGGGTTTACCTACTGCTATGATAAAGCCATTGTGATTGTTTACAATTTTTTTGCAAATAGATAAGCCAATACCTGTTCCAGAATATTCATTATTGTCATGAAGTCGTTGGAAGAGTCCAAAAATTTTATTTTCGTATTGTGCTTCAAAACCAATTCCATTGTCAGCAATTTTGAGTACATGATATTCCTTTAGTTTGTTTATTGATGGATGCCTGATTTCATTTCCATGAATGAGTTCAGCCGTAATTTTAATATGAGGTTTAATTTCCGGTCGGCTGTATTTAATCGCATTTTCAATGAGGTTAGTAAAGAGCTGAGCGATTAGAACATACACTCCATTTATTGTCGGTAGTTTTTCATACTCAATAATTACATGTTTTTCAAGGATTTTTAGAATAAGGTCATTTTTTGATTCTTCAACAATTGTATTCAAATCGCAAGGTGTTAAAATTAAATCAGTAGTGTTAGTACGTGAAAAACTAAGTAACGAAATAATGAGGTTTTGCATGCGTTCGCTTGCTGCAATAATGCGGTTGAAATAATCTTGTGTTTTATCTGAAAACTTTTCATTTTCTAAAATGCGTTTGCTGAAAGACTGTATTTTCCTTAATGGTTCCTGTAAATCATGACTTGCAACATAACTGAATGTTTCAAGTTCTGCATTGGAGTTTTCAAGCTCCAGATTTTTTAATTGTAATTCTTCTGTTCGTTCTTTAACTTTTGTTTCTAATTCTTCAGTAAATCTTTTTTGTTCAGTAATATCAGTATTGGTTCCTATCCATCGCTCAATATTTCCGTTGGCATCTTTTACAGGATAGGCACGGGTAAGAAACCATCGATATTGTCCGTCATGCCTGCGAAGTGGAAAAGTTAGCTCAAACGATTCGTCTTTTTTCCATGCTTCTTTTACAAACTCAACAATTTTTTCAATGTAGTCAGGATGATGAACTTTATCCCATCCCCAACCTTGCATTTCTTCAAGTGTGGTTCCAGTATAGTCATACCATCGCTGGTTATACCAATAAATCCATCCGTTACCATTGGCAATCCATGCAAGGCTTTGAATGCTTTCTGCAAAAGTGCGAAATCGGTTTTCGCTTTCTTCAATTTGTTTTTTTGCAAGAACGTGTTCTGTTACTTCGGTGGCAAGTACGGTGATACCCGTAATTGTATCATCAATATCTCTGTAAGGCTGATATATAAAATTGAAATAAGCATCTACAGGTATTCCGTTGCGCACCAGAATGGCTTTAGTTTCGTATGCTTCGAAAGGCACACCAGTAGTGTAAACATCAGCAAGCAATTTCGGAAATATCTGGTCTTTTAATTCAGGTACGCCTTCTGATAGGGGTTTGTTGCACTAAACCACGCATAGCGTGGAAGCTTTAATTATAATTTATTTTCAATTAAAATGTTAAAGGAGTTAACTATCAGATAAGATTAATTTTTGTTGAATATTTTTTGGTTGATTTTAATGCTAACCAAAGATAACAA
>JBBRAW010000071.1:0-17840 GCA_038206385.1 Bacteroidia bacterium | reverse complement strand
GGTTTCTATTGCGAAATGCATTTAATTTGAGGCAAATTTAACGATAGCATCCTATATAAAAATAATTATTTATGAAACCTTCTACCAAATATGGCTTAATAAACGCAGGAGTGGGCGTTTTATGGGCAATGATCATGTACGTTACAGGCTTAAATCGAAATGCATCAGCAATGTGGATTCAATTTTTAGGTCTTATCGTACCAATAATTTGTATTGTACAAGCCACAAAATTATTTCGAGAAACAGAAGGTAATGGTTATAATAGCTTTGGGCAAACCTTTCGTTTGGGTTTTATAATAACTTCCATTGGAGCTGTGATTGGTGGAATTTATCATTTTATATTTTTAAAATTTATCGATCCTACATTTATTGATTTTCAAATGAATCAACAATTAGAGAAATTACAAGAAAGAGGACTAAGTGAAGAAATGATAGATAAACAAATACAAATGACAAGTAAATTTATGACACCAGTTGCACAATTTGGATTTGCTATTGTTTTTGGGTTATTATTTAGTGCTATTATAGCATTAATTATGGCAGCAATTATTAAGAAACCTAATCCAGATATTATTTCATAAATAAATTTCATTTCCAAAAAAAAATCCTGAAGTATTTTACTTCAGGATTTTTTTTAATCTAGTGATTCTATAGTTCTTCGAATAATAGCTGCGCATTCCAAAATTTGTTCTTCGTTAATTACTAAAGGAGGAGCGAAACGAATAATATCTCCATGTGTTGGTTTTGCAAGTAGTCCGTTGTCTTTTAATCGAAGACAAATATCCCATGCATTAAGTCCATTTTTTTCTTTGATTACAATTGCGTTGAGTAAACCTTTCCCTCTCACCAAAGTGATACGATCAGAATTTATTTTGCGTAATTCGCTGCGTAAAATTTCACCAAGTGCTGCTGCATTTTCTGAAAGTTTTTCATCAAGTACAACACTCATTGCTGCCATTGCAACTTTACATGCAAGAGGATTTCCACCATACGTTGATCCGTGTTCACCGGGTTTAATGCAAAGCATGATTTCATTATCTGCAAAGACAGCGGAAACAGGCATGGTTCCACCAGATAATGCCTTACCTAAAATTAAAATATCGGGACGAACATTTTCATGATCGCAAGCAAGCATTTTTCCAGTACGTGCAATACCTGTTTGAACTTCATCAGCAATAAAAAGCACTTTATTTTTTTTACAGATATCAAAAGATTTTGTGAGATAACCTTCATCAGGAACTAAAACACCAGCTTCACCTTGAATTGGTTCAACCATAAAGCCAACCACATTTGGATCTTTAACAGCATTTTCAAGAGCAACTAAATCATTGTAAGGAATGAGTTCGAAGCCTGGCATAAATGGGCCAAAACCACCGGAGCTAGATGGATCTGTAGAGGATGAAATTGCCGCTAATGTTCTGCCCCAGAAATTTCCTTCTGCAAATATTATTTTCGCTTTATTTTTTTCTACGCCTTTAACATCATAGCCCCATCTACGCGCAAGTTTCAATGCTGTTTCACCACCTTCTACACCAGTATTCATTGGTAGAAGTTTATCATAACCGAAAAGCTTCGTCATGAATTGTTCGTATTCACCTAAAACATCATTGTGAAAAGCACGAGAAGTAAGTGTTAATTTTTGAGCTTGTTCAATCATTGCATTAATAATTCGCGGATGACAATGCCCTTGATTTACGGCAGAGTAAGCAGATAAAAAATCATAATAACGATTGCCTTCAACATCCCAAACAAAAACACCTTCACCACGATTTAAAACTACAGGTAATGGATGATAATTATGTGCACCATATTTTTCTTCTAACTCAATTGCTTGCTGACTTGTTATTATTGTTTCGGCGATTTTCATGGTAATATTATTGATGTACAAAGATAATGATTAGGTTTAGAGGAAGCAATTTTAGTTTTTTGATTGAAACAATTATTCAATTAAATCAAGAAAAGTGATTTTGAGATTTGCTTATCGGATAAGCGTTACGGAGCCTGTTCTTTCAAAAATTTTATTGGAATTATAACCAGAAAATTGTGCTTTATAAATATAAATTCCCTCAGGTAATTCTGATCCTTTAAAGTTTCCATCCCATTTTTCTTGTGTAGAATCAGTCTTGAAAATTAGTTGTCCCCATCTATTATAAAGTACAAGGTTATATGTTTTTACAAAAACCGATTCAGCACCCCAAAGTTCATTTTTCGTATCGATATTCGGACTAAAAGCATTCGGCAAATAGATTGCTGGCGCTTGAATTAATTCTATTTCATTAGATATACTTTCAGCATTTTTTCCTCCTATTCCTTCTATTGCCCTGATACGATAATTAAATACACCACCATTGGAAGGCAAGTTACGATCTTCGGCAATTGTATCTGCAAAAGGAATAACTATAATTTGACGATAAGGAATATTAATATTCACGTCACTTCTTTCAGTGTTGTAAGATGCAACAGATCCTCGCCAATTGATGTAGCTATTCCAATTTAGTTTGTCGATAAAAAAATCTGCTTTGCCATTTAATAAAATTGTACAGGCTTCATCACTCACATTGCTGAAATTTCCGCATACATCTTCATTCATCATTTTATAACAATATGAATTTTGCGAAGTATGCACACTATCATCTTTCCATTCGAAAGAAGGATAATTTTTTAAATCAATAATTTTTTCAAATGCAGCATTTGGAGAATTAATTTTACGATAAATAAAATAAGTTGAAAAGAAACCATCCGCAAATTGTTCCCATTTCATCTTGATAGCATTGTCGCTTTCAACAGATACACTTTCAATATAATTTTTATTTGCATTGAAGGCATTATCAGAACACAAAGTATCGGAATTAATGCTTTGGATATTGCAATTATTTACACCAGTAATTACGTAACAATAATTATTATTTTTATTGTCAATTGCAGAGCTATCATAAAAAATATTTGTGAAAGGATCTGCAATAATTTTTATAGTAGAAAAAGGACTGTTGTTTACACTTCGATAAATTGTATAACCTTTAAAATATCTTGCATTAATTGTATTGTCTGGAGCTTTAACAATTTTAATTACATCGTTACTTTCAAAATGCAGACATAATAAATTAGGGCGATCAATAATTTTCATGTGATCTACTTTGATTCTAAAATTACCATTAACTGCGAGTGCTAATGGACAACCATTATCTCGAATTGTATAAGTAACTAAATATGCAGAATCTTTTGTTTGATCGCAAGATGGTGTCCAGCAGAAAGTAGTAAAAATAGAATCTAAACCAGAAGTATCTTTACTTAATGCATAGGGTGCAGATATCGTTGTAAGATTTGTATTTTCAAAAACTTCACCTGCATGAATCAAGTAAATAGAATCACCATTTATATCTGTAGCAGTTACATCGAAACAAAGTGTATCAGTTGCATATAATTCATAGTCTTTATTTGCAATACTTGGAGAAATATTTGGTGCTGTATTTCCGGAACAAGAGATCGAAGTGAATTCAATTTCTCGTCGAACTAATCCTATCAGAATTCCATTTCGATATTCGCTAACAGTAACTGCCATTGCATAAATTCCAATATTGTCAGGTGTTCCTTGAACCAAACCGGTACTCGAATTAATAACCAATGGTTGAGTACCTCCACAAATGTTTGCTAGTCCGTAAGAATTTTGCCAAATTACATGTGTAAATGGAGCGGGTAAAGGAATTTGCCCACCTCCAGAACCATTCGCAAATGGATTTGAATTCCCTGTAGAGGTATGACCTCCATCAAGTGGATCCGAAAGTTCATAAACAAGAGAATCTCCATCTGCATCAGTAGCTTGAAATCCAAATTGAAAAAATTGCATTTCGCAAGTATATGGTGCTGGAGGGCTATTAAAAACTGGACTCGAATTATGCAAAGCAGGATCAGGAATTTCGGCATAGAACGCGAGACCCGTTGATTGCGGACTAACAATATTTATAATAGTATTATTTCTACAACATCGTTCCCATACGAGGTAATATCCATTTGGATTATCAGGTATTATAATTGTTTCATGATAATTACCACTTTCTAAACATACTGACGGTGGTGGACTGCATCCATTTCCAGATAAAACGATTGGAGTTATAGATGATTGATCTAAAGTGAGAATTACTGAAGTAGCTAATAAATTAGTTCCTTTATCATAAATCGCTAAATTAATGGATGCATCAAATTGAGCACCATTCGGATTACTGCAGTCTCTATAAAGCGTAAGTTGAATATCGAAAGTATTGCCAACAAGCCATTTCGTAGTAAGGTCACCACCAGCAATATGGAAAGCATTCGCAATTATCGAAGTGAAAACAAATAAAATAAAAAGTACGTACTTCTTTTCCATTTTTAAAACTTAACACTCAAAGTTACCTAATTTCGTCACCTTACAAAAATAAATAGGGTGAAAGGTAAAATATTAGAAGGTTTAGAGGTGTTTGACATGGCGGATGAAGGCAAAGCAGTGTCACGTCACGAGGGATTAGTAGTTTTTATTGACAAGGCTGTCCCTGGTGATATTGTTGATGTGATTATTAAAAAGAAGCATAAATCTTATTTGGAAGCGGAAGTTGTGAAGTTAGTTAGTCCTTCATCAAGTAGAATAAATCCGTTTTGTAAACATTTTGGAATTTGTGGCGGATGTAAATGGCAACATTTAGATTATTCATCACAGTTGCAATTTAAATTCAAACAAGTGAGTGATGCCCTACAACGATTAGGAAAAATTGAAAATCCACCGATGTTGCCCATTATTGGCTCAGAAGATATTCGCTATTACAGAAACAAATTAGATTTTTCTTTTTCAGATAGAAAATGGTTGACGAAAGAGCAATTTGAAGAAAAAGAAATTTTAGATGGACCCGCATTAGGTTTTCATATTCCAGGTCGATTTGATAAAGTGCTCGATATTGATGAATGTTTTTTACAACCAGAGCCATCAAATAGTATTCGTAATGCTATAAAAAAATACGCACTTGAAAATGATTTAAGTTTCATAAATCTTCGAAATAAATCGGGCATCTTACGAAGTTTAATTATTCGTACAACATTGAAAGGTGATATGATGGTAATTGTTATGGTGTATGAACATGATGAACAAAAAAGTAAAGGGTTATTAGATTTTCTTGTTTCAAATTTTCCGCAGATTACCTCGTTGCTTTATGTTGTGAATCCTAAAGCAAACGATACTTTGCAGGATTTGGAATTAAAATTACATCATGGATTGCCTTATATTGTCGAACAGATGGAAGGCTTACAATTTAGAATTGGTCCGAAATCTTTTTTTCAAACTAACAGCAAACAATCGTTAAAGTTATATGAGATTGCACGTGATTATGCTGGCTTAACAGGTAATGAATTAGTTTATGATTTGTATACTGGAACAGGAACCATTGCAAACTTCGTTGCTCGAAATGCGAAAGCTGTTGTTGGAGTTGAATATGTTGCGGATGCGATTGAAGATGCAAAACTAAATTCGACGATCAATAAAATTCATAACACAAAATTTTTCGCTGGTGATATGAAAGATTTACTTACTGAAAATTTCTTTGAAGTAAATGGAAAACCTGATGTTATAATAACAGATCCTCCGAGAGCTGGGATGCATGCAGATGTTGTTGAGCAAATAAATAAATCGGGTGCAAAGAAAATTGTTTACGTAAGTTGCAACCCTGCTACACAAGCTAGAGATATTGCATTGATGAGTGAGAAATATAAAGTTATTAAAGTGCAACCTGTGGATATGTTTCCGCATACGGCGCATGTTGAAAATGTTGCTTTGTTGGAGTTGATTGGTTGATTTGTAAACTTAATTTCAAAAAAAATGTCGGACTATAATTTGGTCCGACATTTTTTTTGATAATTTATTTTACATGTGAATCACTTCACCATAAGCTGCAGCGCATGCTTCCATTAACGCTTCACTCATTGTTGGATGTGGGTGAATCGATTTTATAATTTCGTGTCCTGTGGTTTCTAAATTTCTTGCAACAACAACTTCAGCAATAAATTCTGTAACATTAGCGCCGATAAAATGTGCTCCTAACCATTCGCCATATTTTGCATCAAAAATAACTTTTACAAAACCATCAGCAGCACCAGATGCTTTCGCTTTTCCACTTGCAGAGAAAGGAAATTTCCCTACTTTGATTTCGTATCCAGCCTCTTTCGCAGCTTTCTCAGTATAACCAACGGAAGCAATTTCTGGAGAGCAATAAGTGCATCCTGGAATGTTGTTGTAATTGATTGGTGCTACCTGTAATCCTGCAATTTTTTCTACACAACAAATACCTTCTGCCGACGCAACATGCGCTAATGCAGGGCCTTTAACAATATCACCAATTGCATAAACTCCAGGTATATTTGTTTGATAAAAATCGTTCACTAAAACTTTACCTTTATCAGTGATAACACCACATTCTTCCAATCCAATATTTTCAATGTTTGGAGTAATTCCTACTGCTGATAATACAATATCTGCTTCTAATATTTCTTCACCTTTTTTAGTTTTAATAGTCGCCTTGCAACCATCACCACTAGAGTCAACTGATTCAACACTTGCTTCCGTCATGATTTCAATACCAAGCTTTTTGAATGAACGAGCAAGTTGTTTAGAAACTTCTTCGTCTTCAACTGGAACAATGTTTGGCATGAATTCAACAATCGTAACTTTAGTACCAATTGAATTATAAAAATAAGCAAACTCACATCCTATAGCACCTGATCCAACAATAACCATGCTCTTAGGTTGAGTTGGTAGTACCATCGCATCACGATAGCCGATTACCTTTTTTCCATCTTGTTTCAAGTTCGGTAACTCACGACTTCTAGCACCTGTTGCAAGCATAATATGATTTGCTTCGTGAATTGATATAGTGCCATCTGCCGCAGTAACTTCAACTTTTTTACCAGGCTTTAATTTCCCTGTTCCGCTAAGCACTTCAATTTTATTTTTCTTGAAAAGAAATTGAATTCCTTTACTCATTCCATCAGCAATATCACGACTTCTTTTTACCATCCCACCGAAATCAGCTTTGAAATCTGAAACAGTGATACCATAATCAGCAGCGTGCTTTAGGTATTCGAAAACTTGAGCACTTTTCAAAAGAGCTTTTGTAGGAATACAACCCCAATTAAGGCAAACACCACCTAAAGATTCTTTTTCAACTACGGCTACTTTCATTCCAAGTTGAGAAGCACGAATCGCAGCTACATATCCACCAGGACCACTACCGATAACAATAAGATCGAAACTCATATTCTATATGTTTTTTAAGAGCAGCGAAGGTAGAGTATTTTGAAGAGAAATATTTACTTTACTGAAAATCATAGTTTTGTATCCTTATCAATTAAAACATGCTAAAAATCTGATCACCATTGAAGTAAATGCCTTAGCTATTTTAAATACGAAAGCTCCAAAAATAATAATGAAAATAACACAAATTATTTGTTACTACTCTGATTTAATCCATCTAAATTTTATGCGTTTATTGTCTTTTGAAAATGCTAATAAATACAATCCGTTGGAAAGTTCTTGAAAATTATTTCGGTTGGTAATTACTTTATTGATTGCAAATACATTTCTGCCTGTGAAATCAAAAATGTTAAGCGCATAATTTTGTAATGCAATTGGAATAATTAATTCTCCAGTTGATGGATTAGGATACAATGTTAATTCTGTCAAATTATTTTCATGGATTGAAGTTGCGTTATTCAACGAAATTTTTCCTAAAAGAAAATTAGCAGAAGGATTTGTGATGAGAGTAATTGTATCAAATTGTGCTGTATCTCGAATAGTATAAGTAAAACCTTTTCATGAGAATTGATTTTAATTTGAGATGATAAATTTTAAAAGTTTACTTGATAGGCGAAAGTATAATTCCTGAATGGGCATAACCTTGCCTTGGATGAGAATATTAATGAATTCATCCAACCACAGATTTTAATTGTATTTTTGAAAAATATTATTTCTATACAATGGATTATTACCTTTCAATACCTATTCCTTCTAGTCGTTTCTTGAAAATCAAAGCTGTGAAAGTAGTTAATCAAGAAAGCTCGATTGAGTTTCAGTTACCATCTTGGCGACCTGGTAGATATGAACTAGGAAATTTTGCAAAAAATATTCGAAGTATTAAGGCTTATGATGAAAATGGTAAGGCTTTACGACTTGAGAAAATTACAAAAGATAAATGGCATGTACTTGAAATTAATTGTAAACAAGTAACTATTGATTACGAATATTTTGCCTCACAACCTGATGCAGGCGCTTGTTGGGTTGATGAGCAAATGTTGTATGTGAATCCTATTCATTGCATGATATATGAATCAGACAACTTGCATGAGAAATGTAATGTGTATTTAGATATTCCTCCAACTTGGGAAATCGCTTGTGCATTAAAGGAAACTAAGAAACATGTACTTGAAGTAAATGATTTCCATGAATTAGTTGATTCACCTTTTTTCGCATCTGCAACTTTACAGCATCAAACCTATTCAGTAAATGATCATCTTTTTCATATATGGTTTCAAGGCGAATGTAAACCTGATTGGAATAAGATCATTAAAGATTTTGAAGGGTTTACAAAAGTGCAATTGGCAATGATGCATAAATTACCAAATGCGGAATATCATTTTCTAATTCTGATTTTACCCTTTCGTTTTTATCATGGAGTTGAACATATATCAAGTACTGTTCTTGCACTCGGTCCAGGTTATAAATTGATGGAAGAAGAAATGTATAATGATCTTCTTGGAGTTGCATCGCACGAATTATTTCATGCCTGGAATGTAAAAACACTTCGTCCGAAAGATTTTATTGTATACGATTACACGAAGGAAAATTATAGTCAATTAGGTTGGGTGTATGAAGGATTCACAACTTACTATGGTGATTTGTTTTTAGCCCGAAGTGGATTTTTTGATACAAGAAATTATTTTATTGAAATCAGCTCACGTTTACAAAAACACTTTGACAACTACGGTCGATTTAATCTTTCTGTAAGTGATAGTAGTTATGATACATGGTTGGATGGATATGTTCCAGGTGCACCAGCGCGCAAGACAAATATTTATGATGAAGGTAGTTTAATAGCTCTATTACTTGATTTATCGATTCGCAGAGCTACCGCTGATAAAAAATCGCTTGATGATTTGTTTTATCAATTATACAATGATTTTGCTCCGCATAATTTGGGTTATTCTGAAAAAGATGTTCGATCATTAGCAATTGATCTTGCTGGTAATAATATTGCTTATGTTTTTGATGAATTACTAAATCAGCCAGTTTCTTATGAAGTAAAATTAAATGAAATGTTAAGCTATATTGGATGTTATCTTTCGAAAACTGCATCTGTATTTTCTAATGAATCATTATTTGGATTTCGGATTGTGGTGGAAGGTGGGATCGCAAAAGTCATCAATGTTTTACCAGGATCCCCCGCAGAAAATGCTGGACTTTCTCGAGAAGATGAACTCATTTCTTGCAATGGTTGGAAGGTTGAAAATAATTTGAGCGATCTCATAAATACAAATTTACAACCTATTGAACTTAATGTATTTTCACAAAGAAAAATGAAAACGATTGTGCTTTCTACTGATTCGAAAACTTATTTTGAAACTGTTAGAATTGCTTTTATCCCAGATGCAAATGACCAACAAAAAGCATCTTTTAAATCGTGGTGTGGATTTAGTTTTATGATTTAAGTAATACAGATTTAAATCGTATTCAATCAAAGCGTACTACTTGATAGTTTATAAGTATTATATTTGTAAATATAAATCTATATTTTAAAATTCGTATTCCGATAGCTATTGAAATTTAATTCGTAATTAATTTAAAGTCATGTCAACAACCGTTAGAGAATTAGAGCCAAAAGAATTGTGGAATCACTTTGCTGATTTAAACGCAGTACCACGACCATCGAAAAAAGAAGAACTCGTTAGAGAGTTCATTCTAAAATTTGGAAATAGCCTTCATCTTGAAACTAGTCAGGACGAAATCGGAAATGTAATTATTAAAAAGCCTGCAAGTAAAGGAATGGAGAAAAAGCAAATGATCGTTTTGCAAAGTCATCTCGATATGGTTCATCAAAAAAATGCTAATACAAATTTTGATTTTGATAAGCAGGGAATTGAAATGATCGTTGATGGTGATTGGGTTAAAGCAAACGGTACAACACTAGGAGCTGATAATGGAATTGGCGTTGCTTCTATCATGACAATATTATCGTCTACCTCAATTCCTCATCCTGCTATTGAAGCTTTATTTACGATTGATGAAGAGACAGGAATGACTGGTGCGCTGAACTTAAAAGGTGGATTGTTAGATGGGAAAATATTATTAAATCTCGATACAGAAGATGATAACGAGTTAACCATTGGTTGTGCTGGTGGTATTGATGTAACGGCGACTGGAAGTTATACGCATGAGGCTGTTCCTCCGAATTCATTATTGTATAAAATTTCGATTATTGGTCTAACTGGAGGTCATTCAGGAATGGATATTTATAAAGGGAGAGGAAATGCTAATAAAATCATGAATCGTATTTTATTCGCTGCTTTCGAAAAATTTGGAATTCAGATAAGTAGTATTGATGGAGGTAGTTTACGAAATGCAATTCCTCGTGAATCGATTGCAGAGATTGCACTTCCAGAAAAAGAACAAAATGCCTTTGAAGATTTTATTAAATTAATTGAAGAAGAATTAAAATCAGAACACAAAACAACAGATCCAAATTTAGCAATTAGTATTGCGAAAGCAGATGATGTAAAACGAGTAATGCAAAAGGGATTTCAAATTAAATTAATGAAATGTCTTTATGCTTGTACAAATGGGATTTATCGAATGAGTCCTGATATTTTACATCTTGTTCAAACCTCCAATAATTTAGCTAGAGTTTTAGCAAAAGATGGTGAATACTCTATCCAATGTTTAACACGTAGTTCTGTTGATTCTGAAAAAATGGATTTAGCAAATAGTTTAAAATATACTTTTGAATTAATAGGAGCTAAAGTTGATTACAAGGGATCCTATCCTGGGTGGACACCAAATCCAGATGCTTCCATCGTTAAAATTATGAGCGATCTTTATAAAGAGCGATATAAAGAAGATGCATTAGTGAGTGCTTGTCATGCAGGATTAGAATGTGGAATACTTGGAACCAATTATCCAGAAATGGAAATGATTTCCTTTGGTCCCAATATTCGTGGTGCTCATTCACCTGATGAAAAAGTACAGATTAGTTCTGTGCAAAAATACTGGGGATATTTTTTAGAAACTTTAATGAGGATTCCTGAGAATAAATAATTAAACTTCATCTCTTCTCTTCTTCAAACTGAAGAAGAGAAGAGGTTTTTCAAATTAAAATAAACTTTTCAGTTTATAAATCATTTAACACTCTTTCAATTCTTTTATCTGGTATTAACCACATAATAGCTACGCCTAAATAAATAATACAAGAAATCAACGGTTGATATAGGCTAATTGGAATTGCAGCGAAGTAGGAGAAAGTAGAAATTTTTTCTTTGCTGCTTTTTCCAACTGCCTTTGATAAAACTGATTCATGACCATGAATTTTAATTAGTGTTTTGGAAAGAATGGAATAAGCTACACCGGATAATAGAAGTATTACTCCAAAAAATGCTACAGGGATGGATGCAAAATGATTCTCTCCCATCCATGCTGTTGCGAATGGCATTAACGACAAACAGAAAAGTAACAATCCATTTGCCAATAAAACTTTACCATTAATTTTTTTCACCGATTGAAATAAATGATGATGGTTATTCCAATAAATTAATACCATAGCAAAACTTAAAATGTAACTTAGAAATACAGGCAATATTGGTTTCAATGATGCTAAGTCTGCCCCTTCATGAGGAACTTTCATTTCTAAAACCATTATCGTTATGATGATCGCTATAACACCATCACTGAATGCTTCAATTCTATTTTTATTCATAAAATAAATTGTTTCGTTAAATTATAAAATTGCAATCACTGTAATCTCGACATTAACATCTTTTGGCAATCGCGAAACTTCTACAGTTTCTCTTGCAGGAAAATCGGAAGTGAAGTAGCTTCCATAAATTTCATTTACTGCTGCAAATTGATTCATGTCTTTTAAAAATATACTCGTCTTAACAATATTTTGGTATTCCATTCCTGCTTCTTTCAAAAGCGCTAAAATATTTTTCATTACTTGATGCGTTTCTGCCTGAATGTTATCCATCACCATATTTCCTGTTGAAGGATCGATGGCAATTTGTCCAGAGGCATAAAGCATGTTGCCAACTTTTACGGCTTGCGAATAAGGACCTATTGGAGCGGGTGCATTTTTTGTATGGATGATGGATTTCATAATTGATGTGTGAAATTTTATTGAGATGATAAATTATCTTTGCGAAAATAGCAGATTCTGATGTCACGGATTTTATTGTTGGATAATTATGATTCGTTTACTTGGAATCTGGTACATTATCTCGAAACCTTAACGGAAGATGAAATTTGCGTTTTTCGTAATGATGAAATTTCTTTAGAAGATGTTGCGCAATATGATCGTATCGTTTTATCGCCAGGTCCAGGGATGCCTTCAGAAGCAGGAATTTTAATTCCACTCATTAAAAAATATGCAGCAACTAAACCAATTTTGGGAGTGTGTTTAGGGCATCAAGCAATTGCAGAAGCTTTCGGTGGAACGCTTTTGCAATTGGCAGAAGTGATTCATGGTCTGCAACGAAAATGTATCCTAGCAGAGGAGAAAGATGATTTCTTCAAAACTATTCCCAACACCTTCGAAGTTGGAAGATATCATAGCTGGGTGGTGAATGAAGAAACTTTGCCATTAACTTTTAAAGTGCTTGCACGCGATGAGCAATCGAATATCATGGTAATGAAACATATTGATTTGCCTGTTTACTCAGTGCAGTTTCATCCTGAATCAGTAATGACAGCTTTTGGAAAACAGCTGCTTCAAAATTGGTTGGAGATCACAAGCTAATTACATATTTCTATCTTTGCGAAGAAAGCAAACTGTCCTGTCGCTCTTCGTTTACGGAGGGAGGAAAGTCCGGGCAACACAGAGCACCACACTTCCTAACGGGAAGGCAGTTCATTGGGAACGATGGATTGACAGAAAGGGCCGCAGAAAATAACCACCTCCTAGTGGGGAACGGGTGAAAATGTGAGGTAAAGGCTCACGTCTTGTGATGGTAACATTCAAGAGGGTAAACCTTGTGGGTTGAAAAGCCAAATAGGTCAGGGCGAAGGGCTGCTCGCTCGAAGCTTGTTGCAAAACAAGATGCCCTGATGGGTAGGCTGATTCAGGTAGTGCGTGAGCGTTATCGCAGATAAATGACAGGATTTCAGCAATGAAAATTGATGAACACAGAACCCGGCTTATAGGTTTGCTTTCTTTTTATTTTTTCCTCTTGTCGATGATGAAAACTAAATGTTTAATTCCTAATTCTTGCACCTCAGATTAATTACTTTTGTTTCTGAACCAACGTATGAATCTCCGAAAATTATTTATTCAAGTTAGTAATAAACACGATCTCTATTACCGTATTGTTTTAATTACGCTTTCGATTATCGGTATAACTGCTTTTCTACCACGACAAATGCGTTTCAAGTACGATTTTGATCAGGGAAGTATTTGGATTTATGAGGATTTAAAAGCGCCATTTGATTTCCCATTGTATAAGTCAAAAGCGCAATTAGAAGAAGAAAAAAATGCAATTATTAGTCAGTCGCCTTTATTTTTTAAAGTAGATACGTTAACACAAAATCGTGCGTTGCTTGAATTTCATTCTTTGTTTAAAGAAGAAAATAGTAAAGCATTAATTCAAGGCGATGAAATCATTCATCAATTTTATAAGCAAGGATTAATTGATTTACCACGAAATTATTCTGTCGATCAAAATCAACAAGTTTTATTGTTGAAAGGAAATAAATCTGTTCCAACAGAATTGTCAGCGCATCTACAATTGAATCAAGTGGCAGCTGAGATAGAACGGCAACTTATCAATAAAAATTTGCAAGGAGATGGATTATTATTGGCAGCACTTGTTCAATCGATAAAGCCAAATATTATTTATGATGCTGCATTAACAGAACGTAACCGACAACAATATCTCGAAGCAATAATTCCTACACGAGGATTAGTGAAAGAAGGTGCAGTGATTATTGAACATGGAAAATTTGTAGGTCAGCGTGAATACGATCAACTAAGTTCTCTAAAAATTGCCTTTGGCGGAAATGAAGCTGCTAACAGTGAATTACGACCTTCGCTTTATCTTGGTTATCTTTTGCTTGTTTGTACTGCTATAGGAGTTTTACTAACTTTTATTTGGTTGTTGAGAAAAGATATTTTATTAGACAGTAGAAAAATTTCATTGCTCTTTCTTTTGATCGTTTCTACTTGCATCATTTATTCGCAATTGTTGGGAAGTAATCGAATGAATATGATGATGTTGCCTTTGTGTATTTTACCACTTGTAACAAGAGCATTTTTTGATACACGTACTGCCTTATTCACGCATGTGTTAACAATATTAATTTTAGGTACTGTTGCGCCTGGTGGATTTGATTTCGTTTACATGCAAATTGTAGCTGGAATGGTGGCAATTTTTAGTATTGTAAATATGCGTAAGCGATCTCAACTTTTTATTGCTGCTGGAATAATATTCATTGCTTATCTTGTTTCTTACATAGGCTTATCATTATTGTCAGAAGGATCGTTAGATAAAATAAATTATTCGAATGCTGTTTGGCTGATGGGAAATTGTTTGCTAACATTATTAAGTTATCCAATAATATTTTTTATTGAAAAAACTTTTTCTGTTACATCTGATTTTACATTGATGGAACTCACGGATTTTAACAGTGATTTGTTACGCGAACTTGCAACGAAAACGCCAGGAACCTTTCAACATTCATTACAAGTTGCAAACTTAGCGGAAGCGGCAATTTATAAGATTGGTGGTAATTCTTTATTGGTAAGAGTAGGAGCATTGTATCATGATGTTGGTAAGATGGACATGCCAATGTACTTTATCGAAAATCAAAGTACTCAAATGAATCCTCATGATGAATTATCATTTGATGAAAGTGCTTCCATTATTATTAGTCATGTTATTCGTGGTATCGAGCGTGCAAGAAAACATAAACTTCCTGATGTTATTGTAGATTTTATTCGAACGCATCATGGAACTACTGTTGTTCAATATTTTTATCAATCATTCTTAAAAAATTTCCCTGATGAGGTGGCAGATATTGATGATTTTCGATATCCAGGTCCTAAACCATTTTCTAAAGAAACTGCGGTTTTGATGATGGCTGATTCTGTTGAAGCTTCAGCTCGAAGTCTTGCTTCACACGATGCAGAATCTATTGATCATCTAGTTGATAAAATCATCAATTATCAGATTGAAGGTGGACAGTTTGAAAATTGTGATATTACCTATCGCGATATTACTGTCATTAAAAAGATTTTCAAGAAAATGCTGAATAGTTTTTATCTCGTTAGAGTTGCGTACCCTTCGGCATAAAAAGCTAATTTTATACTCCAAGTGTCAATTTTTAGAATGGGTAAATTAAATTTAAGATAGTTTTGAGTTCAATTAAATATTGAATTCACTAATTGCATTTTAAAATGTTTGTTTTTTTCTCCTTAGTAAGTTAAATCTTTCTATTTGTGTTAAAAGTGCATTTATAACATTAGGAAATTATACCTTTGTGCGATAATTATGGCAGATATTATTCATCTTTTACCTGATGCTGTTGCAAATCAAATTGCTGCTGGAGAAGTGATACAGCGTCCTGCTTCTGCTGTTAAAGAAGTTTTAGAAAATGCTGTAGATGCAGGAAGTAGTCGGATACAATTGATAATCCGTGATGCTGGAAAAACCTTAATTCAAGTGATTGATGATGGCGGTGGAATGTCGGAAACAGATGCTCGTCTGAGTTTTGAGCGTCATGCAACCTCTAAAATTCGGAAAGCTGAAGATCTCTTTTCATTGCATACAATGGGATTTCGTGGAGAGGCTTTAGCGTCAATTGCGGCTATTGCACAAGTAGATTTAAAAAGTCGATTACGAGGATCTGAAATCGGAACTAAAGTAGTTATAGAGGCCTCCGTTTGTAAATCGCAAGATCCCGTTGCAACACCAGAAGGAACATCATTGGCAATTAAAAATCTTTTTTACAATGTGCCAGCCAGAAGAAATTTTCTAAAATCTAATCCCGTTGAAACACGACACATTATTGAAGAATTTACACGTGTTGCAATGTCAAATCCGCAAATACATTTTTCATTTCATCATAATGATTTGCAAGTTTTTGATTTGCGAGAAGGGAATTTTCGTCAGCGTATTGCTTCTATTTGTGGAAACAATTATAATGAACGATTAGTTCCTGTTGAAGAGGATACAACGATTGTAAAATTAGAAGGGTTTATTGGTAAGCCAGAGTTTGCTAAAAAGAATCGAGGAGAACAATATTTCTTTGTGAACAATCGATTCATAAAAGATAGTTATTTGCATCATGCCGTTAATGCGGCTTTTGATTCACTTATTCCTAAAGATGCGTATGCTTCTTATTGGTTGAAAATTTATATCGATCCTTCAAAAATTGATGTGAATATTCATCCAACAAAAACGGAAATTAAATTTGAAGATGAAAAATCGGTATACGCAATTTTAAGAGCAGCAGTTAAACGTGCATTAGGTAAATTCAGTATCGCACCTTCCCTTGATTTTGATCAAGAACGTGCCTTTGATGTCCCGCTTGATAAGTTAAATGACATTCCAATTCAACCCGTAATAAAAGTAAATCCGAATTACAATCCCTTTAAACCTGAAACGTCTTTTAATCCAAATAGCAGTCGTGATAATTCATGGTCACGAATGGAATCACAACGTACCGATCAATGGCTTAAGTTACATCAAGAACCAATACAACAAAAATTTTATAAGGAAGAAATAATTGAACCTCATAAGGAATTGCAACGAGAGTTGGAAGAATTGCCTGATGAACGATTTATTTTAACAGGATTAAGAATTTTAAATATTTCTTTTAAAGATGGAATATTATTAATTGATTTGCCAAGTGCGTATGAAAGAATATTGTTTGAACGTTATCTTCATGCTTTACAAACGAAAGCTGTTATTACACAACAACAATTATTTCCACCACGATTACAATTGAGTCACGATGATGCGTTGTTGGTTACTGAATTGAATGATGATTTACGGAAGCTTGGTTTTGATTTAACAGATTTTGGAAATAATACAATTGTGATTCACGGAATTCCATCTGGATTAGATTCCGGAAAAGAAACTACAGTTTTACAAGATTTGCTTGAACAATATAGAAATAATCGAAATCGTTTGGAGTTAAGTGCTCATGATAATCTCGCTCGATCAATGGCAAGAAGTATGTCAATGAAAGATATTCGAAACTATCAACCAAAAGAGTTAAGAAGAGTTGCTTTAGATTTATTGCAATGCGAAAATTCAAATTACGGAGTAAATGGCAAGCCAATTATGGTACATTTAAATTCAAATGATTTATTAAATTACTTTCAATCTTAATTCCGTTAATAGGTTTCAAATATGTCGTCAGAAGAGTTCAGACCATCCCGTTTTCAGATCTTGCCCCCTGTGGTAAAAAATCTGTTGATCATCTATGGAATTATGTTTCTTGCAACAACAGTAATCAATGAAAAATTTGGTTATGATCTAGCAGATTTCTTTGGCTTACATTTCCCAACCTCCGAATATTTTCGTCCACATCAATACATCACTCACTTATTCATGCATGGAAG
>JBBRAW010000070.1:0-17925 GCA_038206385.1 Bacteroidia bacterium | reverse complement strand
AAAATTTAATTGCTGCAACAACTGACCATCGTTCACATACAAAGTATTAAATGCAAACTGTGGAGTTTCATCATACCATGGTGGTAATAATATTTCCAACTTCACTTTATGGCGTAAGGCTGCAGAAAAAAAATCGTCGATGAACACTGATTTGATTTGGTCTTTCGACGGATTTAAGAGTGCATTTTTTTGAGTTGCCTTTTTATCAACACTGCTAATGGGCATGTAAATTTTTTATAGCTTATGATACTGTAAAATTAAGCAGATGAAATCAAATATTATATGTTTTTACGAGATAAATAATGCTTTTTACAACATTCATTTGTTGATAGAAAAAAACCAATGCTATTACTTTTGTGTGCGTTGAACAGTTTGAACTGTTAACTGACCTCTCTCGATTTGTTGTACAATACTTTCAATAGCAGCATCTTCACCAGCGGCGTCAAATTCGGTCTTCAAATTAGTTCCGAACAATCGTGCTAGTCCTTGCCAGAAAAAAGCTTGTAACGACCCTCTTAATTCCTTAACAAGTGCATAAGACGTATTGCCTGTTTCGCGATCTATTAACTTAATCAAAATTCTTCCTTGCGTAATTGTAAGTTGTTTAAGGTCGCGTTCGAAATCACTTTTAAGTTCTTTCTCAGTTTCTTTAATAAAACGTTTACGATCACGTTCATTTGGAATTTTAGCAATACTATCATTGATAAATCTCAACTGTGCAGCTGCTAATCGAGCATAAGGATACGCTTTTAAAACATCTCTACGCAGCTTTAAATACGCTTGCATTTTGACTGCTGCTCCGGGCGAAAGTGCTGCAACAATTTCAACTGGTGCCATGTAAATAATTGGAATTGTATCACCGTTAACAACATTCGTTAGTACTTTGTAACGACCATCAGGCATTAAAATTTGCGCTTTTAAAATGGTTGGAAAAACCATTACAAATACAGCAACTATGAAGTGATTAATTTTCATTGCGATGATTCGCTTTCAAAATTGAAGCCAATTATTAATAGCGGATTATAATCGATTAACTTTCCAAAGTGAAACCTGACTAGTTTGATCTTTTGAATTCACATTCACTTCCCTTCCCTCCTGCTGTAACATATTTGCAATGATTATCGCCAATGATTCTTCTTCCTTTGTGGATGGTTGATTTAATTTTTCTGGAGTGAAATAATGCTTCACAAAATTCGTGTCAAATTTTCCACTCGTAAATGCATCATGCTTCATTACATATTGACAAAATGGTAACGTAGTTTTACACCCAACAATTGTATATTCATCAATGGCACGTATCATTCTTTGTATCGATTCCTCCCGATCTTTTCCCCACGTAATTAATTTCGCAATCATGGGATCATAATAAATCGGAATGTCCATCCCCTCTTCAAAGCCATCATCCACGCGAACACCTGGTCCTTGCGGACGAACATAACGTGTTAGTTTACCAATATCAGGAAGGAAATTATTTGCAGGATCTTCAGCATAAACTCTAACTTCCATTGCGTGACCATTAATTTTCAGGTCTTCTTGTTTGATAGATAACGTATTTCCTTCGGCGATTCGTATTTGCTCTTTTACTAAATCAATACCGGTGATCATTTCAGTTACAGGATGCTCCACTTGAAGTCGCGTATTCATCTCCAAAAAGTAGAAATTCATCTTTTCATCGAGGAGAAATTCAACAGTTCCTGCACCAACATAATCGCAAGCTTTAGCAACTTGAACAGCACATCGTCCCATTTCCTGACGAATTTCTGGTGTAAGAATAGAACTCGGTGCTTCCTCTACAACCTTTTGATGACGCCGTTGGATGGAACATTCTCTCTCGAAAAGATAAACTACATTTCCATGTGTATCTCCTAAAACTTGAATTTCAATATGTCGTGGCGACGTAACAAAACGCTCAATAAAAACTGATCCGTCACCAAAAGCAGACGTTGCTTCACTTACTGCACGATTCAAATTCTCTTCAAATTCATCTGCAGACTCCACCACTCGCATTCCCTTTCCTCCACCTCCAGCTGATGCTTTAATGAGAATAGGAAAACCAATTTCTTGTGCTACTTTTTTCGCCTCATTCAAATCTGTGATGGCATAATCAGTACCTGGCACGAGAGGAATATCATACTTCTTGGCAGCTGCTTTCGCGGCAAGCTTACTTCCCATCATTTCCATCGCCTCAGGAGTTGGTCCGATAAGAACTAATCCAGCTTGACGAACAGCTCTTGCAAAATTTGGATTTTCAGAGAGGAAACCATAACCTGGATGAATAGCTTGCGCTCCTGTTTTCTTAGCAGTTTCAATAATTTTATCGATCAACAAATAACTTTGATTTGATGGAGGAGGTCCAATGCAAACAGCTTCATCAGCATAACGAACATGTAATGCATTTCGATCAGCTTCGGAGAAAACAGCAACCGTAGCGATTCCCATTTCACGAGCGGAACGCATGATACGAAGTGCTATTTCACCACGATTGGCAACAAGTATTTTGGTAAATTTCATAAGCTTTCTAATGATGGCAATTTAGGAATGAGATAAACAAATCCTAAATTTTTTTTGCGTTGTAAAAGTAGAAGGTTTAAGGGATATCCGAAAGGATGAAATTTTATTGATTCAAAGATTTTTTGAAAATAATATTTGATGTTTTTTTAGCATAATAATTTTTCTATAAAATTAGTTGCACTTTAGGGCAACAATGATTATCTTTGTTGAAGGTGAATAAACAGAAACATCGAACGATATTAGTTTACTAGGATTATTTTCAGGAATTCTTTGTAAAACAAAGTGAAAAAGTAAAAGAGAAAATAATTTGGACATTCACATTGATTGAAGAAATTCAAAGAGTTCCAGAAAGTTTTCTGAAGTACATTGATAATACTGATGGACTTTTTGAAATTTGGGTTCAATTTGGAAACAATATATTTCAAATATTCTGCTTTTTTGATCAATGAAAAATAGTTGTTCTTGCAAATGGTTTTCAAAAGAAAACTCAAAAAACTCCTAAAAAGGAGATAGTAAAAGCACTTAAAATCAAGAAACAATATGAAAACGAAAAACAATAATATTCTTACTCTTGATCAATTCAAGGATAAGCATTATGGCAAACCAGGAACTAAAAAACGCGATCAGCTTGATAAAGGTTATGAAAACTTTAAAATTGGGGCACTAATTCACGAAGCAAGATTAGAAAAAGGATTGACACAAGAAGAACTTGCAGTAAAAGTTGGAACTACGAAATCATACATTTCAAAAATAGAAAACAATATTAAAGAAGCGCGTATTTCTACTCTTATGAAAATTGTAGAATTAGGTTTAGGTGGACACTTAGAATTATCCATTAAACTTTAACAATCTTTCCGATAGGATGAAATTAAAACTACTTTTTAGTTACGAATCCGATTATACGGTAAGCAAGCTTAGCAAGACTGTATTCACTTAAAACAGAACCTTCAATTGGAGCACATTCAACGATATCGAAGCCGACAACATTTTTGCGTTCGGTAAGTTTGCGTAAGAACTCCATTGTTTCATCCCAAAATAATCCACCAGGTTCGGCGGTACCTACTGCGGGCATGATAGCTGGATCAAAACCATCAGCATCAATCGTTAGATAAACATTTTCTGAAAGCGTATTAATTGCATCATCCATCCAATGCGGATTGTTACGGATGTTGTGCGCATAAAAAGTATGAATCTTATTTGTTGATGCACTTAATTCAGCCTCAGGAGCACTCAATGCGCGAATACCTATTTGCGTTAATGGAACATCTTGTTCATGTATACGTGCCATCACAGAAGCATGACTAAATAAATTATCGTGATATGAAAAACGTAAATCAGCATGCGCATCAATCTGTACAACACACAAATTTTTATAATGCTTATTATGTGCTTTTACAAAACCCAAAGTAACAGTATGCTCTGCACCCAATGACACTACAAATTTTCCAGCTTTAATATGTTTTTCGGTTTCTGCTTCAATGTAATCGATTGCATCAGCATCCACTTTATGATGAAAATTCATAGGCTCCATGGTAGCGATACCCACTTTCTTATAGGTTTCAATTCCTAACATCTCATCATAAAATTCGACAAAATGAGATGCTTTCAAAATTGCTTCTGGTCCTTGCGAAGAACCTAATTTATAAGAAGAAGTATACTCGTAAGGAGCGGATTGAATTACAAATTTCGCTTTATCATATTTATATAAATCGGGTTCAGTGATGCCAAGGAAATTTTTTTCGTAATCGTAAAATCGCATGATTTAAAGGCTATATAATTTTATCAGAAGTTTAATGCTTCTTTGCTAAGAATTTTAATTAACGAGAATTATTTTCCTTTGATCACTTGTTGAACTAGATCTGCAGCTTCTTTCAATTGGATTGCTGAAAAAACTTTTAATCCACTTTCGTCGATTAATTTTTTAGCGATATCAGCATTAGTTCCTTGCAAACGAACGATTATGGGAACTGGTATTTCTCCAATGTTTTTATATGCATCAACGATACCTTGTGCAACGCGATCACAACGAACAATACCACCAAAGATATTTACAAGAATTGCTTTTACATTTGGATCTTTCAAGATAATACGGAATGCTTGTTCAACACGAGCAGCATCTGCAGTACCTCCAACATCTAAAAAGTTTGCAGGATCTCCACCAGCAAGTTTAATGATATCCATCGTAGCCATTGCCAATCCAGCACCATTGACCATACAACCTACATTACCATCTAATTTCACATAGTTAAGGTTATGTTCACCTGCTTCTACCTCTGTTGGATCCTCTTCCGTTTTATCACGCATCGCTGCATAATCAGGATGACGGAATAATGCATTCTCATCAAGACTTACTTTCGCATCAACAGCAATAATTTTATCATCAGATGTTTTAAGAACAGGATTGATCTCAAACATTGCGGAATCAGTTTGATCATAAGCTTTGTAAAGTGACGCAACAAATTTTGTCATCTCTTTAAAAGCATTTCCACTTAAGCCTAAGTTGAAAGCAATTTTACGAGCTTGAAATCCTTGTAATCCAACTTTAGGATCAATTTCTTCCTTGAAAATAAGATGAGGAGTTTTTTCAGCTACTTCTTCGATATCCATTCCGCCTTCAGTAGAATACATAATAATATTGCGACCTGTTTGACGGTTCAATAAAACGCTCATATAAAATTCCGACGTAGGAGTTGGTCCTGGATAATACACATCTTGAGCGATTAACACTTTACTCACCAACTTACCTTGCGGACCAGTTTGAGGAGTAATAAGGTTCATCCCGATAATATTTGTTGCTCTTTCTTTAACTTCCGCTAACGACTTTGCAATTTTAACACCACCACCTTTTCCTCGGCCACCTGCATGGATTTGTGCTTTAATAACCCACCATTGTGTTCCTGTTTGCTCAGTTAATTTTTTAGCTGCTTCTACAGCCTGTTCTGGCGTATCTGCAACAATTCCTTCCTGAATGGCAACTCCGAAACTTTTTAAAATTTGCTTGCCTTGGTATTCGTGTATGTTCATAGCTCGATCCTAATTGGAAGCGCAAAAGTAAAAAATTAGACAAGTTATACGCTTCAAAAAGAAACATAAAGTTTTACAAACTTATAAGCATTAATATTGTTCAAGATTTAAAGATGAAAACACTAGCAATAAACGATAAAGCACCAGCTTTCAAGGGTATCGATCAAAATGGTAAAACTGTTTCTTTATCAGATTTTAAAGGTCAGAAGTTGATATTGTACTTCTATCCTAAAGATGATACGCCAGGATGTACCGCTGAAGCTTGCAACTTAAACGATAATTATGCGCTTCTTCTTAAGAAAGGATTTGCGATTGTTGGTGTTAGCAAAGACGATCAAAAGTCGCATTTAAAATTTGTGAAGAAATTTGGTTTGAAATTCAGCTTAATAGCAGATACTGATCAAAAGATTATTGATGCTTATGGCGTTTGGGGTGAGAAAATTTTATTTGGAAGAGAATACATGGGAATACTTCGAACTACTTTTGTGATTGATGAAAAAGGCAAACTCGAAAAAATCTTTGATAAAGTTAACACCAAAGATCACACTGAACAAATCCTTGCCGAATACTAACTGGATATAGAGTTAAAAATGACTTATTCTGAGTTTTAAAAGTGAAAACTAGTAAATTAAAATATAGTTTTCTGTCTACAAAAATCTCATTTGAACTTAAGTTATGTCCGAATTCTAAATTGACATTTTTAGGAAGGTTAATTTTTAATTCTTAATTCTTAATTTATTTTCTTTGTCCATAAACAAACCGATCTTTCCCCGATAGATCATGATAAATTCTCACATCATGAAAATGCAAATTTTCTAATAGTTGAGCTACATTCTCGCCTTGCTTTTCATTGATCTCAAACCAAAGCTGACCATTTGATTTTAAATTTTTATAAGCGAAACTTGCTATTCTCTTATAAAAAATTAGTGGGTCGTCATCTTCAACAAACAATGCGATATGCGGTTCGTATTGTAAAACATTTTCATGCATTTCATCAGCTTCCGACTTTAAAATATATGGAGGATTACTCACGATCAACTCAAATTGCGTTTCTTCGATTTGTCCCCATTGATTATCTAGCACATCGACCCAAACCCAATTCACATTCAGGTTAAGATCCTTTGCATTATTTTTTGCTTTTAGAAGCGCTTCAAAAGAAACGTCGCAACCCGTAATATTTACCTCTGGAAAACTATGTTTTAGAGCAAGTGCTATACAACCACTTCCTGTGCAGATATCTAACATATTCGCATTAGCGGCAAATTTTTCATCACGAATAAATTGTACCAATTCCTCTGTTTCAGGCCGAGGAATTAACACATGTTGATCCACTCCTATTTTTAATTCAGAAAACCAAGCATAACCAAGAACATACTGAAGGGGCTCTGCATTTCCTAATCTTTCGATATCACTTAAGAGTTGTAATTCGAAATCAGGGTTTATTACTTCGTCCTGATGGAGCATGATATAGGCAATAGAATAACCTAATCGTTCGAGTAAAAGATGTCGAGTAAGTGTAAGTGCTTCAGGCGTAGGGTACAAAGTACTGAGTACAGCTCTGCTTCTCTCTGTAAAAGTGCTGATGGTCATATTGCAAAGATGATATTTTCAAATTTAAATTTGTTCAATTTAGCATGAATTATTCATAACTGCGCTTATTTTTGCAGCCCACATGGAAAATACCGAGGAGCAAAATTTATTTATGTCACGATGCCTACAATTAGCTGCGCATGGTTTAGGCTATGTTGCTCCAAATCCCATGGTAGGAAGTGTAATTGTACTTGAGGGAAAAATTATTGGCGAAGGTTACCATCAAAAATTTGGTAGTTCGCACGCAGAGGTGAATGCAATTAATTCTGTGATGGATAAATCATTACTTGCGAAAAGTACACTCTATGTAAATCTGGAGCCATGTTCTCATCAAGGTAAGACGCCACCATGTTCATCTTTAATCATTGATTATAAAATTTCGAAAGTCGTTATTGGAATGATAGATCCTTTTGCGAAAGTAAATGGAAATGGAATTAAGCTATTGCATGATGCAGGAATTGAAGTTATTGTTGGAATTCTCGAGGAAGAATGCAAACAATTGAATAAGCGATTTATTACGCATCAACAAAAGAAACGTCCCTATTTAATTTTAAAATGGGCACAAAGTGCGGATGGATTTATTGGTGATGAAAACAAAGAAGTGAAAATTAGTAATGCATTAAGTAAAATATATTCACATAAATGGAGATCCGAAGAAGCAGCAATTCTAATTGGTAGCACCACTGCCAAAGTTGATAATCCACAATTAAATGTTCGTGAATATGAAGGGCCAAATCCTACTCGTATTCTTATTGATAACAACGGAAATTTACCTGCTAATTTGCACCTCTTCGATGGTAGTCAGGCAACATTTATAGTAAGCTATAATTCTGCTGTAATTTATCCCAACACAAAGATAATTCTCGTTAACCAAGAATCATTTTTAGAAGATGCTCTAAAAAAATTAGCTGATGTAGGAATTCAATCAATAATTATTGAAGGTGGTAGAAAAACGTTACAATCATTTATTGATGCCAATTATTGGGATGAGGCAAGAGTGTTTCAGAGTGAAAATTTATTAAAAAAAGGTGTTTCAGCACCGATCATTAAAGGTATTTTAACAAGCTCAGAAAAGTTGAACGATAACATTTTAAATCTATACAGAAATCCAAATTCTTTATGAGTGAAGTCTTACTTTTTAATTTGATTGCTGCTGCAATTTTTTCAACCTTGTTATTTGTAATCTTGAACTATTTTCATAGATGGAAAATACAAAATTTACAAGGATTAACAGTAAATTATTTAACAGCAAGTGCATTTGCTTTTTTCTCTAATTATGAGCAAAATTGTAAAGCATTATCAGGCATTCAAGTTACTGGTCCTCCAGCATTAGGCATTGGATTATTATTTATTTTAGTATTTTACACTACAGCACTTACAACACAAAAAGCAGGAATTGCTGCGGCCTCAATAGCCAGTAAAATGTCGATGGTGTTGCCGATTACCGCAGGGATCTATCTATACAATGATCACCTAACTACGTTAAGAGTAATTGGAATTATCCTCGCGATTGTAGCTTTGTATTTAAGTAGTAAATCAACTAATTCAGACAGTGAAAGAAGTAAAAGTAAACGTGCTTGGATTTTTCCTTTACTATTATTTTTTGGTTGCGGGATTATTGATACATCCATAAAGATTTCACAACAATATATCATGAATCCAGAAAATGAGCAGTTGTATTATAGTTTACTTTTTGGTTGTGCAGGACTCTTTGGATTAATTGCTATGTTATATAACAGAATAAAAAATAAAAAGATATTTGAATTACGAAGTTTATTTGCAGGAGTCTTACTTGGCATTGTAAACTATTATTCTTTGTTATTTTTAGTTCGTTGTTTAGCAGAGCCAGGAGCAGAAAGCGCATTGATATTTGCATTAGTAAACATGTTAGTTGTGATCTTGTCTGCGATAACAGCATTTCTTGTCTTTAAACAAAAATTAACGAAAGAGAATTTATCTAGTATTGCTCTTGCGTTATTAGCAATTTTTATACTTTCTCGTTAATGCTATTCGACGATACCTTTAAAACTATTGAAGTTTCATCTGAAGGTCAATTTCGTGATCGTGGAAGTAAGTTTATTGGTTTCGCATATCCTGTTAAAACAGAAGTAACAATTAAAGAGATCATTCATCGATTAAAGAAAGAACATCCTCAAGCAAATCATTATTGTTATGCATTTCGCTTAACACCCGATCCAAGTGTTTATCGTGCAAGTGATGATCGTGAACCTTCTGGATCAGCTGGAAAACCAATTTTAGGAGCAATACAATCACTTCAACTTACAAATGTTTTGGTTGTAGTAGTTCGATATTTTGGCGGAGCGTTATTAGGCGTACCGGGACTAATAGCCGCTTACAAGGGCGCTGCTCACGACGCATTACAAAATGCAAATATCATAACGTTAACCATAAACGAAGGGATAGAAATTATATTTCCATTCGAATTCATCAATGATGTATATTCACTCCTTAAATCTGAAACCACACAAATTATTTCACAGAGTTATGAAAATCCTTGTGTCATAAATATTGAAATCAGGAAAAGTAGAAGTCAGCAATTTATTGAAAAAATTAAACAACATTCAACATTAGCTATTCATGCTAAGTGGAAAATTTTATATTAAAATAAAATTATGCAATTACTAAAAAAACTTTGCAGTATTCATGCTACATCAGGTGATGAAAAATTGATGCACGATTTTTTACTAGACTATATCGAGCATGAAAAGAAAAACTGGAAAGTGCAACCTCAGCTAATTTATGGTGATGACTTTCAACATTGTATTATGTTAGTTTTTGGCAAACCAACAACAGCAGTGTATGCACACATCGATAATATTGGTTTTACTGTAAGGTATAACAATCAACTTGTAAAAGTTGGTGGACCGAGGACTGTAAGTGGTTACAAACTGGTTGGTACTGATAAAAATGGAGACGTTGAATGCACCTTAAAAGTTGATGAAGAGAATCATTTGAGTTATGAAAGTTCAAGAGAGATTGAACGTGGAACTGTATTAAGTTTCAAGCAAAATTTTAGAGAAGACGATCAATATGTTCAGAGTTGTTATTTGGATAATCGATTAGGTGTTTATATTTCGTTAAAGCTTGCAGAAACACTTGAAAATGGAGTGATTGTTTTTTCATGTTGGGAAGAACATGCGGGAGGATCAGTCCCTTATCTTGCAAAATATTTGTGGGAAAATTATAAAATAAAGCAAACATTAATTTGCGATATCACTTGGGTTACAGAAGGAGTTCCACACGGAAAAGGAGTAGTTGTTTCGATGAGAGATTCTGGAATTCCACGAAGAGTTTATGTAAATCGAATTTGTGAAATATTAAATCAACACCAATTAAATTATCAATTAGAAATTGAAAGTTCGGGAGGTAGTGATGGAAATGAATTACAAAAACAGCCCTACCCTATCGATTGGTGTTTTATTGGAGCACCAGAAGATTTTGTTCATTCTCCAGATGAGAAAGTTCATAAAGATGACATTGCTTCAATGTTGAAAGCGTATCAAATTTTGATGAAAGAATTATAGGTTGTTTTTAAAAATATTTTTCTAAACATTCAAGAACATGTTTTGGAGCTTGACAAGGTTTCATTGTTTTAGCATCAACAAAAACCAATGTTGTTTCTGCGGTATTTAACAATTCGCTTTTCTCGTTAAATGTTTCGTAATGAAAAATTATTCTTACTGATGGTAATTTTATTATCGTAGTTTTTACTGTGAGAAGTTCATCATAAAATCCTGGCTTAAGAAATTTTATTTTATACTCACTTACAGGCAGTAGTACTCCTTCTTCTTCCATTTCTTTGTAGGAGATTCCAAGTGAGCGAAGCGCTTCAACTCGAGCAACTTCAAAATACTGTGCGTAATTTCCATAATACACATAGCTCATGCGATCCGTTTCAGAATAGCGAACTCGCAATTGGGTGGTAGATTGATACATATTAAATTCCTGCTAAGATGCCAAAAAAAAAGTAATAAATATTTTTTTTATTTCATGTACAAAAAGAGAAGATCGTGAGTATACTTGCATAATATTCCAACGTTTTCGTGATAATGATCAAACAGGTGCGGCTCCTATCGCTCTTACTACTTCTATTTATTGTTGCATGTCGTAGTACGACGGTAATTCAACACATTGACACTAAGCAATATGTTTTTAGTGATTCAACAAATAGTTTAATTGATTCTACAGCATGGAAAATGATTAAACCGTATAGTGATTCACTAGATAAAATTATGAATGTAGTGTTAGCTTATACTAATCAGTCACTTATAAAAAACACGCCTGAAGGATTATTGGGAGATTTCGCAGCTGAATCATGCAGTGAATTATCAAAAACTACTGCAAAAAAAATGGGTATTACTAATCAAGATTTTACTTTCTTAAATAATGGTGGATTAAGAACATCAATACCTAAAGGAAATATTACACGTCGCAACATCTATGAGGTGATGCCATTTGAAAATGTATTAGTGATAGTTACTTTAAATGGTAATGAAACAAATCAATTAGTAAATTATATTGCGACACAAGGTGGTAGTCCTGTGTCGGGATTACAAATGAAGATTGAAAACAAACATGCATTAGAAGTAAAAATTGGCGGAATTGCTTTTGATAGTACGAAGTCTTATCGTGTTCTTACCTCTGATTATCTGGCAAATGGAGGAGATAATTTAGTATTCCTAAAAAATGCTAAAAAAGAAAGTTTGAATCTTAAGGTGAGAGATGCTATGATTTACTATCTTGAGGGACTTAATAAAAATGGCGACACATTAAACATACAACTTGATGGACGCATTCGGAACAACTAATAGAAGAAGATTCATTGAGCAGATGTTAAAAGCTTCTGCGTTGATAGGCATAGCAGGAATGCCAAGTGAATTATTTGCTTCCGATGAAATAATGAAGTTAACAATATTGCATACGAATGATACACATAGTCGTATAGATCCTTTTCCAATTAATGATCCTAAGTTTCCTGGCATGGGTGGTGTTGCTAGAAGATTTGAAATTATAAATGAAGTTCGTAAAACAGAAGAAAACGTTTTACTATTAGATAGTGGTGATATTTTTCAAGGTACTCCTTACTTCAATATGTATGGTGGTGAATTGGAATTTAAATTGATGAGTGAAATGAAATATGATGCCGCCACTCTAGGAAATCATGATTTCGACAATGGCATGGATGGATTTGTTAAACAATTACCACATGCAAAATTTCCTTTCTTAATTGCTAATTATGATTTTAGTGATACCATCATGAATGGTAAAACAGAAACGTACAAAGTTTTTAAAAAAGGTGATTTACGAATTGGAGTTTTCGGAATTGGAATTGAATTGCAAGGATTAGTAGATGAAAAATTATACGGTAACACAAAATATTTAAATCCAATTGAGAAAGCAAATGCTACAGCAACACATCTAAAAAATGAAGAGCATTGCGATCTAATTATCTGTCTTTCACATCTCGGATACAATTATCCAAATAGCGATAAAGTGTCGGATGTGAAGCTAGCCCAGTCTTCGCGAAATATAAACTTAATTTTGGGAGGACATACTCACACGTTTATTGATACCCCATATAAATATAAAAATGCAGAAGGACAAGAAACACTCGTGGCCCAAACAGGATGGGCTGGTATTCGTCTCGGTAGAATCGATTACTTTATTAGTAAAAAATCGAAAAAAATTTCGACAAAAAGTCATACAGTAAAAATTTCTACATAGACAAGGTAAAAAAAGTTTTTTATTAACTTTTTTTAAACAATATTTGTCCTCTTCGCAAAAAACATCAGTGAGTACTACAAACGACAACATTAACGAACCTTTACCTTTTATAAAAATTTCGCCAACAGGTATGCAGAAGGAAAAAGAAACCCTACCCAGTGACAAGACCTGTGAGCAAGTTTGGGATAATTGTTTAAAATTGATTCGCGATAACGTGAATCCGCAAAATTTCAAAACCTGGTTCGAACCGATCAAACCTGTTAAATTAGATAACAGCACCTTAACTATCGAAGTGCCAAGTCAATTCGTTTACGAATGGCTAGAAGAACACTATATCGGCTTATTAAGAAAAACGATCAAACGCGAATTAGGTACAGAGGGAAGACTGGAATACAGTATCCTCATGGAAAATGCAACGCAAACAACCAAAGCTTACACTGTTAAAATTCCTGCAAAAAGTAATAACGGATTGAAAAATCCCTCGGTTCCTATGCCACAACATATTAGCGGTGGTATAAGAAATCCTTTTATCATACCAGGATTAAAAAAGATTGATGTTGATTCTCAACTCAATTCGAATTATTCATTTGAAAACCTTATTGAAGGTGATTGTAATCGATTAGCGCGCTCTGCTGGTTATGCAGTTGCACAAAAACCTGGTGGAACATCTTTTAACCCATTGCTCGTTTATGGTGCAGTAGGATTAGGTAAAACACACTTAGTACATGCTATCGGTATTGAGATCAAAAATAATTTTCCGAACAAAACGGTATTGTATGTGCCTAGTGAAAAGTTTATGCACCAGTTTGTTGATGCAGTAAAAAATAATTCAACCAACGACTTCATTCACTTCTATCAAATGATGGATGTATTGATCATCGATGATATTCAGTTTTTCGCCGGCAAAGAAAAAACGCAAGATGTATTCTTCCACATTTTTAATCATCTACATCAAAATAATAAACAAATTATCCTTAC
Organism: Bacteroidia bacterium; assembly: GCA_038206385.1. Classification (GTDB taxonomy): domain Bacteria; phylum Bacteroidota; class Bacteroidia; order AKYH767-A; family OLB10; genus JANXSD01. The sequence goes on along the minus strand of JBBRAW010000070.1, from coordinate 4,077 downwards.
TTGTGATAAGCCTCCTGTTGATTTACAAGGAATGGAACAACGACTTCTCTCTCGTTTTAAATGGGGCTTAGCAGCTGATCTTCAAATTCCTGATCTCGAAACAAGAATTGCGATCTTGAAAAAGAAGATGTATATCGATGGAATTGAATTACCAAACGATATCACAGAATATATCGCTCTTAGTATCACTAATAATATTCGTGAACTTGAAGGTGCTCTCATCTCCATCATCGCGCAAGCTTCTCTTAACAAAAAGCCTATCACGCTTGAATTAGCGAAGCAAATGATTGATAAGTTTGTGAAGAATACGGTTCACGAAATTTCAATCGACTATATCCAAAAAGTGGTTTGTGATTATTTTGAGCTAGCACTAGAAGTGTTAAAATCAAAAACGCGTAAACGTGAAGTTGTTCAAGCTCGTCAACTTGCAATGTATTTTAGTAAGCAATTTACGAAATCATCGTTATCAAATATTGGTATGCATTGCGGTGGTAAAGATCACGCTACAGTACTTCACGCTTGCCGCACTGTTAATAATTTAATGGATACTGATAAAAAATTCAAAGCTCAAGTTGTTGACCTTCAAAAACGTATCAATCTCTCTCGTTAGAATATTATCATTAAGAATAAAAAGATGTCCCGACTAATTTAGCCGGGACATCTTCATTTAGAATAAGAACGTATGAAAATTTTAATGGTTTGCCTCGGTAATATTTGTAGATCTCCATTGGCAGAAGGGATTTTACTTGCCAAACTTAAAAATCATTTTCCTGATTTATTAATTGATTCTGCTGGAACAATTGGTATGCATGCAGGGCAAGAACCTGATGTTCGCTCAATTGCTATAGCAGCTGCTCATGATCTGGATATTTCGAAGCAACTTTCAAGGATATTTATTGCAGCGGACTTCAAAGAATTCGATTACATTTTTGCAATGGATCAAGCAAATAAACGTGACATTTTAATGTTAGCGAGTTCGAAAGAGGAACAAAATAAAGTACATTTATTTTTAGAATTTGCAGGTTTTAAAGATGGTTCAGAAGTTCCTGATCCGTATTATGGAGGCAAGAAAGAATTCGAAGAAGTATTCCAGTTGTTAGACAAAGCGTCGACTCTAGCAGCTAAAAAATTACTTCAAAAGATTTAAGCTATTCAACAATAAACTGTTAATAGCTTCATTATCCCTGCAAATAATGCTTTTAAGCAATAGGATTTTCGATTATCTTTGCCCGTCTTAATAAAATCATTAGCTTACCTTATGGCAGTAGATAAAAAGGATGATCTCGACATTAACGAGCGCATCGACAGAGCGGAAGATTACGTTCGCGATAATAAAAAGAGTTTAAGTATTATCGGTGGCGCTGCCTTACTGGTAATATTATCTTATTTTGGTTACAATAATTTCATTGTAAAACCACAAGAAGAAGGTGCTCAAAAAGAAATGTTTGCCGCTGAGCGATATTTTGGAGAGGATAGCACTAAACTAGCTATTAAAGGTGATGGTAATCATCCTGGATTTGAAGAAATAGTAAATAATTACGGGTCCGCACCTTCAGGCAATTTAGCTCAATACTATTTAGGAATGAGTTTACTGAAAACTGGTCAGTATGATAAAGCTATTGAAGCATTAAAAAATTATGATGCTGAAGATGATGTTACTGGTGCGCTTGCATTGGGTGGTATCGCAAGTGCTAATTTAGAATTAGGAAATACTGATGAAGCATTAAAGTTTTATAAGAAAGCTGCTGATTGGGATGAAAACCAATTTACACGACCTTTATTTTTGATGAAGAGTGCAATGGTGTTAGAGCAGAAAAAAGATTTTGCGTCTGCATTAGATATTTACGAGCAAATAAAAAAGGATTTCCCAACAAGTACTGAGGCACGCGACATTGATAAATTTATTGGTCGTGCAGAAGCGCAAATAACGAAGTAGTTCATGTCATCAGCACATCAATCACTTTCAGCATATAAGCCTGAAGAAATTCCCAATGCCGAACCTTATAGGTTCGGCATTGTCGTTGCAGAATGGAACCATGAAATCACAGGAGCTTTATTAAAAGGTGCTATTAATACTTTACTAAAAGCTGGGGTTAAGCCAGAAAACTTAATTCAATTGAATGTTCCTGGAAGTTTTGAACTAACGGCGGGAGCAACTCTTCTTGCAAAGGATAAATCAATAGATGCAATAATATGTTTAGGATGTGTAATACAAGGTGAAACTCGACACTTTGATTTTATTTGCCATGCAGTTTCACAAGGATTAACTCAACTAACAGTGCAACATTGTCGGCCTTTTATTTTTGGAGTATTAACAACGGAAAATCAGGAGCAAGCATTAGATCGTTCGGGTGGCAAATATGGAAACAAAGGTGTTGAAGCAGGAATTACAGCATTAAAAATGGCAGCACTCTTTAATGGTTTGAATTAGTAGGATAATATTTTCCGGAATCAATTTTTAATAAACGATGAATTACTTCGAATAACTCTTGCGTTTTAAATGGTTTTCCTATGTGAGCATCCATTCCCGCATCAAGACTCTTTTGAATATCTTCTTTAAAAACATTAGCACTCACACCTACAATTGGAATCATTGCAAATTCTGATTGTCGAATTTTAATCGCAGTTTGGTATCCATCAAGAATTGGCATTTGAATATCTAGCAAAACAATATCGTACTTATTTTTTGATAATTCATCAAATGCAAGTTGACCATTTTCTACAATTGTCACTTTACAATTCATCAATTCCAATACTTTACGGATTAACATTTGATTGATCAGATTATCTTCAGCGACCAATATTTCAAAATTTTGATCTAATCGGAATTGCGACTTAATTTCTTGAGTGATTGAATTTAAAGCAGGGGTCACACCTCGTTTCACAGCAATTGTAAACCAAAAATCAGATCCTGGATTTCCACTCTTTAACTGTAACGTTCCAGGACTTATAACTCCTGAAGTTCCACCCATCAATTTCGATAATTGTCGTGTGATTGCTAACCCTAATCCAGTGCCTCCAAATTTTCGTGTAGTCGAATTATCAGCTTGTGTAAAGAGATCAAAAATAAGGTCTTGTTTAGCCTTTTCAACACCTACGCCTGAATCAGCAATATTAAAATTAAGAAGGAGATGATCTCCGGAAGGAATAGAAATATTTTTGATGTTCACAGAAACATGTATCGATCCTGTATTAGTAAATTTCACAGCATTAGAGAGGAAATTTATTAATAATTGACGTGTTCGATGCGGATCACCTACAATCCATTCAGGAATTTCATGCGAAATATCAACATTCAATGAAATGCCCTTTTCCTTAGCCTGAATCTGGTAAGGCAATATTGCTTGATTGGTGAATTCTCGAAGCTGGAAATTTACTTCCTCGATTTGTAATTTACCATGTTCAATTTTATTGAAATCAAGAATATCGTTCAACAACAAAAGCAAGGTGTCACCTGAATTACGAATATATCGTAGATATTCCTTTTGTTCCGAATTCGAATTTTCGCGTAATAAAATATCCGTAAAGCCAAGTATTCCATTTAGCGGAGTGCGAATTTCATGACTCATATTTGCAAGAAAAATACTTTTAGAGTGGTTGGCGAATTCAGCTTGCTCTTTTGCTTCCACCAATTTACGCTCATTCAATTTTTGATCTGTAGTATCTAAAACAGTTCCTGATATCAAAACTATTTCTTGATTTCTGTTAAATTCAGGAACAGCTTTAGCTTGAATAAATTTTATTTCATCATAATGCCCGAGCATCCTAAAATTAATATTAATTGATTGATATTCTCGATAGACTTTTTTTACTGAAGAGAAAACTCCAACTAGATCATCAGGATGGATTTTACTAAAAAAACTTTTTAATGAAGGAGGAGTAGCAGCTGGATAAAATTCGAAAACATCAAACAATTGTTCCGACCACGAACATTTAATTTTTATAGGATCATATTCCCAACTTCCTAATTTTGAAATACGTTGAGCTTCGATTAATTGATGGCGTTGATTTTTAAGAATATCATTCGTTACTAAAATCGATTTATTCTTAGCTTCAATCTCCATACTCTTTTGCTTG
>JBBRAW010000069.1:0-18416 GCA_038206385.1 Bacteroidia bacterium | reverse complement strand
CCGCCTTTCTTTCCAGCCTTTGCATTTTCCATCAAGCCTTTTGCTCTTTCGGTTTCTGCTATCTGTCGTGTAGAAAGTTCGGCCAATGCTGTAAAAATTAATTCGCCCTCGCTCATGTGATCTCTTAGATTTTGGTGTTTTAAACTTTTTAAATCTTTATGGCTTTTTACAGTCAACCCTGTCCATTCTTGATGGATAATGTTGGTAAGAAAAGCAAACTCATTTGACTTTTGTACACCGCTTTCTTTCCAGTAATCGGTCAATTTGTTTCGGGTTTCTTGCCCGGTCATTCGTTGCTGAATCCACTTTTCACTTCTTCCCAACTTCTGCCAATTCTCTCTTGCCCGTTCTAAGCTTTGTTCGGGATTACTTATCTCTTGCATTCTTTCATATCCTACTTTGGCCAGCCATTGTTTGAATGGCTCTGCTTTTCGGGAGGGGATGGATTGAATAATTCGCAACAAGGTCTCTGTATCAGCCGCATCGGTTTCTCTACTTTTGCCATCTTCGGCAGTCATTTTCAACCGTACGATTTTTTCGTACGCTTCACTACCTTCGGTCATAAGCTTCTTTTTCAAATCACTCCAATATCTTTTAGGAATACTGCTTCCCGTTAAGATTTCTATCACATCAATAACAGAAAAATACCATTGTTCTTTTTTGGCATCCCAATGCGTTCTTACCTTTTTACTCTCAAATAATTTTGTTGTACTCATATTTAGATTATTTATTTTCAAAGATGGAGATCTCCGCATCTGATTTATCATAAAGTTAGTAAACGATTTCATTTATGTGGTTTACATAATAATTAAATATCCAACCTTTGTTAAATGATCCTGTGATGTTAAAATTGCAATGGATTTATCCATTACCTTCTACTTTTTATATTCGCTCAAACCAGCAATGCAAAAAAATATTTTTTATCTGCTGAAAAAATAATGGGATATTTGGAAAAAGTTAATGTATGGTGTATTCTGGTGGTGAATAGGATTTTGATCTTTAAATTTTTGAGTTAGTATTTGATTATCTTTGAAAATAGGAGTCATCTTAAAATTCCGAATGTAAAATCATCTTTACAATTTTAATACTATTGTATGATGTCAATCAAATTATTTACCCTTGTCTGAAATTATGTATATGTAAACAATTATTCTCCTTTTAACATTAATTTTATTTTCAATAGTTTCAAATGCGCAATACATCACAATTTATGAAAACAGTTTCAGGAATTGGCAACCCGGACAAGGATGGGTAATTCTGGATAACGACACCAGTTCTGTAGATGCCGGATTTTTTATTGATGGTTTCTTTGGGGGTGTACCTGTGCCGTTCTATCTTGAAATATTTGATTATGGATTGGGTTTAATAAAACCCTCAAGTACTACCGATCAAATTATGTTTACGCCTCCTCTGATCATTGGAAGTAATACTTTCATGAGGTATTTTTCAAGTTTTGATCTAAATCAAGAAATATCTATTTGGGCAGTAACAAATGTGAATGACACTACGCTTACCTCATTAACTGACAGTCTGAGTAATAGTAGTAGGAACGGTTTTAATTTAGTTGATTTAAATTCTTATTCTGGTGATAACATTAAAATAGCCTTTCGAATACGAGGTTTGATTTCAAAAGCATTCATCGATAATTTACTTGTATTGGATAAATATTCTAATGCATTTATACCTGATTCTTGTTTTAGAACGTATCTTGAAAATTTTTTTCCTGCTTCTTTTATCGGGGACAGCTTGAATTTTCTTGATAATAACATCTTAACTGCAAACTATATTTCAAACCCTAATTCATGCATGCAATCATTAGAAGGTTTACAGTACTTTGTTAGCTTAAGATATTTAAACGTTGCAAATAATTACATTTCATATATCCCACCTGACGATATCCGATTATTAGATTCTGCTAATGCTGAAAATAATCTCTTAACTTTTTTTCCGGATGCACCAAACAATTGTGTGACCTTAAGATTAAATAATAATTTAATTTCAAAGATTCCGAATGTCCATAATGGCCAATCATCATATTTTCAATTTAGAAATAATCTTCTATATGATTGTTTTATGTGTTCAAATAGATTTATTTACGCTGACTTTTTATACAATGTAAAAGTTGGATCAGAAGGATGTGGATATTATAATATTGATTGGAATCAAACATACTTAACCGCTAGCTCGAGTAATTTACCTGCACCACCATGTAATAGAAGGTTGGGAACAATTTTGGGTAGAGCCTTTGTAGATATCAATTCAAATAATGTTTTTGATACCTCAGATGTTACGTTAAAAAATCAAAGAATTAACCTTTTTCAAAGTGTTGATGTGTCTACTTCTCAAGACGGTAGATATAGTTTTAAAATTGATAGTGGATTGGTAAACATGAACATCACTAATTTACCTAATGGCTTTATTTGCAATACTCCATTAGTTGATACCATAACAACAGGGGAAGTGATAAATCATGATTTTATTGTAACTACTTCAAGCAATTTTAATGACATGTCTGTATAATTAAATACACCCGGTACAACTAGAGTTAACGAACTTTTAACATTAAATCTTACTGTTAAAAATATTGGAACTCAAGCTTCATCAGGAATTGTTAAAATGTATTTAACCTCCGGATATAGTTTGGTTAATTTGCAAAAAGGAAATATTGTCAATGATACTTTGGTTTGGAATACAAACGTAAATATTTTACAATCTGAGACGAATTCGATTAACATTATAGTAATTGGATATACAATAAATCAAAAAGTAGAATTTACTGCTAATTTGGATGTTTTGAATGATATAGATATTACGAATAATGTTTCTACAAGAGATGTAATGATCCGAGATAGTCTAAATAGCAATCCTGCTAATGGTTTCCCCTATGATCCAAATAATAAATTAGTAGATCACCCAATTGTTAAAACTGGAAAGAATTCAATTTAACAAATTGGTGGAAATATTATTTAAAAAGTATCTTAAAAATAGGAAATTTCAAATAGCAAATTTTAAAATCTAAACAGGCTAATTTTCTATCGATAGTAAAATTTTTGATTTCATATCCAATAATTAAATCTACACAATAAAACACTATATCGAATGCATCAATTAATTTTTGAATAATGAAATTTCTGAGAAAAGAATATAAAAAAGTGATTTTAAAAATCGTATTCCAAAAGCTAACGAATCTAAATTCTTAATTGTGAATCAATACAACAGCATACGCACAAACGCCATCTTCTCTACCAACATAACCAAGTTTTTCGTTGGTTGTTGCTTTGATAGAAATATCATCTTCTGTGATGCGTAGGATTGGTGCTAAAGCAGCTTTCATCTGATCGATGAATGGATTTATTTTCGGGCGTTCTAAAACAAGTGACGCATCTATATTTCCAACAGAAAAACCTTTTTGAGAAATCAAATCAACAACACGAGCAAGTAAAATTTTACTATCGATACCTTTGAATTCGTTAGATGTATCAGGAAAATAAAATCCAATATCTTTTAATCCTGCAGCACCTAATAAAGCATCACACATTGCATGAATTAAAACATCTGCATCTGAATGACCAACAGCACCTTTTTCATGAGGAATTACTATACCACCTAATGTAAGTGTATATCCTTCTTTTAAAGGATGAACATCAAATCCAAAGCCCACCCTGATTTTCATAATAAATTAAATCGCGAAAATTATTCTGCGCTATCGTCTTTACTCTTTTTTGTTGCAAGAGCATCAAAGTCGAATGTAAGTGTAAAATGCAACGTGTTTTCCAATGGATTTCTTTGATCAGTAGGAATCAAGTAGGCAAGATCTAAACCAAATACATTGTAACGTAAGCCAGCACCTAATGTGAAATATTTACGGTTACCTTTTAGTTTATTCTCATAAAAATATCCGCCGCGGAAAGCAAATTGTTTATCATACCAATATTCCATTCCAAAGCCAATGTTAACTTCTTTCAACTCTTCTTTTCCTCCACCTGGAGCATCACTAAATGATTGAAATATTCCTGCTGGAACACTTACATTAGGATCTTTACCATAAGAAATAATTTGACCATTATTTTTATCTAAACTATCAGAATAAATAGGTGGAGTAGGCACTAATAATTTGTTAAAATCCAAGTTGAAAGCTAACTCATTGTATTCATTCAATTTCAATTTTAATCCTGGCCCTAGACGTAAATTTGCTGGTATAAAATTTTTCGTACCTGTGTTGGTATAAGAAATTTTAGAACCTAAATTACTTATATTAACTCCACTAGAGAAAACGGCATCTTTACCACCTACTTTAATGTCTTTCTGATAATAAATACTGATATCTGCTGCAACAGAATTTCCTGCTTTTGAGTCAGCACCTTCTACCGAAGTACCACCAGTAAGATTCGAATGTATCCATCTTAATGCAATACCACCAGATAAATTATCACTCAACTTTCTTGAATATGCGAAGTCGAAGGAGAATTCACTCGGCTTAAAATCACGAATTGTAGATCCTTGATTATCCGTAAAGGTGATATTACCCAACGAAAAATAACGGAAAGCTCCAGCAATTACTTGATCTTTTTTAATTTTTGTATATCCTGATAAGTATCCAATGAACATATCATTCACTAATGCCTTTAGCCAAGGAGTGTAGGACAATGAAACCCCTGATTTCTTATCGATGAACGCATACTTTGCTGCATTCCAATGAAGAGAATTAGCGTCAGGAGCAGAAGCAACACCTTGATCACCCATGCCGCCAGCACGTGCATCGGGGGAAATTAATAGAAATGGAACTGCTGTTGTAATGGTGTTTATCTGTCCCAATAAATTTGAATTATCGGCATTTTGTGCATTAGCAGCACGGCTTCCAAGAATGGTAAAAGCCAGTAGTACAAGGAATTGTTGCGTGATTCTGTTCATTTTTTGTAATTATTACCTTTCAAAAACTAGTTCTAATTTCTGAAAGGAAGGTCGCAAATATAACGATAAATGATGTTTAAAGGTTACGTATTAGGGTGTTAACGTAGGATTACTAAACGCTCCATCTTTTGAGCCGTTTCGCCTTCCGCTGTTCTTACTTTGAGTTTGTAAATATATACTCCTCGAGCTAATTGATCACCAAAGTCATCTTTGCCATCCCACTCTAGAGAGGTGTTTCTAAATCCTTGGCTAATAATATAGGTGTCAAGTGTTTTCACTAATTTTCCACTAACAGTAAATACTTGAACTTGAACTGTCATTCCCGAACAAGCTGCATTGTGCTCAAAGAAAAAACTAGTATGTGTTGTAAATGGATTGGGGTAATTTAAAACATGGTCTAAGGCTAATTGAGCAGATGCACTCACGATAAATTCAGTGGTTCTTTCAGTAGAATTATTGTTAATGTCCCATGCTTTAAACTTTATGGTATGAGGACCTTCACTAAGTTTTGATAATTTATAAATCACCTGACCTTTCTGATAACTGTCCAAATTTGATTCGTAAAAATCATTCAGCACATATAGCTTCTGAGGCTCATTATCTAGTTGTGCAGTAATATCATGACCAATGCCATTACCAACGGTATTAATTCCACTAGAGTCAAATAAAATTGCATAAATACTAGGATTAGCATTTGTTAGTCCGCCAAAAACAAATTTTTCATCGTTCATGTAAAGTCGAACGTCGGGACCAACAGCATCATTCAAACTACTATCGGCAGCACCCCCAATTGTGAAACTTTCATCATAACCATTGGCATCATCTACATCAGTATTTGCATAGAAACTTAATCGTCCACTTCCATATTTGTAAGAGATATCACGAGGAACAATAAAATTATTCGTAAAGATTCCATTTTTAACACTTGCCTTTCCTCGATACAAAACATTTTTTCTGAGAGGAAAACTATCTAATACACTTTGATCTTTTCCTGTATTGTCATTTACTAACGTTTTAACTTCTGTCGACTTATCGAAAATGGTGGTAAATACGACGCCATTAAATCCAGTAAGCGTATTTCCTGTGCCATCTGTAACTTTACCCCTAATGGTAATTTTACTTAACGCAGAAAGTGTATCCGCCGCAATGGAGGTCCCGGTTTTTTCAATCGCAACCGTTTGTACGTTATATTTTGGATAAGCTAAACGCATAGCTGGGTCTCCCAATAACGTCACTATTCTATTATATGGTTGATCTCTTTTGGATAAACGTTGTATATCTCCAATCCTTGGCATCTCACCATTAAGTGGAGTAAACATATATTCCATCATTCGCAAATTAATCGCTTTGTTTTCATTTGCAAAAGCTAACCTTACTGTAGTAAGTAAAGCACATCCACCACCATGGCTGTTAAGCAAAATTAATTCGCCTGCTGATGTTCTTAATGGATCATCAAACCGACTAAATTCACATGTTGCAGTAATAAATAATGGAAGCTTATTTGTGTTTTGCCATGCATTTATCATGGGGATATCTAAGATCGCTTCTGCAGCCCAGCCTATCTCTCCACCATGACCAGTATAGTTCATTAACAATGCTCCTTTTTCTACACGTTTGTTGATGGCATCATTCACCTCTGGATATCGTGAACCACCAGGTGTACTAACTTGTTGATAAGAATCAAGTACAATTTGATCGATGTTGTAAACTGGATGTGCAGCTTTTACAGTATTTAAAATGTCTTCACTTTGATTGAAATGTAAATTGTAATCTTGATCATCAGCAATGAAGCATAATACATTGCGCCAATCGCCTAAACGTCCTGTACTAGTTCCTTCACAACTAGTAGGATCTGTGGCGGTTCCGGGAGTAGAATACGAAATAATTTTATCAACTACTGCGGTTGCTTCATCGGTATTTTTTACCGGTAATCTTCCTACTCCTAAGTCGATGAGTTCCGCATTTTGTAAGGTTCCTTCATTGTCGTCCATCATCCCGTAAAAATCATCCGACGTATACGAGGAAATTACTGCAAGTGAATTTTCAGATTGAAATGTAGGAATGAAATTAGTGTTTCCATTAATCCTGTTTTTCAAATCGTACGAACCATCGCCCATCAATAATAAATAGCGAGGTAAAGAAGACGGCAATGCACGATCATAAAACATTTTCGCAAAATCACGGATTGAAGAAACGTCACGAGCACCACTCGAAAATTCATTAAACACTTGTGGCAACGATGCAACCCCCACTGTAAGATGATCGTGTGTACGATGGAAATCAGCTAACCTATTTGCTTGATCCATAAATTCACTCGCCGATACAATTATCATGTCAGTTGGAGTTAATCCTAACGCATGTAAATTTTGATTTTCGATTTTGCCGAATTTATCAGCGATCTTAAAATTATTTTCATCAAATAAAATGTATTCCGATGAAGCTCCTGCACCAAGGTTTTGAATAAATTCCAAACTATTTCCATTCAATAAAAAATCTTGTTGCAAAACGGTTGTTGGTGAATTAACATTCCATAATGTTAATCCGTTTTTCGCATTATTGATTACATAACGACTTATACTTGATATATTCAAAGTGTCGAGATCTCTAAACATTAATAGCCCACCAGAAACTGATAAGCTGCGATTAACATTTATCGAAATATAATCTAGCCAACCAGATGAATTAGAATTATAAGGTTGGAAAACATAGTTTAAATTTATTGCTGGTGAACTTGCATAAAATGTTTTGAATTGAACATTGGAATTTCCAAAAGCATCGGTATAGTTGGTGGATACATTAGGAATATTTTGTGTTAATATAGTTGCATTATTATAATTGACAAGAAACTTACTGTAGACGGTGCCAAAATCATAAGTTGTTCGTGCAATAACACTTGATTTTAACGAAGCATTCCCAGGAATTAAATCTGGAAATTGAAAAGAAAAATTCTGACTTAAGGATACATCAAAAACTTCACCGTACCAATTTCTCCCAGATTTAATAAAGTTACTTTTATCTTCTTCATGAAATGCCCTATCTATAAAACTAGTTACGGTTCGATTCGCTGGACCTGAGAGGGTGGATGTTGATCCTACCCTTTTAGCAGCACCTGTTCCACCATCAAATGTGATGAAGTAATAAGTAGTATCAGAAAAAAGATTTTTAATATGATTATACCTTTTTTCTGTTGGAGAATAAGACCACCTATCAGGACCTTGACCATAGAAAAGAAAATAATCACCTTCGTTAAAACTTCCGTTATTATCAACATCAATAATTTTTATCGCATTTTCCTGGAGGTCATCAGCACGTGGAATGCTATTTAAAGTTGGAACCATTCCACCGCCATTACCAAATAGTCTAAGTGTAGTGCCATTAATATCATTCGATGAGATTCCTAATTCGCGTAAAAAATCATACGATACTTTATAAACGCCATCATCGGTTAGGCCGATTTTATACCATGTTCCAGTGGAAAGAATAGAATTAGGTGCATAAACACGTACAGTAGATCGCTGTGCAGAATTGATATTTGGTGATTTGGAGAGATTTAATCGGAAACTGATTAATTTCTCAATCTTATTGGTGATTGGGTTTAAACGAAAGGGAAGGATTGATACTAAAGTGGAACTAGATTTCCTTTCTATAACCATTTCGGAGGTGATAACAGGTGTATTATCCAAGGAAACAAATTTGGATTTCAACTCCTCAGCTGTTAATTCTTGATATTGAGGTTCCAAAATAGTCGCATTCGTGCCAACCTGACCATTTATTTGTTTTACATACCATGGAAGAAATCCTGTATCATTTTTGTACTGTGCTCCGTTAAAAGAAAGGTGAATTCCTTCAATAGAAGAATTTGAAATCGGATCCCAATTAAGAATTATTCGATCGCTTTGGGCTTGAATGGTGCCCACCAAAAGAAATATTGACAAATAAAAGACCAACTTCATTTTAGAGGAGAACAGAGGTATTTGTGAGGTAAAATTTAAAGATGAAGTCATTCCTTCGTAAGATTTATGCTTTTTTATGCTATTTTAAGAAACAAAAAAATTAAATTTGTGCTCATAAGTTTAATGGATTTTACATCTTTGATGTTTCAACCAAACAGCGAATGAACGTTTTTGGTTTGTAAATATTGCAAGAATTGTCTCAATTAGGATCAAATAAGTGTAACAAATTTATGACTCTCCGTATAACTCGATTATATAAAAGTATCCGTTATGCTTAAGCGACTGCTCCTGTGTGTATTTATTGGTTTTAGTTTGGTGTCGGAGGCTCAGGATCCTCAATTCACACAATTCTATGCAAATCCTTTATACTTGAATCCAGCCTTCGCTGGATCTGCAAGATGTCCTCGTGTCGGCATTAACTACCGTAATCAGTGGCCTGCTCTCAAAGAAACTTACATTACTACAAGTGCATCTTATGATCAGCATTTTGATGGTATAAACGGAGGATTAGGCTTGTTGGTTTTAAATGATAAAGCCGGTGAAGGCACAATTGCCACCACAAATATAAGCGCGATGTATGCTTATCAGCTTAATATCAACCGTAAATTTTCAATGCGCTTTGGATTACAAGGAACGTATGTTCAGAAAAAATTGGATTTCGATAAACTAACGTTCGGTGATATGATTGATCCCCGTTATGGTTTTGTTTATGAAACACAAGAAACAAGACCAAAAGAATCAAGGCATTATACCGATTTCTCAGCAGGAGTACTAGCATATACAAGCAAAGTGTATGGTGGTCTTGCTGTAAATCACATGACCCAGCCCGATGAAGCGTTTATCGTAAAAGGTACCAGTAAATTACCAATGAAAATCACAGCTCATATTGGTGCATTAATTCCTATTGGAGAAGGATCTGGTGGTGGTTATCGTGGTCGTATTGATAAGGACGATGGAACTTTCATATCGCCCAATTTATTATATCAGCAACAAGCTTCCTTTAATCAAATTAACTTCGGTATGTACGTGCTTCACTCACCAATTGTGGGTGGTTTATGGTACCGTGGTAACTTTGGCAAAGGTAATTTCATCTCAAGCGACTCATTTATTGCCTTAATTGGAATCCAAAAAGGTATCTTCAAATTTGGCTATAGTTATGACGTAACAGTATCGAAATTAAGTAATTCAACAGGCGGCTCACATGAGTTAAGTTTAGGTCTCCAATTTGAATGTCATCCAAAAAAGAAAAGATTCCGTGCAATATCTTGTCCTAGTTTTTAGTTATTTGTGCATATTTGTCCTCCCTAAAAAAGCTTACACACATGAAAGTTAAAAATCATTTGCTTCCCGTTCTTAGTTTAGGAATGATGATTTTTACCGCTTGTTCACCGAAGGATAAGTCCTCGTCAACAGGTTGGGATTATAATAATGAGAAAAACGGCGGCTTCGAAGTTGTCAATTATAGCGAGCAGGAAACTGGTCCTGGGTTGGTACTTATCGAAGGTGGTACATTTACAATGGGCCGCACCGAAGAAGAAGTAGTTCATGATTGGGACAACATGCCTCGTCGTGCTACAGTTTCCTCTTATTACCTCGATGAAACAGAGGTTGCTAATGTTCATTGGCTAGAATACCTTTATTGGTTAAATCGCGTTTTTGGAACGGATTACCCAGAGGTTTATCGTAAAGCACTTCCAGATACGCTAGTATGGCGTGATCGTTTAGCATTTAACGAACCTTATATTGAGCATTATTTACGTCACCCAGCGTTCAAAGATTATCCAGTAGTAGGTGTAAATTGGTTACAAGCAAGTGATTTTTGCGCTTGGCGTACAGATCGTGTAAACGAACAAATTCTTATTCGCGAAGGTATTCTTCGTGTGAATCCTGCTCAGGTGAACGAGGATAACTTTAACACTGATGCGTACCTAGCAGGTCAGTATGAAGGTTTAGTAAAAAGCCCATTGAAAGATCTTAATCCTAATAACGATACACGTAAAGTGCGTATGGAAGATGGTATTTTATTGCCACGCTATCGTCTCCCAACAGAAGCAGAATGGGAATTTGGAGCCTTGGGTTTAATTGGAAATACAGTTTATGAAAACGTAAACGAACGTAAATTATACCCTTGGAATGGACACAGTGTTCGTAATCCTGAAGATAAATGGCAAGGAGAAATGCTTGCAAACTTCAAACGTGGACGAGGTGATAATATGGGAGTTGCAGGTCGACTGAATGATAACGCTGATATCACTGCTCCCGTTTACTCTTATGTACCTAACGATTACGGTTTGTATAACATGGCTGGTAACGTAGCAGAATGGGTAATGGATGTGTATCGTCCCTTATCTCATGAAGATGTAACAGATTTTAGATCATTCCGTGGTAACGTTTATAAAACTCAAGTTACCGATGATGAAGGTGCAATTGCTGAAAAAGATAGCTTAGGTCGTGTTCAATTACGTGATGTGACAGAAGCTGAAGCATCAACACGTCGTAATTACCAAAAAGCCGATAACATCAACTATCAAGATGGTGATGAGCCAGATTATACACTATACAATTCTGGAACATCTACTTTAATTGATGATAAGGCTCGTGTAGTAAAAGGTGGTTCTTGGAAAGATCGTGCTTATTACATGACACCAGGTGCTCGCCGTTTCCTTGATGAAAATCAAAGTACCGATTGGTTAGGATTCCGTTGTGCAATGGCACGTGTAGGAAGTCCAGTTGGTCTGGGTGGAAAGAAAAGATAATTACATTATATAAATAACAAAGCAGCCCTGAAGTGTATACTTCAGGGCTGCTTTGTTTATAAACCTTAACTATATCGAGAATCTTCCCTAACTTTTATAGTAATTTTGCATTTATTGTTATTGGAAATGATTCTATATTCTTTAAAAATTAAAGGCAAAGCTAAGATCCCTGATTACGTTCAATTAAGGGATGAACAGTTTACTTTACTTGCATATTTTCGTCTTGATCGCCCTGAAAAAGCATTGACGAAAGCTGGATTAACACAACATGAAAGTAAGATTCTTGAATTTATTGCAGGAATTCCATTTGGTAAAGTACAGAAATTAGAAATTTGAACAAAAGATAACAAAGAGTAAGCGTATAAAATTGAATTTTGCAGTAACCAAAAATGTTAAATCATGAGTGATAAAATAATAAATCTCGAACATGTAAGTATTTTTCACCATAAAAACATGGTGCTTAACGATGTTAACCTTCAAGTTATGAGGGGAGAATTTATTTATCTCATAGGTAAAACAGGAAGCGGCAAAAGTAGTATCATGCGTTTATTGTATGGAGATCTTCCATTGAAACAAGGAGAAGCAAATGTTGCTAGCTTCAATTTGAAAACCATGAAAAAAGGAGAAATCCCCAAACTTCGAAGAAAGCTAGGAATTATTTTTCAAGATTTTCAATTGTTAACGGATAGATCAGCAAAGGATAATTTATTGTTCTATTTAAAAGCTACTGGTTGGGGCGAGAAAAGTAAAATGGAAGAACGCGTAAGTGAAGTACTTAAGAAGGTAGGTTTAGGTACTAAAGGATTTAAAATGCCGCATGAACTTTCAGGTGGTGAACAACAAAGGTTAGTAATCGCACGAGCATTGCTCAATGATCCAGATCTTATTCTTGCGGATGAACCAACAGGAAACCTCGATCCAGAAACAAGTAATGAAATTATGAAATTACTTTTTGATGTAAGTAAAAATGAATGCGCAGTTGTGATGGTAACACATAACTATTCAATCATTGATCGCTTCCCATCAAGAATTGTAAAAGTTGAAAATGGAAAAGTTGCAGATGCTTTAAGTACAACTGCATTCACAGAAATTTAATTTGATGTTAAATGCTTCGCCAAATTCTTGGCGTTTTTAATATTTGAAAATTCATCTTCTAAAAGAATTTTTCTTTTAGTTTTATCTTCTATTGAAAGTGGGATCTTAAAAAGTCGAATGGTGTTTTCTTTAAATGTTTGTGCATCATTTGCTATAACACATAAACTTTCTAATCCCGTACCTTTTAACATCATTGAATTAACAATAACATGACGGCCAATAAAAAGTGCTGCGAGTAATTTTAATTTAATGCCCGTTGCTTGAAATGCTGGAAGTATATTTATTTGCGCATCACTAATTAAATTTTCCATTTTTTCTGTGGAAGGATTTTCTATTAGCTGTATATTTTTTCTCGCTTTTATTGCAGCTTTAAGCTCTGTATTTGGATGATTCCCAGCAATAATAAAATTTATTTTAAGATCATTAAATATTTCGCGCACAAGATACATCGCAGCCTTATGATTTTCAGCAACAGAAAGGTTTGCATGATATAAAACATATTCACCTAACTTATCTTTATTCGTTACATTTTCATATGGGTGAAATGCGGGAAGATAAAATGCTTTCTTGCCAAATTTTTTATGAAAATAAGTTGTTTCAGTTTGAGATATCGCAGCAATTGAACTTGTCAAATTTAAAATTGGTTCATAGCTTTCAAGTTTCGTTGCTTCACTGTTAAAATAATATCGTTTAAATAAATTACTTTCCGCTAAACCTAGATGACGGTAATATTCATGCTCAATATTATGTGTACGTACAATAATTTTTCTACCTTTCAATCGTTTGTCATGAAGTGGAAATGTTGTATGTAAGCCTTCAAATAAAATAGGATCTTTATTTTCTAATAATACATCCAAAAGGTGCTTGTTGTTTCTAGAACTTACAATATAGGGAAGCTTAAGAAATAATTTTGATTTTGAAATGTCGCGTGGATAATAGGTAACACGTTCACAATATTCAACAAGAGCTGGAGCTTTTTTTCTACCATACATGAAACAATGCAAATGGATTTTCCATCCTAGTTCATGTAACGATTTCAATTTGTAAAACACATCAATCACACCGCCATAATTTGCAGGATAAGGAATGTCAAAACTTACGATATGTATCTTTTTATTAGGCAAGATGATCAATGATTTTTTGAAAATGTATTTTCTCTTTTTCCCAAATTAATTCTTCTGCCGCAATCTTTAAATTTATTTCCCATTCTTTTCTTTTGACAACATCATTTAACATCAAAAACATAAGTTTACTTAATGATTCGGGCTCATGGTTAGGACTAATCATTCCAATGGAATAGTTTTCAATGATCTTTTTTACTTCAGGCAAATCACTTGCAAGAATTGGAATGTTAGCTTGTATGTAATCAAATAATTTATTGGGTAAACTGAATCTGTAATTGATATTGTTATCCTTATCTAAGGAAAGACCAAGATCAGCAGCTTTGGTGTATTTTATCAAATCCTTCGATTGTTGGCGAGGAATAAATTTCACTTTTTCTCCCAGTCCTTCTTTCAATACATATAACTTAAGTTGAGGGATTACATCTCCATTTCCAACAATAAGTAATAACGTATCTTTTAGGTATTTCATTGCCTCAACAGCTTCTTCCGCTCCTCGTTGGATATTAATACCCGCTCCTTGTAGGATGATGATGTGCTGGTCTACTGGAAGATCTAAAAACTTTCGAAGCTGTCTTTTGTCCGAAGAAATATCAAAAGATTTCATCGGAACATTCCTAACAACAGAAAAATGGGTTCCATATTCTTCTTTGTATAAACGAGCGATGCTATCATTTACGGTATAGGCATTCTTCAACTTTGGGATTATCCATCGTTCAATTCTTTTCCAAAAGCCTTTTACAAATGGTCGTCCGGCTAATTCTGGAACCCCAGTAAAATATTCATGGCTGTCATAAATTAATGGAATGTTTTTCCATCTGGAAATTAGATAATTAGGCAATAAGGTGTCCAAGTCATTACTCAAAAGGATATCAGCTGGTTTGGATAATAAAATCCGAAATAAACGAAAATTATAACTTGCGTAGAACAAAAAACCTGTCTCAAAACGTAATTTTATTCTTAACGAACGAAATCTTCTCGCAGGCATTTCTTCGCCATTTTTCAATTTCCTACCAATCACAAGTACGTCATAACCCATGTCTTTTAAGGTGCAGGCGCTACGGTTTACCCGCTGGTCGGTTATGAGATCACTTGTAACTGAAATGAGAATTTTTTTGGACATTATGGCGAAAATACATCGGTTAATTCTATTTTAAGGTAACGTTACCGAAATCTCTTGCGTTTCAAGGGCTGAATTTGCCATTGTTTCGTATCGTTCATTGGCCTATATTTGCCCCCTCTGTAAAATAACCCTAAAAATCAATGCAAAGTAAAGGCGCAGTTAAGCTGTTTGCGATCGTTTTAGCCCTTGTGTGCTTGTATCAATTGTCATTCACGCTGGTAACAAAAAACGTAGAAAGCAACGCTAAGGAATTTGCCAATGGCAACGAAAAGAAAGAGAAATCTTATCTTGACTCAATAGCATCAAAAGGTGTTTATAACATCGGTGTAAAAAATTATACTTACCAAGAGTGTAAGGAACGAGAAATAAATCTCGGTCTTGACTTGAAAGGTGGTATGAACGTAACCCTCGAAGTATCTGTTGTGGATCTCGTTCGTTCTATGGCAGGACAAAATGCTTCGGATCCAACATTCCAAAAAGCGATCAATCGTGCACTAGAAATGCAGCGCAATAGCCAAGATGATTTCGTTGGCCTTTTTGGTAAGGCTTTCAAAGAAACTGATCCAAATGCGAAGATGGCAGCAATTTTTGCAAACATCGAAAATCAAGATCGTATTAATTTTAACTCAAGTAATGAGGAGGTTTTAAAAGTGCTAAAGACAGAAGCTGATGCAGCTATCAGTCGCACATTTAATATTCTTCGTACTCGTATTGATAAGTTCGGAGTAGCTCAACCAAATATCCAACAACTAGGATCTGGACGTATCCTTGTTGAATTACCTGGTGTTAAGGAACCAGAGCGTGTGCGTAAACTTCTTCAAGGAACTGCTAAATTGGAGTTCTGGGAAACATATACTTTCGGTGAAATAGCTCCCGCACTTGTTCAAGTTAATAAAGTGCTTTCTGCAGATTCTCAAAAAGATTCTTTAGCAAAAACATTGTTGACTACTGCTGCTATCAAGGACAGCACAACAGCTAAGAAAGATACATCAACAACAGCATCTGCTTCAACAGATACAAGTAAGAAATCATCACTAATTGATAAATTAGGAAAAGATTCTTCAGCTAAAAAAGATACTGCTCAAAAAACATTTGAACAGTTCGCAAAAGAAAACCCTCTCTTTGCTGTTCTCTTCCCTGCGGATGGTCAAGTTCGTACTCAAGAAGACAAAGCTATCGTTGATAAATCATGCATAGTTGGTTATACTTTAATTAAAGATACTGCAGCTGTAAATGCAATCCTGGCTCGTGAAGATGTGAAAGCGATGTTGCCGAAAAATCTTCGTCTTCTTTGGACTGTTAAACCACGTTCTGCTGAATCACAATCATTAGAGTTGATCGCAATCAAAGTTTCTGGTCGTGATGGCACAGCTCCTTTAGATGGTTCGGCAATTTCTGATGCTCGCCAAGACTTCGGTCAGTTTGGTGGCAAGCCAGAAATTAGTATGCGTATGAATCCTGAAGGTGCAAAAGCATGGAAACGACTAACAGGTGAAAACGTAAATCATTCCATTGCGATTGTTCTTGATGATCAAGTTTATTCTTTCCCTAATGTGCAAGGAGAAATACCAAACGGTAATTCTTCTATTACAGGAAACTTTGAAATTAATGAAGCAAAAGATTTAGCGAATATCTTAAAAGCAGGTAAACTTCCCGCTCCAGCTCATATTGTGGAGGAAGCAGTTGTAGGACCATCTTTAGGAAAAGAAGCCATTAACTCTGGACTTATTTCTTTTATCGTTGCTTTATTACTTGTATTCGTTTTTATGGGAATTTATTACAACAATGCAGGCTTAGTTGCTGTAGTTGCATTATTATGTAATATGTTTTTTATCATGGGTGTTCTTGCATCTTTGGGTGCTGTTTTAACAATGCCAGGAATTGCAGGTATCGTATTGATTATCGCCCTTTCGGTGGATGCAAATATCTTGATCTTCGAACGTGTTCGTGAAGAATTACGTTTAGGAAAAGGATTGCGCCTTGCTGTAAGTGATGGTTATAAACATGCTCTATCGTCCATCATTGACTCAAACGTAACTACTCTTTTATTAGGAATTATTCTTTACGCTTTCGGTAGCGGACCAGTTCAAGGATTTGCTACGACATTGATCATCGGTATCCTTTGCTCCTTGTTTAGCGCAATCTTTATTACGCGATTAATTTTCGAATGGATGCTCGATTCAAACAAAGAAATTCGTTTCTGGAATGAGTTTTCAAAAAATGCATTTAAGAATATTCATATTGCTTTCGTTGATAAACGAAAGATGTATTATACGATTTCTGGAATCATTATCGCTGCTGGTATTGTTTCAATGGCTACTCGCGGTTTTAACTTCGGTGTTGATTTTGTTGGAGGTCGTACTTATGTTGTTCAATTCGATAAATCCTCTACTACTGAAGAAATTCATAGTGAATTAGGAAAAACATTTGGCAATTCTGCACATGATGTAAAAACATTTGGTACTGATAACCGCTTTAAAATTACTACTGATTACTTGATCGAAGAAAATGGTCCTGATGCAGAAAGCAAGGTACTTGCTAAGTTGTATGAAGGCTTAAAGGCGAATTTCCCTGGAATGTCGGAAGAAGCGTTTAAAGCAACAAAGGTTATTAACTCACAAAAAGTAGGACCTACTGTTGCGGATGATATTAAAACATCTGCCGTCTATTCGATTTTATTTGGATGTGCATTAATGTTCTTATATATCTTAATTCGATTTAAGAAATGGCAATTCGGATTAGGTGCAACAGCAGCTTTGATTCATGACGTATTAATAATTCTTTCGATCTTCTCCATCTTTAATGGTGTCCTTCCTTTCACACTCGAAATTAATCAAGATTTTATTGCCGCTGTATTAACAGTAATGGGTTACTCTATGACAGATACCGTTGTGGTATTTGATCGTATTCGAGAATACTTAGGGATTCATCCAAACATGGATAAGAAACAAGTTATCAATGATGCATTAAATGCAACGTTAAGCCGTACAATGAATACTTCGTTAACTACATTCTTCGTACTCCTTGCAATCTTTATTTTCGGTGGTGATGTGATTCGTGGATTTACTTTCGCATTATTAATTGGAATCGTTGTAGGAACGTATTCATCATTGTGTATCGCAACTCCAATCGTTGTTGATTTCGACAAAAAGAAAACAGTATAAGCGTTTATAAATTTAAAAAGCCCTGTAGTACGAAGACTACAGGGCTTTTTTTTGGATGTGATTGAAGGATTTTTTTGTTTTTTATAAGATGTACTAAATGAATACTCACTTATTTCCATACATAGTATAAATTAGTTCAAAGAGGTGAATTAATTTTTCCTGACTTGTCCAAATTAGGTCAGCACCTTTAAATTGTTCAACATTTTTATTATTTCAGGAGTTAAACTAGCTCTTATCAAATGTTCTTTCCCTGTTATTTTATTTATCAAGCGAGCATCGGTAATCTTTTTTCC
>JBBRAW010000068.1:0-18820 GCA_038206385.1 Bacteroidia bacterium | reverse complement strand
AATTCCATTGATAAGTGTACGGAAAGATTCCGCCAGTTGCGATAACAATTGCAGAATCATTTATATTGTTGCAAGATAAAAAAACATTTTTCGTTAAAGTAAGATTGCTTATTGATGTTGTGTTAAATGAAATTGTATCATGACAACCAGAGGCATCATGAACGGTTAATAAATGATTACCGGTTAAAAGATTTGTATCAACCACTCCTCCTGCAACTCCATCCCATAAATAAGTTATTGCGCCTGTCCCACCTGTTACACTCGCATACGCTTTACTTGAACAAAAACCGCTGACAATTGAATCAAGAACTACGTGAGGAGGATTGGTAGGTAATGGTGGCAATGGAATCGTATCGGTAACTGTTAAGTAAAATGGGCATACCGTGTTTCCAACATCTATTGTAACAGTGTAAATACCCGGACAAAGGTTGGTAATGTAGGACGAAGTGCTCCCATTACTCCATTGGAATTTAGGATAACCATTTGGACCAGAAACAGCTTGTGATGATGCCGGTGGAACGGATAATTCTCCATCGCAGCCATTTCCACAAGCTGTAGGAGTGATTATCGACAGAATGGGAGGATAACCAAAAATTGAATACCGTACCAAATTTCCCGCATAGTGGATGGATTGCTGCTGACTTCCATCGCTCAAATCAGTGACCGTAACGAAAACATTAGTACCAATTGAAGTAAGGGGGTTGATGACCACAGTATCTAGATTCGAATAAAATATTGTTAGGTTCGAAATGTCGTCGCTGTACGCATAAGTAAAAGGTCCGATTCCTCCACTTACATTGGCTTTAAAAGTATAAAAAGTACAATTTGTATTATAAAGGTAATATAATGAAACAGTAAAATTAGTTGCATAGGAACTAAAACCAATTCCCAAAAACATCAAAAAGAATAACCATTTTTTCATGAAAGAAATTTAAAAGCCTTATCAAATATACTAAAAAAATCTTTAATTCCATCGAAATGAAAAACTCCTAATCATTTTTATTTACATAGTAATCGGGATGGCCTTATTTCAAATTTTCAAATCAATTCGCTCTTATCGCCTCAACAGGATCCAACCTCGATGCAGTATAGGCTGGAACAAAACCAGAAATTAATCCGATGATAACCGATACACTCAATCCAAGAATTATATTGTGAAGTGTTAATGCAAAATCCATATCGAAAAATCCTGCGATGATGGTGACGAGATACACTAATAATATTCCAAGCAATCCTCCGAATAAACATAATACAATTGCTTCTGCTAAAAATTGAACAAGTATGAAAGAATTTCTTGCACCTAAAGATTTTTGTATACCAATAATTGGTGTTCGCTCTTTTACTGATACAAACATAATATTCGCAATACCGAATCCACCAACGAGAATACTAAATCCTCCAATGATCCATCCACCAATACTTACTGCATCAAAAATTCCAGAAATTTGTGTGGATAATAATTTCGTTTCATTCAAGGCAAAGTTATCATCTTCCACAGGACGAAGTCGGCGGATGGAACGCATACTCCCTCTTAACTCATCCATCAATTCCTGATTGGTAACTCCTGGTTTTCCTTTCACCATCAATATAGGATGAACGCGATCCGATTTTATATCAATAAATTTTCGAGCAAAATTAACTGGAATTGCTGCGATATTATCATTGCTATTTCCGATAGTGCTCTCGCCTTCCTTTGCATACACACCAATCACGGTAACTCTTCTTCCTTTTAAAATTATTTGTTTATCAATTGGATCTTCGTTAGGAAATAATGCATCTTTAATATTAAAACCAAGTATCACAACAGGATATCCTGAATTAGATTCAGCATCAGTAAAATATCTACCTTCAAGTAAATTAAATGTTGCTAATTTTTCATAATCATGCGAGTACATATCAATGTCGCAATTCTCAACTGTATTACTTCTATACTTTAAAACTTGATTGCTTAATGTTGCATCAAAAGCAAAACTTTCTGCTAACGTATTTCGTTGTTTTAATTCATCTAATTCTTTAACGCTTACTAATGGTCGTTGCCAATATTTCCACCAAGGATAATCACCACCAAAAGCCCAAGGCCATTTCTCAATGTAAATAACATTACTTCCCAACTGATCAATACTCCCTTGAACATTTGCTTTCAATCCATCTACTGCAGTAAAAACACTGATGATTGCAAAGATGCCAATGGTAACACCTAACAACGACAAAACGGTGCGCAGCTTATTCACTACAAGTGATTCCCAGGCCATTATTAAACTCTCACGAAACAGTCTTAAATATAACATTTTTTATTAGGGTTGTACTACTATTGTCCAAAGGTAATAAATGATCACCTAATAAATGCGAATGAACACCGAACTGAATTATTATTCCTCTAAGGATGATGAAAGTTGCTTCGAATCGAAAATTTATTGCCATTAGTACCAATAAAAATACGCTCTCCGATTAATTTCAGAGAACGTATTTTTACATATTATGTTTAAGCGATTACCAGATATTAACTCTCAAACTATCAGCTCTCCACATTGCATCACCTTCTTTAACTCCAAACGCTTTATAAAACTCCGTTTGATTTGCAACAGGCGCATTGATGCGTAAAAAATTTGGTGAATGTACATCCGTCATAACACTCATCGCCAACGACTCCGGACGATTATGCCCAAGCCACGATAATGCATATCCAAGATAGAATCGTTGCACAGGAGTTAGTCCATTAATTAATTTTCCTTCTTTATATTGCTCTGTTTTTTTGAATGCTTCTAATCCTAAAACTACACCACCAAGATCAGCAATATTTTCTCCTTGTGTTGCAGTACCATTGATGTGCAAACTATCAGCAACAGTAAATGCATTAAATTGTTTGATGATGAGATCAGCACGTTTAGTAAATTCTTCTTCATCACTTTTCGACCACCAATTACTTAAATTTCCTTGCGCATCAAACTGTCTTCCTTGATCATCAAAACCATGTGTAATTTCATGTCCGATTGTTGACGCACCAGCATAACCATAAATAATTGCATCATCAGCTAATGTATCTGCCATGCCTGGAATAATAAACATTGCAGCAGGTAAAACGATTTCATTATTGGATGGATTGTAATATGCATTATACGTTTGTGGTGTCATGTCCCACTCTGTGCGGTCAACAGGTTTGCCAAGTTTATTTACTTGAAAATCGTGCGCCCATACATCAGCACGAATAACATTTGCAACATACGAACTTCTATCAATAGTTAACTTAGAATAATCTTTGAACTTATCAGGGTACGCAACTTTAGTCATTACAGCATTCAATTTTGCAATTGCTTTTTGCTTTGTCGAATCCGTCATCCAAGTTAATTGTTGAATGCGTTCTCGATAAGCTTGCAAAATATTATCAGTTAATAATTGATAACGTTTCTTAACAGTTGGTGATACATATTTCTTTACATAAAGCTCTCCTAATAAATCGCCAATAGCACCTTCTTGAGAAGCTAAAACGCGCTTCCATCTCGGACGTTGTTCTTTAACACCAGACAATACTGCGCCATAAAAATGGAAATGTTCTTTATCGAATTTACTACTTAAGTCACTAGCAAAATTTGAAATTAAATTCCAACGTAAATATGTTTTCCAATCTTCGATAGAAACAGTTTTTAAGCTATGCTCAACTTCTTTAAAAAATTCAGGCTGACCAACAATTACTGTGTCGATATTATTCATGTGCATACCCACATACATTGCTTGCCAATCAACAGAAGGCGTCAATGATTTCATTGTATTCGCAGCCATCTTATTGTAATTCTTGTAAGGATCACGAAGGTCTTCTAACTTACGTGATGCTTTTGCAAGATTTGTTTCGAGGTTCATGATAATCTGAGAATGCTTCATCGCCAACGCATCATCTTCGCCCATCAACGTAAACATATTCGAGATATGAGAAACATATTCTTTACGGATATTTTTTGTACGTGTATCTGTATTGAAATAGTAATCACGTTCAGGCAATCCTAATCCTCCTTGTAAAAGATGCAACGTTTGCACGTCACTACGTTTTTCATCTTGAGCAATGTAAACACCAAACAACGGACTCACGCCATAAGTTTGAAATAGTGCGATCACACTTTGCAAATCCTTTTGATCCTTTATTGCATCAATGCGATCAAACTCTTTTTTCAATGGATCAAGACCTTGCTTCTCGATTGCAACAGTATCCATTCCTGTATGATAATAGTCGCCAATTTTTTGCTCTGCAGAACCAAGTTTTGCATTTGCTTTTCCTGCATCTTCACTTAATGTGCGCATGCGTTCAAACGTTTCATTTTGAACAAGACTCCAAACGCCCCAACTTCTTTCATTGCCAGGAATTGGATTATTTTTTAGCCATCGTCCGCAGGCATATTGGAAAAAATCCGTTGCAGGACTAACAGTAGTGTCCATGTTTTCAATCAAAGGATCTTTGAAAGAAGCAACCTCCTTTGTGCTTGAAGTTTTAGGTTTACAAGCTGAAAAGATAAGTGCAGAACATGCTGCAAGTAGAAATAGTTTTTTCATTTTTTATTGGATAGGGATTCAAAGATATTAATTTGTTGATAGCAAGGTTTGTGATCTGGCTTCCTTCACGGATTTTACAGGCGAACCACATGTTTTATCTCTACAGATATAAATAAATGATTCATCGTCTTTAATCCTGCCTTTGAGCAATGGCATCTCGGAACTCATTTTCGTACCTGCAATAATTGCGTTCGGCATATAATCGGAGCACCATTCATTTCGCAAGTTCTCGGCATTGGATCCAGTGAAAATTATTTCGAAAATTGGTTGAGAAATTAACAAATTTAATTGCGCCCAATGTGCGAACCAAGGAGTAGATCGAACAATATTTTCCTTCATTACATTTAGCATCTTCGTTGAACAACGTTCGTAAACATCATTTTCAAAATATCGACTCAACATAAATAAATTGATTGCCATAACAGCATTTGCAGAAGGCATTACATTATCTTGAACATCAATTTTTCGTGCTATTAACGATACTGATTTTTCGGAGGTAAAATAAAACATATCTGCTGCTTCATCCGAAAAATTTTCGATTGCATATTGCATTAATGAATTGGCATGTTGCAAATATTTTTCATCAAACGTAGCTTGATACAATGTTATTAAAGCATCAATCATAAAAGCATAATCTTCGAGGAAACCATCAATAACTGCAACAGACTTAGACGCCAAATCATCTTTACAAGTATGCATTAACTGTCCATCAGCAAGCGTTAAATTTGCAAAAATAAATTCTGCATTTTTCTTTGCAGCGATGAGATAGTCTTCATTAGCAAAAGTCATATAAGCATCAACATACGCTTTCATCATTAAAGCATTCCAACTACAAATTATTTTATCATCTAGTCCCGGACGAATGCGCTGACTTCGAATTGCCATCAATTTAATTTTCGAATCGTTGATAGACTTCCGTAAAACAGTTGTGGTAATATTATTTCTTAACGCGATTGTTTCATCAGCATCATGACGCAATAAAATATATTGATCGTGCTCCCAATATCCTCGTTCGTTGATATTATAATATTCACAAAATAATTTTGAATCTTCTTTTAAAACAATTTCAATTTCTTCCTTACTCCACGTATAAAACTTTCCTTCCACGTGTTCACTATCGGCATCCAATGCTGCATAAAAGCCGCCATCAGGACTAGTCATTTCATCTCGCACAAACGACAATGTTTCTTCAACAATATCTTTATACAATGGATCTTTGAATTCTTGATATGCCTTGCAATACAAGGAAACTAATTGTGCATTGTCATACAACATCTTTTCAAAATGCGGCACCTTCCAAAGTGAATCGGTGCTGTATCTGGCAAAACCACCACCTAACTGATCATAGATTCCGCCGAAAGCTAATTTACGTAATGTAAGTTGGATATGCTTTTCACAATTTTTATTATTCGAATAAAATAAATACTGTAAAAGATATTGGTAATTATCAGGCATTGGAAATTTTGGTGAGCGATCCGGACCGCCTTCTTCGTTATCCAATTGCTGTTCCCATTTCGAAAATATTTCATCAATATTAATAATGATTTTATCCTCTGTATTTGGTGATTTTAACAACTCCATTTGTTGCACGCCTGTTGTCAACTCTTCAGCATATTGAATACAATTTTCAGTATCCTCTTCATAATATTTTGCAACTTGTAGAAGTACTTGTCGCCATTGTTCTTTAGGAAAATAAGTGCCACCATAAATTGGTTTTTGATTCGGCAATGTGATACAATTCAGTGGCCATCCTCCTCTGCCCGTCATCAATTGAACAGCATCCATATAAATTTGATCAATATCAGGACGTTCTTCACGATCCACTTTAATGCACACGAAAAACTTATTCATGATCGTAGCGATCTCAACATCTTCAAAACTTTCACGCTCCATCACATGACACCAATGACAAGCAGAATAACCAATACTAATGATTAATAATTTATTTTCTGCACTAGCTTTTGATAATGCCTCTTCACCCCAAGCATACCAATCAACGGGATTATTAGCATGCTGCTTTAAGTACGGACTCGAAGCATTTATTAAGGAATTTGCCATAGTTAAAATTGAAAATATTTATAATTAGTGGATAAATAATAAATTAGAAAAAGATGAATTAATAAGAATCTCCTCTTCTACCAATTCATCTTATTTCTAATATGTATCTTCGTAGCACATTTGGTATGGAACAAATTATTCATACTAAAATAAATTAAATAATTATGTCGAACAACAGAAGAGTTACCATCATTTTAATTTCCGTTTTATTTGGAACGGGATTATCGTTTTAGTTTTCGAATTAAAGCTAGGAGAGATGAACTAACGGGAAATGATGAATTCACTCTTTGGACCAATTTTGGTTTCTCTATTTTCATTATTCTCTCTCTTGGATTTTTATTTATTTGGCTTCTTCTGGTTCAATTTTTTAGTGGTTGTTTCGATATGTTTTATAAAATGCTTCTCTGTTTCTGAGAGTTCATTTTTAGTTTGTTCTTTATATTTTTCATATTCGGCATTTGCCTTTTTCAGTGCCTCTTGGTGGCTTACTGTTCCAGCATTTTGTAAGATACTATTTCCAGTCATATTCACAAAATCATCTAAGCGTTGTATCCAGTCCTTCATGTACATTGGCTTGCGGTTCATTGCTTGCAGTTCGGCCAATTCCAAATAAGATGTTACCATTCGGTTTAGCACATTCAATTCATCTTCGTTTAAATAGTTTTTGGCTATTACTATTTCCTGTTTAGTTGGTTTGTTACCGTTAATGTGAGTAAGTCCAAGGTTTTCTTTTTTTGCATCTATTCGTTGGTAAATGATTTCGGCAGCGGTGTGTCCGTGTGCCGACCAGTGCATTTTATTTTGTACTATTTGAAAAAACAATGTAGACATTTCTAACTTTGGGTCGTAATCAATACTCGTTGCATATATATCCAACACTTTACGCCAAAATACTTTTTCAGACGAACGTATATCACGAATACGAGCTAATAATTCTTCAAAATAATTGCCACCACCTGCTTGTTTTAGCAATTCATCGTTCATTGTAAAACCTTTTACAATATACTCTCTAAGTCTTGCCGTTGCCCATTGGCGAAACTTTGTACCTTGATGGCTTTTGACTCGATATCCAACAGAAATAATTACATCAAGGTTATAAAATTTGATTGGTCGATCAGAATTTGCAATGTGCAATATTTGCACATTGCTTTTTTCATCTAATTCTAGCTCGTCAAAAATATTATTTATATGTTTGGTTATTACTGTTCTATCTTTCCCGAAAAGCTCACTCATTTGTGCTTGCGTCAGCCAAACCGTTTCATTTTCCAAACGAGTTTCTATTTTAGTATTACCATTTTCAGTCTGGTAAATGATAATAGTAGAATTTGCCATAGGTCTTTATTGAAAATTTTGTGGTTGTAGGAAGGATTGTGAATTTCCAAAGTTTGAATTAGTTAATAGCAGTTGGTGTTCGACTTTTTTTCTTCAAAAAAACTGACACTAATTTTCTGTTGGTGGTTGGTTGTTTTTTAGTTCTATGTTAAGTGTCAATTCGTTTGGTTTTGGAAAACTTGTTGGTAGGAGGTCAATTCTGAACGGAAGTCCGAGGTCTTTTATTTCTTCAATTTTCTTGTCGAGTAGTCCATTTTGATTGCAATAATTAAATGTCAGTTTTAGGTAACGCCTAATTATCATTAATGGCAAAAATTGTCTCTTAAAAATCATCCATTCCATTAAGTCCTTTTTCCCCTTTGAACTGTTACAAGACCTACAAGCAAAAATTAGATTTTCAGCATTATCTTGACCACCGT
The DNA here is from genome assembly GCA_038206385.1 of Bacteroidia bacterium. Lineage (GTDB taxonomy): Bacteria > Bacteroidota > Bacteroidia > AKYH767-A > OLB10 > JANXSD01. The sequence goes on along the minus strand of JBBRAW010000068.1, from coordinate 10,472 downwards.
ATTTCTGTGGAAAAATATGGTCTAACGCTAATTTATCGGAAGAACCACAATAATTACAAATTTGTCCTGTTTGCAATTTAATTTTTTCATCATCAAAAATTGTTCGCATATTCATTGTACCTTCTTTTAGTCCTTTGAATAGTTTGGCTCTAATCATAAAATTAAATATCTCGTATTTCACTTGTTTTTTACCAACAGCCGAATGAGCCATGGCCAAGTTTGCATATGAGAAATATATTAATTCTCTGACCGTTTCTAATTTTTGTTTCGCCATTTCCTGTCCTGAATTTATTGTTTTTAGGGGTCACTTTACAATGTCATATAACAAGTAATTACACTTCTGCCATTCCACCTAATCCCTAATATGTATCTTCGCAACACAATTAGCATTGAACAAATTATCCATGCTAAAAATAAATTAAATTAACATGTCGAATAACAGAAGAGTTACCATCATCTTAATCTCCGTTTTATTTGGAACAGGATTATCCTTTTTAGTGTTCAAATTAAAGAGAGGTGGGGCTGAACTAACGGGTAATGACGAATTCACTCTTTGGACCAACTTTGGATTCTCGATTCTAATTATTTTATCTGTTGGATTTATATTTCTTTGGAGAAAGAAGAAAGGTTTGTAATAGTTACGAAACGATTAACAAGAAATAATTCTTCTTTCCTTTTTGTACTAAGAGATATTTTTTGTTTAGCAAATTACTTACGTTCACCATTAATGCAACATCATTAATCTTTTCTTTATTAAAAGAAATTCCACCACCTTGAATCATCTTTCTTGCTTCTCCACGTGATGGAAAAATTGTTGATTTATCAGATAATAATTCTACAACATTAATTCCTACTTCCAATTCTGCTAAAGAGAGATTTACTTGAGGAACACCTTCGAATACACTTAACAATGTTTCTTCATCTAATCGTGATAAGGCATCAGTAGGTGCATTGCCAAATAAAATATCTGAAGCTTCCACCGCGCCATCGTATGCTTCAAGCGAATGAACTGTACACGTTACCTCCTTCGCTAACGCTTTTTGTAATACTCGTAAATGTGGTGCTTGTGCATGTTCAACTTCAACTCCAATAATTTCTTCTTGCGTAAGCAACGTAAAAATGCGAATGTATTTCGCTGCATCTATATCACTCGAGTTTAACCAAAACTGATAAAATTTATACGGAGATGTTAAATTAGCATCGAGCCAAACATTACCACTTTCACTTTTACCAAATTTACTTCCATCAGCTTTGGTTATGAGCGGACATGTTATCGCAAATCCTTCTCCACCTTCCATTCGCCGGATAAGTTCTGTTCCAGTAGTGATGTTTCCCCATTGATCAGAACCACCCATCTGCACTTTGCAATTGAAATTTTTATAGAGATGAAAAAAATCGTAACCTTGAATTAATTGGTAACTAAACTCTGTAAAAGAAATCCCCGACTCCAATCGATTCTGTACAGAATCTTTCGACATCATATAACTTACAGTAATGTGTTTTCCAACTTCTCGCAAAAAATCAAGTAAGCTCCATTCTTTAAACCAATCAAAATTATTTACAAGTTCCGCTTTATTATCTCCATCAGTAAAATTAAGAAACTTCGAAAGTTGTTTACGAATGCATGCAACATTATGATCGAGGGCATCTTCCTTTAACAATTTACGCTCTTCTTTCTTGCCCGAAGGATCGCCCACCATGCCCGTTGCACCACCTACCAAAGCAATAGGCTTATGCCCGTTAACCTGCAAATGTTTCAACAACATTATTGGAACCAAATTCCCTACATGCAAGGACTCAGCAGTAGGATCGAACCCTACATAGGCAGTAGTGAGTTCTTTTTCAAACTGTTCAGCTGTACCGGGCATCACATCATGTAGCATCCCGCGCCAGCGTAACTCTTCAATAAAATTCGGCTTATTCGACATATATCGCAAAGATAATTCTTTAACTATAAAGATTGCAAAGCAGCAAAGATTGGAATTATTTGACGGATTATTAACACGATCTGTATTTAGTTTACATAGGCTATTCTATTTAAAATACTTAACCTCGTAGTAGTCTGAAATTTTGCAAAATATAGTCATATAATTAAAAATATTTGAGTAAGAGCTTATATATATATATTTATTGAGCGCACTCATTTTCAAATTAACAATTAGGTGTATATTTGAATTCGCCTTTAACTCGAAAATGAAAAATATTTATATCATTTGCTTTTTCTGTATTCTGAGAATAACAACTGGAAATTGCGCTTCCATCACCGACAACTATTTAGTACGCTGTAATGAAAAACTGATAGATGTTGTAATGGAAGATCTTTTCACACCACCTGTAGCAAGCAGAGTTCATGTCTATCCCAATATTGCTGCTTATGAAGTATTGTGTTTAGGCAATCCAGAAATGAAATCTTTAAAAAGCGCTATTAAATCTTTACCAAAATTAACAGCAACACAAACAGAAATCAATTATTCGATAGCTGCTGAATTTGCATTTACAACTGTTGCAAAAAAACTTGTCTTTTCAGAAAACATGTTAACTGATTTTGAAAAAGAAGAAAAAGAAATCTGGATAAATAAAAATATTGATACAACATTGATCAATAAATCAATTGAATTTGGAGCACTTGCAGGAAAACAAATTATCGAATGGATACTAAAAGATAATTATATTCAAGTAAAAACAATGGAGCGATATGTATTAAGTGATGCTGTAGGTGCATGGAAACCTACAGCTCCTGAATATACGACTGCAATAGAGCCTCATTGGAATCTAATTCGTACACTTATTACTGACTCCGCCTCACAAATAAAACCAATACCTAATGTTCCGTTTAGTGAAAAGAAAAACTCGTTGTATTTCAAAAATGCAATGGACTTATACAACACATCTAAATCATTAGACACTTTAAAAAAAACGATTGCACAATTTTGGGATTGTAATCCAAACATTTCTTATTCAGAAGGACACTTAACTTACTTTGTACATAAAATTTCACCGGCAGGTCATTGGCTTAAAATCACAGGGCAAGCTTGTAGAAATTTAAACTTTAATGAGATAAAAACATCTGAAACATATACTCTTGTGTGCATTGGCATTTTTGAATCTTTAATAAGTTGTTGGTCGGAAAAATATCGAAGCCAAGCAATGCGACCAGAAACGTATATTAATAGTTTAATTGATCCGCAATGGTTACCATATATTCAAACTCCTTCTTTTCCTGAATATACAAGTGGACACAGCGTTTTATCTGCATCCTCTGCAACTATTTTAACGGCAATTATTACGCAACCTTATTCGTATACTGATTCATCAGAAATGTATATTAATATTCCACCTCGAAGTTTTGCGTCATTTAATATTGCTTCTCAAGAAGCAAGTGTTAGTCGCTTTTATGGTGGAATACATTACATGCCTTCACTAGATAATGGTGCTGACCAAGGTCGAACAGTTGGAAATTATGTAATTCAAAAAATATATAATCGTAAGTGAAAAAAAATATCGCGCTCCTACTTTATTTGCTTTTGCATTTTAGTTTAATAACCAAAGCGCAATTATCATTTACTCAAATTAAATCAGAATATTCGGGTATAGATTTTAAAAATATAGTTACTGAATCAAGTACGTTAAATGAATTCACCTACTATTATCTTTACAATGGAGGAGGTGTTTCAGTTGGCGACATTAACAACGATGGATTGCCTGATTTATATTTTACTGGAAACACCTCAGCAAATAAACTTTATCTCAACTTAGGCAACTTTAAATTTAAAGATATCACGGAAAGTGCGAAGGTGAACGGCGGAGAAGGATACAAAACTGGTGTTACAATGGTTGACATTAACGGTGATGGATATTTAGATATTTATGTTTGCAAATCTGCATTTAGCACAGATTCCCTTCGTAGAAATGTTTTGTATATCAATAATGGCAATTTAACTTTTACGGAAAGTGCAAAAGAATATGGACTTGATGATGCGAGCTATAGTACTCAAGCATATTTCTATGATATGGATTTAGATGGTGATTTAGATATGTTTTTATTAAATCATCCTTCAGAAATGAGTTTTGCTAATAATATTCACGTAGGATATGATAAGGCTGGAAATCTAGTAGCAATTAAAGATTCACTTCAAAAAAATGTAAGTTGTAGATATTATGAGAATGTAAATAATGTTTTTAAAGATGAAACAATATCCTCAGGACTTGGGACCTATTCATTTTCATTAAGTGCTATTATTGATGACTTCAACGATGACGGTTATCCAGATATCTACATTTGTAATGATGTGAAAGAGCCAGATTATTTATTCATCAACAATAAAAATAAAACATTTACAAATAAAGCGGAAGATTATTTTAAGCACTTTAGTTATTCATCAATGGGCTCCGATTACGCTGATATAAATAACGATGGACTATTAGATTTAATAACGCTTGATATGCTTCCTGAATCATATCCTCGTCAAAAAGTTTTAATAGCCGCTAGCAATTATGATAATTTTAATAAGCGTGTTAAATATGGTTTTGGAAATCAATATGTAAAAAATATTTTACAACTCAATAATGGTAACCATACATACTCTGACATAAGCTATTTGGCTGGCGTCTCTTCAACAGAATGGAGCTGGACACCATTGCTTGCCGACTTTGATAACGATGGCTTAAAAGATTTATATGTCACCAATGGATACTTACGAGATATCACTGACATGGATTTTATGATGTACATTGGTGATTCCATTAAAAAGGAAGTTTTTAAAACAAGTAAAGTAGAAGATGCAATGAAAGCATTATCAGTTATTCCTTCTTTTAAAATGCAGAATTACCTCTATAAAAATAATGGAAATCTCACTTTCAATAATGTTACTAAAGTTAGTGGAATGGATATTCCTTCTTGGAGTAATGGTGCCGTTTATGCTGATCTAGATAACGATGGTGATTTAGATATTATCGTTAATAATATTTATGATACGCCTTTTATCTACAGAAATAATACTTCCGAAAATAAATCTGGAAATTTTATTCGGTTTAAATTAATTGGCGATAAAAAAAATAGCGAAGGCATCGGTGCTGTTGTGAATATTGAAACTCCTGATGGTAAAAAACAAGTGCAACATTTTAATCCCGATAAAGGATATCTTTCCAGTAACGAATGGTTCGTGCATTTTGGAATCGGACAAAATACTTCTGCTAATGTTTCTGTTAAATGGCCGAATGGCTTAACGCAAAATATTAGTGCTCTTGCAGCGAATGCGCTTTACTCACTCGACATAAAAAATGCTATTCCTAGTGTGAAATCAGAAGAGAAAATTACCACCTTATTTACTGACATCACAAAGCAAACGAATGTAAATTATACTCAAAAAGAAAATGCTTACATCGACTTTAAACTTGAACCCCTATTGCCACATCAGTTTTCGTTGATGGGTCCTTGTATTGCTGTTGCAGATGTAAACTCCGACAAGATAGATGACTTTTTTATTGGTGGAAGTAAAGATAACGAAGGCTCCTTTTTTCTTCAAGATACTTCTGGAAAATTTAAATTAAAAAATGAAAGTGATATTGTTGCAGATAAAAAATATGAAGATACTGGTGCCGCTTTCTTTGATGCAGATAACGATGGTGATAATGATCTACTTGTTGTAAGTGGTGGTAATGAATATCCTGAAATGCCTAACATGTATCCAGTAAGATTATATACGAACGATGGCAAAGGTAATTTTACAAAAAGTGATGCGCTGCAAAATATTTTTACAAGTGGTAAAGCAATTGCAATCGACGATTATGATAAAGACGGAGATCAAGATATTTTTATTGGAGGAAGAGTTGTTCCTGGACATTATGGTTTAATTCCCAATAGTTATTTATTACAAAATAATAATGGAAAGTTTACTGATATCACTAATACCATTCCATCATTATCTAAAATAGGAATGGTTACTGATGCGATTTGGTGTGATGTAAATGGTGATGGATGGAAAGATTTAGTGATCGTTGGTGAATGGATGCCGTTAACTATCTATAAAAATAATAATGGGAAATTAGATACTGTTCCAATGATTTTGGAAAGCTCGTATGGCTTATGGAATACCATTCAACAAGCCGATGTAGATGGTGATGGTGATATGGATTTAATTGGTGGAAATATTAGTTTCAATACAAGATATAAAGCCAATGAACAATTTCCACTTACGATGATTGTTAGTGATTTCGATAATAACGGAAGTACCGATTGTATAATAAGTATGTACCAAGATGGTGTAAGTTATCCAATTGCTTACCGAGATAATTTGTTAGATCAAATGGTTGTTTTGAAAAAGAAATTTTTACGATACCATACTTATGCTAATGCTACCATTAACGAAATATTTAGTCCTTTGCAACTTAGTAAAGCCTCAAATTTTAAAGTAAATGACTTAGCAAATACAACTTTCATAAATGATGGAAAGGGGAATTTCACACAACAATATCTTCCAGTAAAAGCGCAAATATTTCCTATCAATGCCGTAATTGCAGATGATTTTAATAAAGATGGAATCATCGATTTAGTAGTTGGCGGAAACGACTATTCAACAGAAGTAGAATCGGGGAGAAACGATGCTGGAATTGGTTTATTTCTTGAAGGAACAAACATTAAATTTAAAGCAGAGCCACTGAATCAATCTGGCTTTTATATTCCAGGTGATGTGAAATCTATGAAAAAAATAACTGTTCATAATAAGCCATCCATCATCGTAGGAAAAAACAAAGGAGCTATTCAAATTGTTGGATTAACAAAATAAGAATATGATTTATTTGTTACTTTGCACACTATGATTTTAGTTACAGGAGGAACAGGACTTTTAGGATCTCGTCTTTTATATGATCTTGCCAAAGAAGGTAAAAATGTTCGTGCTTTAAAGCGAGCTTCATCGTCTGTAAATCTTTTTGATAATTGGATAAAAGAGGAGCCTGAACTACATAAAAATATTGAATGGATTGATGGGGATTTATTAGATCTGTTTAGTTTAGAACAAGCACTAACGGATGTTACTATCGTTTACCATTGCGCCGCATCTATTTCTTTTGATCCTAAGAAAGCAAAATTAATGGAGCAAATTAATATTGAAGGAACAGCAAATCTTGTAAATCTTTGTTTAGGAAAAACGGAATTTAAAAACTTTTGCCATGTAAGCTCTGTCTCTTCACTAGGTAGAATAATTGAAGGTGCGATAATAGATGAACACAGTGATTGGATACCAGGTTCGCATAATTCAAATTATGGAATTAGTAAATTTGGTGCCGAACGTGAAGTGTGGAGAGGAATTTCAGAAGGGTTAAATGCTGTAATCGTAAATCCAACTATTATTTTAGGTCCTGGTGATTGGTCGAAAGGAAGCTCTGAACTTTTTTTGAAAATAAAAAATGGATTTAAATTTTATACCGATGGTGAAAGTGGATTTGTTGATGTTCGTGATGTAAGTTTAGCAATGCGCTTTCTTGTAGAAAAAGAAATTACAGCAGAACGATTTATTTTAAATGGAGAAAATAGTAGTTTTCATACGTTCTTTAACCAAATCGCTAATGTGCTAAATGTAAAAGCTCCTTCCATTAAAATAAAACCTTGGGTAAGTGCTATTATTTGGCGATTAGAAAAAATACGTTCAGGCATCAGTGGGAATAGTCCTTTCATCACAAAAGAAACAGCTCACTCAAGTCAGCAACATTATCATTATAACGCTGATAAAATTAAAGCACTAGGTTTCCAGTTCAGGCCATTAAGTGAAACAATAATTGATACTTGTAATGCATTGAAAAATTCCTAATCGAAATTTATTTTTTTGAAGCCAATGATTGTTGCTCCGCACTATATCGATTAAAAAAATTCAACCAAATCGCACGACTAGTTCTGAATGTATAAGGAGCTAAACCTAATAAAATAAACGTAAATAGTATTAAGAAAGGCATCGGACTAAAAGTGGGTACCAAGAAATAGTATAGTAGAAACACCCCGACTCCTATCGCAATTGTGAATGCATAACTAACATACATTGCACCATAATAATAACCAGGCTCAGGAAAAAAATTCAAATCACACTTTGGGCAATGCGAATACATCTCCGTAGTATGTTTCAAATGGTAGGGATTCATGTCAGGGTATAAATTACCTTCTAAACAACGAGGACACTTATGCGTTAAACTACTTTTTAAGATATGAGAAAATGACATTGTTTTTTTTGCAAAGTTACTATTACAAGTGAAATGGTGAACAAAAAATACGTAGAAATAATTCAATAAATAGCACAGATTGAATTCAGAATATTACTACCTTTCAACTAAAATTATACACAACGAATTCCATGTGGGAAGAAAATGACAATCATCTTTGCAAGACTTTTAAGTTTAAAAATTTTAGCGAAGCATTCGGCTTCATGACTAGAGTAGCTTTGATAGCCGAAAAAATGAATCACCATCCAGAATGGAATAATGTTTACAATAAAGTAGACATTAAATTAAATACCCATGATGCTGGAGATATCGTAACAGAAAAAGACCATCTTTTAGCGAAGGCTATTGACAATTTAATTCAAAAATAAATCTGAACTATTAAATTAATTTCTTGAAGTGTTAGATCATTTCTACTTTAATTTTTTACTTGTAGATGATGAATCATTTAATGAATTATGTTTTTATATTAAAATAATAGTGCACTTTTAAGCTGAAACAAATTATTGCTCGTCGCCATTTCAAATGAATAAAAAATATTTGCAATTCTTTTTAGGATCTACAATCCTACTTTTCATCTATAGTTTAATTCATCGAATACCTGATGTTGATGATGGTTGGATTGGTGATCTAGCTTATTTTCAAGCAAAGCTAGGTTATGCGAAATCGGAATTAATGAGAGGCATCACTATGCTAGAGATTCGCCATGTTTGTCATCATAAATTTCTTACGATACAAGGTGGATGGTTCGTGAATTTATTTGGATGGTCGCTGTACACATTGAAATCAGTAAGCTTGATGTACCTTATAATTTTTATCAGCAGCTTTTGTTATTACGCCAAAAGTAAATCTCATTCACAAGAATCAATGCTACTCTTCTTTTCATTGCTATTGTCGAATGCCTTGATCTTCGAATTCTCCTTTATCTATCGTCCTGAGTTACCTGTAATGGCAATAGGATTTCTATCTTTTATCTTTCTCGAGAAATCGCTTGAACAACAAAATCGTATTCTCGTCAATGCCGCAATTGCTGGTCTGTTTGCAGGATTGTGTGTAGCTACACATCTAAACGGAATTGTATTTCCCATTTCTGGATTTTTGCTTTTAGCAATGAATAAAAAGTTTCTTCCAGCATTTATTTTCGGCATTTTTACGTTACCAACTATCGCGATTTATTTTTATGATTTTAGATCTATGTCGGATTTCGCATTTTGGTCGTACCAAATGAACAATAATCCTTCAATCGATACACTTCCAGATATGCCATTGGCGTTGAAATTTCTCTACAATATTTTATCTGAACACAAACGATTTTTTCATAGCCCAATAGAAGTTAGCTTTTCTATAATGATGATCGTTGTTTTTGTTATTTCATTTAAGAAACTAAAACAAAACAAAACACTCTTATTGTATTCGTTAATATTAATAGTCACCTTAACATTATTTTCAGTTCACAAATCATCAAAATATGCTATCATCTATTTGCCTTATTTAATGTTGTTAGTGACTTACGGATTACAAATCATTTATGATAAAAGAAATGAGCTTTATCTGTTTAAACTAAGGATCAATCATAAATTCGCAACTGTAACTTGTACTATTTTGCTATTGTTTTATTTCTCAGCAAATAGTTTTTTCAATATCAGATTATGCAGCGATAAATTTTATCCAAAACAAAATAGCGATATTGTAAAAAAATATATCCATGAAAACACGCATGAATTAAGGGTTGTTGCTCCAATGACTTTTATCTTTAATGAAATAGATAGCTTTAAATCTATACAAGGAGAAATGTATTACACCGAGATGCAGAAAGCGGATACTTCGCTCTTTCAATCAGGATTTTTGCAAGCAACAAAAAAATTCCACATCGATTATATTTTATTATCTCCTCCACACATTGAATTGTTGGGAATGAATAACTGTCCGAATGAAGTTTATAAAAATTCTGATTTTGAATTACTTTTGAATTCAGATAAATTATTAATCATTAAACGTATCAAGTAATTTGAGATAATTCTAAAAAAAAATTCGCTGAAATAATCTTAGAAAAAAACTAGAATTGCTTGATTAATTTTTCTCAGAAAACATCCAAGCATCATTTTGAAATTCAACTTTAATTGCTGCCATCTCTTTAATGGTCGCAACAGAACTATTACTAGAAAATAAACTTACCATGTGCAATCCTTTGTCGTTGGTACCAATGATTACTGCATCAAAACCATGCTCAAAAGCTTCTTGCTGAAACCTGACAGCATTCTCAT